>CAYUWF010000041.1:0-19173 GCA_964448245.1 uncultured Anaerolineaceae bacterium | reverse complement strand
CGGTTCACTGGCACCTGTCTATTAACCGCAGGTCGGCGATCATGTCAAGGCCAGCCGGAATCGACCGCCCCAGACGGCGGCCAGATCCCACGCCGTGTGGGCCAGGACGGTCGGGCTGCGGGCGAAACCGATGGCGACGGCGCTGCCGAAGCCCAGGCGGGCCGTGTGTTCCGCCACCGGCGCCAGCGAAAGAAACGGGTGGTGCTGAGTCTCGCTGGTCCAAACGGCGTCGAAGCCGAGGGCCTCGGCGGCGGCGGCCACCGACGGGACGTCGCGCAGGGAGGCCGGCGCAAGAGACGCGTCGAGATTCAAATCGGATCCCTAGCTTCCCGGAAGCTCCAAGCTTCCGGGAAGCTTGTCTTCAAAGGCGGTGATGACTCGCCGCCACTCGTCGGGGATCGGAATCGATCGTGCTCGGCGGTAGTCGTAGGCCACCAAGACCGTATGTCCGGTGACCAGGAGGCGCCCATCGTCCGTGTGGACTTGGTACTCAAGGTCGAGGCTCTTCGTGCCCAGACGGGTCACGCCGACATCGACCACAACCCGATCGGTGTAGGCGATCGGGGCCTTGTACGTGGCGGCAGCCTCGGCGACGATGATCCCCAGGTCGTCGAAATCGCCGCCGCCCCACAGGCCCAAATGCTCCAGATACTTGGCGCGCGCCTGCTCGAAGTAGGTGAAGACGGCGGCGTTGTTGACGTGCCGCTGCGGATCGAGGTCGGCATAGCGCACTTCGATCGGGTGGGAGAAGCGGAAGGTGGGCATGCGCTGACGCTCCAGACCTCAGTCCCCGCCCCGCTCGAGCAGGAGGTGGTTGAGGGCCTCGCGGGCCGCCGGGAGAACGCGCATCAAATGTAGGTTCTCGATGACGGCGCGCGCGTGGCGCAGGGCGAGCACGGCGCGGAACGGGCTCCGCTCCGGTGGGGAGCCATCGATCCGCGTCGCCCGCCAGTGCGGTTCAAGTGCTCGTTCCCATCGACCGAGCTGCCGCAGCAGCAGCGGCCGAAGCTCGGCGTGCCTCTTGTCGTCCTCCGGCTGGCTGGCTCCCTGGCGGTAGATCCGCACCAGGCATTCCTCGAATTCATCCCAGGCCAAGGCGAATGCGGCCAGCTCAGGGTCGGCGATCGCATCCAGCAGTCGCCGGGTGACCGGATTCATGGGGACGGCCAACGCCCGACCACCGTCAGTACTCGAGCGGCGTCGGCCGAACCGTCCGCGCGATCTCGGCCAGGAGCGCCAGATCACCCTCGCCGCTGAGAACCAGATACTTGTCGTTCAGAGTCGTGAAGAAGAAAAAGCTCTGGCTGCCGTCCGATCCTTCCACGACGAAGGCCGCCGCCGGGCGACCGTCGGAGAGGGTCAGGCTCTCATCCGACGTGACCGCGATACCAATAGCATCGTAGGCGGGGCGGCTGGCTTCGCTCGCCAGGCGGTCCAAGAACCACGTCACAAAGGCCTCCAGGTTGCCGGTTGGATCCCAGAGTTGCACGGTGGCGTCCATGCGAGTCTCACCAGCCGGCGTCTCACCGGGCAGCGCGTCGGTCGGACGCGACCAGGAGGTGAAGGCGGTTATCCCGCCGCGCGAATGTTGCTCAACAGGCCCCACTGTCCAGCTCGCCGGGTAGTCGAACTCGAAGCCGGCGGACACGTCGCGATAGGTGGCCACTTCGAAGGAGGCAGTGGGCTGCGCCGCGGCCGAGGGCGCCGTCGGTGGAATCGTCAGGGCAAGAGTCGCGCTGCGTGTATTGGCCGTCCGCAGGAGGTCGACCGTGGCTCGGAGATCGGCTTCGCTCGGCGCTGTTGGAGCTGCGCAGGCCCCGAGCGCAGCGGCGAGCACCGCCACGAGTTTGCCGGTTCGGGACCCTACCGTTTTCAGCTCAAGCCTCCCTGGGGCGACATAGATTGTACCCAAGGCCAACCGGCGCCCGTCTACCCATCCTCGTCCCACGTGAATCCGTCACCGACGAACAGTTTGACGCCCCCGTATTCGAGGGACAGGGCGAGTCCGTGCAGGCGCGTCCGCCCGCCGCAGATCGTGCAGATGACGGCGCAGGGCTTGAACTCGCGGTCGAGCAGGGGATTGAGATCGGGGGAGGTGTAGATCGTCTCCAGGCGGTAGCCGCTCTGCGGGGCTTGCAGCAGGTACCAGATCAGGTACTCGGGATCCGACGAGTCGATGCGGAGCCCGACCTCCCGACAAGCCGTGTTGGCCAGAGCCTGAGTCGCGCCCACCAGGTCGTCCTGCATCTGGGGGACATTGGCGAAGGCCAGCCGGACCGGCGGCTCGACGAAGACACTCCCCACGACAGTGCATCCGAGATCCGCCAAGCACGGGATGGTCAAGGGCCCTGACTCCGGCCGCATGCCGATGACCGGCCGTGTGGCGTTGAAAAGCAGCCACGGCAAACCGGACAGCAGCAGGGCGAAGCTCAGGACGATGCGCGGCCGAGAGGCGATCAACGTCCCCAGGGTGGCGGCGAAGATCGGCGCCCACACAACGAAGAGTGGGAGATGGTAGCGGATCCCCAGCGGGATCAGGCTGTGTTGGGTGAATAGAGTCAGCATGACGAAACCGCCTGCGGCCACAAGCATCAGGAGCCCTAGGCGTTGGCGCACGAGCCGCGGCGTGAACAGCCCGGCGATCAGCGAGAGGGCGATCCCAATCACATGCAGCGGGTTCCCGGCGCGATCTTCATGATTCCACGACCAGACCAGGACCTCGGAATGTACCTCCACGCCGAACCACGCATACAGCCGATGGATGGCGGACGTGATCGAGGCGTTCACAGGAGACCACGGCGTGGCGAAGTGTTGCGCCAGGCCGCGCAGGACGCGAACCGGATAGAGAGCGATCTTCGACTTGAGCGCACCCAGGCTGCCGACGCCGCCCATCCCTTCGACCCATGCCGGCGGGCCCAGCGGGGAACCGGTGGCAATCAGGTTCCGCGACCAGTAGCCCGCATTGAGAAGAACCAGGACGAGCACGACCACGCCCACTTGCGCCAGGCTCCGACGTGGCTGTTTGCGCCACGGGCGGGACAGGACGAGCCACACGCCGATCGGCGCGCCGAGGGCGTAGTAGGTGCCTTTGGTCAGCAGTCCCAGGCCGAGGGCCGCCCCGATCGCTACTGTCTCGAGCCACCCCGCCTCGGCTCGGAGAAGGAGCAGAACCAGGGCGCAGGCGGCTACGAACCAGAACGACACAACCAGGTCGACCTGCGTGCTGGTCGCCTGCAGCAGCGCCATGGGCAGCGACGCGGCAAAGGCGATCGCCAGCCAGCGAAGCCCGCGGTTCAACTGCAGCAGCCGGGCAATACCAGCCACGCCGATAAGAGTTCCGATATACGCTGTCCACTGGACGAGGTTCGCCGGTCGGTCGTCTCCCCACAGCAGGCGCGCGTTGAGAATCGCCATTTCCGCCCACGGCGGGCTCCACAACTGATGGCCGTAGGCCGTACCGTAAGGCTGCAGGCTGCCGTTCTGCGCCCAGTGAACGACACGTGCCATGTGGTAGAGCAGCGAGTCGCTGTTGTTGACGGGAGCCGTCCATGCCACCGCCAGCAATCCCGCCAGGAGGGCTCCCAGAGTTCCCACCAGAAACCACTCCCGCGCGGCGAGTTGAGGGCGCGCAAGATGAAGGCTTCGCAGGGGGTTCTGCCTCAAGCCAAACAGGAACATCCCGAGCAGAGCTAGGTCGGCGAGCAGCCACCCTAGGAGGATGATCTGCGTCCGAATCGCCCCGGCCAGGCTGAGAGCTTCCATGCCGAGTGCGAGGAACGCACCCCACAGCGCGGCGGCGATGAGCACGGTACCTTCCCATCCGCCCGCCTGGAGCGAGCCGCGGGTCTGCCACCGCCGCACCCAGGGAATCAGAAGGAGGAAGAAGAAAAGCGGAAGGAGGAGCGCCACGTGTCGGGTGGCGAAACCCATTTCGCTGCGCAAAACGGGTTTCGGGGGGGCCTACGCCAGGCGGGGCCGGGGGTTCATTTCGTCGCCGCGTCCGCCGCGCGATGCGCCGTGCTCAACGCGCGCACCTGCTGTTCGGCGTGGTAGGAGGAACGTACCAGCGGCCCGCTCTCGACCCAGCGGAAGCCGATGCTCAGACCATAGGCCTTCAGGTCGGCGAACTCGCCCGGGGTGTAGTAGCGGTCGATCGGCAGATGCTTCTTCGACGGCTGCAGGTACTGCCCGATGGTCAGGATCTCGACCCCCCAATCACGCAGATCGCGCATCGTCGCGTGCACTTCGTCGATCGTCTCCCCCAGGCCGACCATGATTCCGGACTTCGTCAGGACCTCCGGCTCGAGGCGTTTGGCGTTCGACAGCGTCGCCCGGGCCCATTCATAGCGGTCCTGCGGCTGAACTCGGCGGAAGAGCCGCGGCACCGTCTCGACATTGTGGTTGAGGATTTCGGGGCGGGCCTCGACCACCGTGCGCAGCGCATCGAGCGAGCCTTTGAAATCAGGGATCAGGACCTCGATCGAGCAGCCCGGCTGCAGCTCACGAATGCGCCGGATGACCATGGCGAAGATCGGCGCCCCGCCGTCGGGACGCTCATCGCGGTTGACGCTGGTGATGACGGCGTGGCGCAGGTTCATCGCCCTCACCGCCTGCGCCACACGTTCCGGCTCGGCCCAGTCGAGCGGCGCCGGCCGGCCGGTGGCGATGTCGCAGAAGCCGCACGAGCGCGTGCAAACGTCCCCCATCATCAGGAAGGTGGCGGTGCCGGCCCCCCAGCATTCGCCGAGATTGGGGCAGCGGGCTTCCTCGCACACGGTGTGCAGCGACTTGCTGCGCATCAACCCGCGCAGCCACTCGTAGGTCTCGCCCGAGGGCGCCCGGACCCGAATCCAGTCAGGCCGGCGCGTTGGCAGCGAGGCCGAGACGATCTCGTCGACGGGAATGGTTGGCGTGTGAGGATCCATCGGCGCCGGAGATTCTACCGCGTCCGCCGAGGCAGGACTCGCCTGCTCTCCGGCGGGGCGCTTCGCCCCGGCAGATGAGCGCCGGGTGGTCCCGAGACCGCGCCCCAGGCGCAGGAAACTGGCGGCGCGCCACGCGAGAGCTTTTGGCAAGCTGCAGGCAACCTTGACGGTACACTTGGAGCTCTCTCCCCGTATCCGGAGAACTCAATGACGAAAAGCGCGACCGACCGCCGCGCTCTTCAGCTGGGCGCACTCATGTGCACCCTATCGGCGGCGTGCTATGCCGGGCTATCGATCCTGGGGAAGGTGGCGCTGGCCGCTGGATTGACCCTGACCGGGATGCTCAGTCTGCGCTTTCTGGGGGCGGCGGCCTTCCTGGCGGCGATCCTTCTGATCCAACGGCGTTCGCTCTTCGTCGGCACCCGGACGATGGCCCGCTTGCTGCTCCTGGGCGCGCTCTTGTACGCGCCGCAAGCGGCGCTGTTCTTCACCGGGCTGCAGCGGCTCTCGGCGTCGGTGGCGGTGCTCCTGCTGTATGTCTACCCGGTGCTGGTCGCCGCCTTCGACTGGGCGTTCAATCGCCGCTTGCCGGACGGCCGGATGGTGGTGGCCCTCGTCCTGGCCACGTTCGGCGTCGTGCTCACCCTGGTTCCCCAGCGAACGACCCCCGTCGATCCGATCGGGGCCGTGCTCGTCCTCGGTTCCGCCACTGGATTGGCTGTCTACATCATCCTCAGCGAGCGGGCCACACACACCGCCGGAGCGCGGCTGGGCGCGATGGGGATCGTGTTCGGCGCCGGGTTGAGTTTCGCCGTGGCCGGGGCAGCGACCGGCACACTGGAATGGCCGCTGGCCCTGGCCGAGCCGCTGCTCGTTCTGGGATTGGTCGTGATCGGGACGGTGCTTCCTGTCACCCTGTTCCTGGCCGGCGTCGGCCGCGTCGGCCCGACCGGGGCCTCGCTGCTCAGCACGCTCGAGCCGGTCTTCACCGTGGCGCTCGGCGCGGTGGTCCTGCACGAGTCGCTGGTTCCAGTCCAGTGGCTTGGCGGCGCGTTGATTCTGGCGGCCAGCCTCCTGGTCGCGACACGACCCACGCGGGCCATCGAGGCCTCGCCTACAATGTGAACGGGCTTCCCCCTGGCGGGGCCGCCGGAGGAATCGCATGACGACAAGCGAAATTCGGATCGACGCCTTGCTCCCCCCGGAGATGGCTCGGCGGGCGGAGTACCTGGGGGTACGCAAGGCCGAGGCGCCGTTGCTGGCCACGTTCACGCTGGCCGTCCTGGCCGGCGCCTTCATCTCGCTCGGCTCGGTTTTCGCCACGACCGTCGCCGCCGGAGCGTCGGGCGTGGTTCCCTTTGGCATAGTGCGCCTGCTGGCCGGATTGGTCTTCACCCTCGGCCTGGTGCTGGTCATCGTGGGCGGGGCCGAGCTCTTCACCGGCAACAACCTGATCGTGATGGCCTGGGCCGGCCGCAAGGTGTCGTCGCGCGGCATGTTGCGTAACTGGGGGATCGTCTACGCTGGCAACTTCGTCGGCGCCATCGGCACGGCGGCGCTGGTGTTCATCTCGCGCCAGTACACCTTCGGCGGGGGCTCGGTCGGAGACGTCGCCCTGGGGACGGCCGTCGCCAAGGTCGGCTACGGTTTCGTCCAGGCCATCGCTCTGGGCATCCTGTGCAACGCGCTGGTGTGCCTGGCGGTGTGGTTGACCTTCAGCGCCCGCAGCACGATCGACAAGATCGCCGCCATCATCCTGCCGATTGCCGCCTTCGTTGCCGCCGGGTTCGAGCACAGCATCGCCAACATGTACTTCGTCCCGATCGCGTTGTTCATCAAGGCTTTCGACCCGGCCTTCACCGCCGCCAGCGGGGTCGACGTGTCCAGCCTGACGTGGTCGTCTTTCCTGGCGGCCAACCTGCTGCCGGTGACGCTGGGGAACATCATCGGCGGGGCGGTGCTGGTGGCCGCCGTCTACTGGTTCGTCTTCCTTCACAAGAGCGAGGCCTGAGTCCCCTGGAAAGGGAATGCCATGCGTGCCTATGTCCTCATTCAGGTTCGGACCGCAGAGATCCGCGAGGTCGTGCGCCAGCTGGCGCGGGTGGACGGTGTCGTTGAGGCGACGATGACCTTCGCGCCGTAGGACGCGGTGGCAGTGGTCGAGGCGGCGGACGTGGCCGGCATCGGCCGGGTGATGGCCTCCGGCATCCAACCGATTCCCGGCGTCACCGAGACGCTCACCTGTCTGGCGGTCGAAGCCTGAGGAAGAAGTGGTCAGTGGTCGGTGGTCAGCGTGGGCGGTAGCCGCAGGCTGAGGTCAGCCTGCAATGGCGATTCGATTTCCACAGCGATCGTAGGCCCACCCCTTGGGTCGACTCCAGGCCGCGTCTCCCCATTGTCCCTTACAACAGCGCCGCCTCCTGCTTCATGTCGTCCATCGCCCAGGCGGTAGAGCACGAAGACGGCGCGGCGGGTCATGAAGCGCCGACTCCGTCTCCGGACTTCAAGGCCTCGATCAGCTGCACGGCCAGCACTTTGACTTCACCGCCTGGGGCAACGGGCCCGACGCAGGCCGGGCAGCCGTCGAGGCACGCCAGAGGTCACCACGGCGTTTCGATGAGCGCCTGATGGCGGCGCGCCATTTGCACGTCTGGCACGGCGCCGACCCGTTCGAAGATGCCCAACGCCTCGTCTAGATCTCTCCGGGCAGCCCCGCTGTCCCCCAGCTGGCTGCGGACGGAAGCGCGCAGGACCATCGTTCTGCCCAACTCCAGAGGATCCGACCGGTCGAGGTGAAGGGCGATGGCTTGCTCCGCCAAAGCGAGGGCCTTTACCGGGTCGCCAGGGGCGGCGGCACCGGCCAGTACCCGCAAGGCCCGAACCTGCTCGCGGAATGCGCCGGCTCTTTGAGCCAACAGAAGGTGTTCTTCCGCGACCTTCTCCGCTTGGTCCCGGTCCCCTGTGGCGAGGTAGACTTCGCCCAAAAGCCCCCCGCAAAGGAGACGCGCGCTCATGTTCTCCGTCGGCTGGTAGAAGCGCCTGGCGTCATCGAGATATCGGAAGGCCGATGAAAAATCCTCGCGCCGGATGGCGAGATAGGCTGCCGCAGAACGAGCAACCGATTGATGGAACACCTGGTTAAGCTTGTCTACCCCGGCGATCGTCCCCGCGACAAGGCCCGTAGCCTCGTCGTGGCCCCCGCGATCGGCCAGGATCAGCACCAGCGTGGACATCAGGAGAAGGGCCAGGCGCTGGTCCCCGATGCGATCGGCGAGCTCCAGGCCGTGCCGCGCCGTCTGCTCAGCCAATTCTAAGTTCCCAAGCCCCAAGTTAGCCCAAGCCAGCGCGAAATCGGCCCAGCCGATCCGGTCGAGCGACCCAATGCGCTCCCCCAGCTGGCGATCGAGTTGGCCATGTTCCCGCGCGCGCTCGAAGAGTCCGCAGTTGATGGCGTTTTCGGCCAGGTACTCGTGGCCGACGGCGGCGGCAAAGGTGTACCCGCTCGACTCCCCGAGGCGAATGAGCCGATCCGCCCACGCGTTACTTTCATCGAAACGAGCGAGATGCTGGTAGGCACCGGCGTAGTGGGCCAGGGTCCGGGTCAGCA
This sequence comes from uncultured Anaerolineaceae bacterium, assembly GCA_964448245.1. Classification (GTDB taxonomy): domain Bacteria; phylum Chloroflexota; class Anaerolineae; order Anaerolineales; family E44-bin32; genus DATEVL01. The sequence continues at coordinate 10,641 of CAYUWF010000041.1, read as the reverse complement.
TGTGCAGGTCGCCGATCTCCTCCAAGACGGGTCGCGCTTGGTCGAGGAGCTCGATGGCCCGAGTGAATTGGGCGGCATAGTGCCAGTGGCGCGCCAGCTGCGCCCGGGCGGAGGCCAGCTCCAGCCGCTGCGTCTGCGGGTCGAGCTCGGCGATGGCCTCGTTCAGAATCCCCAGGGCCTGGCTGTCGCCGACCATCGTGTACATGTCCGCCAGATGGATCTTGAGGCTGGTGCGCTCCCGTGGTTCCACGGTTGCATCGAGCGCGCGCTGGTAGGCGACGATCGCATCCGGGAACTGTCCTTTGTCGCCGTAGGTGGCGCCGATCAGCGCGTCGAGGCGGGCCACCTCGTCGGCCTGCTCCAGTCCCAGGGCGCATTCACGGGCCGTCGTCAGGAATTGGACGGCCTCGTCCCAGGCGTACAGCTTGCGCGCTTGCTCGGCGGCTTGAAGGGAATACTCCAGGCCCCGCCTTGAATCGCCGGCCGCTGTGAAATGGTAGGCCATGTCCTGGGCGCGCGCCCGGGAGTCGCCGGCGCGGCGTCGTTCGAGAGCCTCGCCGACCTGCTGGTGCAAACGCCGTCGCCGAATGGGGTTGATCTCGTCGTAAAGGGTCTCCCGGATCTTGTCGTGGGTAAAGACGTACGCCTCGCCTTCGGTCGGCGTCACCAGCTGGGCGGCGGCCCCCTGGTCGAGCGCCGGGAGCAGGTCCCCCTCCGTCTGCCCGAGGCTTGCCGCCAGGACGTCGTAGGAAAACGTCTTCCCGATCACCGCCGCCGCATGCAGCACATCCAGCGTCAGCGGGTCGAGGCGGTTGAGCCGGCGTCCGATCGCCTCCTTGACGCTCTGCGGGATCGCCAGCTCCTCGATCGCCTTGCGCTCCCAGCGCCCATCCTCGCGGTAGACGACGCCGCTCTCGATCAGCGCCTTGACCACTTCTTCGATGAAGAAGGGATTGCCCTCGGTCTCGCGCTGGATGGCCTCAACGAATTCCGATGAGACCGTCTCGGCCTGGAAGAGAGACGCCAGCAGGGCGGCGGATTCTTCCGGCGACAGGCGCCCCAGCGCCAGGCGAACGGGCCGCCGCTCGCGGTTCCATTCCACAATCGCCTCGGCCAGCGGGTGGGAGCGATCAAGCTCGATTTCGCGGTAGGCGACCAGGATCAAGACCCGGTCATGGCGCAGATGGCGGAGCAGGTAATGCAGCAGCTGGAGCGTGCCACTGTCGGCCCAGTGCAGGTCATCCAGGAAGATCAACAGTCCATTCGTGACGGCCATCCGTTGAAACGCCCGAGCCAGGCTGTCGAACAGGCGCAGCCGTTCCTCGCTGGGTGTCAGCGGCGGCCGGGCAGGCGTCGGGCCAAGTTTTTCTTCGGCCTCCGGCGCCATGCGAACGATCTCCGGGGCGCTCGTGTCCACGACTGCCTGCAGTCGTTGCGTCGGCTCCTCCCGGACCCAAACACGCAGCGCTTCGACGAAGGGCAGGTAGGGCGTCGTGGCCTCGTACTCGTAGGATCCGCCGCTCAATACCGTGGCGCCGCTCAGCCTGGCGGCGGCAACCACTTCGCGTGCCAACCGCGTCTTCCCCACCCCTGGCTCGCCGGAAACCAGCGCCAGGACGCAAGTGCCGGCCAGGGCCTCCGACCACAGCCCACGCAGTCGGTCCACTTCGCGGCGGCGCCCGATCAGGCGGCCGCGCGCCAGCAGACCAATGCGGACTTCGTCTCCCGCCGCAACCTCTCCCGAGGCCGACCCTTGCCGGATCTCCGCCAGCGCCCGTTCAACCGCCAGGGCATCCGGCGGCCGGTCCTCCGGCTGCTTGGCCATCAAGGCCAGGATCAGTCGCTCCAGCGCCGGCGGCAAATCGGGCCGGATCGTGCGGGGCGGCACGACGGGGGCATGCAGATGTTGGGTGACAACGGCCAGAGGATCGTCGGCCGTGAACGGAAGCCGCTTGGTCGACAACTCGTAGAGCATCACCCCCAGGGAGTACAGATCGGCTCGCACGTCGACCGACCTGCCCATCGCCAGTTCCGGCGCCAGGTAGAAGACGGTGCCACTGATTCCGCCTTCGGTCGAGAGACGGGAAGCGATCGGCCGGGCCAAGCCAAAATCGAGGAGCTTGACGTGGCCGTCGGCGGTGACGATGACGTTCTCGGGCTTCAGGTCGCGGTGGACGATCCCGTGGGCATGCGCGTGCGCCAACGCCTGGCACACCTGCCGGGCGACGTCGATCAAGCCTTCGAGCGAGTCGGGCTGCGCCTCATGCAGCGATCGCCCTTCGACCAGCTCCATGACGATGTAGGCGGTTCCGTCCGACTGGCCCGCATCGAACAGGGATACGATGTTGGGATGGTTGAGGCGGGCCGCCGCCCTGGCCTCATCCAACAAATGTTGGCGAGCCTCGTCATCCAGGGCATCCGCCGCCAGGGTCTTGATGGCGACCTGGCGGTCGAGCAGGGTATCGTAGGCGCGCCGCACCGTGCCCATGCCGCCGCGGCCGATCTCGCCTTCGAGGCGATAGCGCTCTGCCAGGAGCTCCAAGCGGAAGGCCTCACCATCCAGCGAAGAAGCGCGCCGCTCGTGCCGAGCGTCGCTCTCGCCCTACCCGCCCCCATTATAGCCAGCGGTTCTCTTGACGGCTTCTTGGAAGGCGCCGGGCCGATTGTGGGTTGTCTCCCCGAGGGATCTCCGCGCGGGCTACGCCGAGGGGATCAACGCCTCGATCAACCGCACGGTCAGCTCCTTGACCTCGCCGCCTCCCGGACCGACGGGTCCGACGCAGGCCGGGCATCCGTCGAGGCATTCGCAGCCGCGCACGAGATCGAGGGCGCCCTGCAGCAGCTCCGGCGCCAGCTCGTAGATCCGCTCCGCCAGGCCCAGCCCTTCCGGGACGCGGTCGTAGACGGTGATCGTCGGCGCCCGCGTGCCACGACCGCGCGTCTCGGCCAGCACGCCCAGGTCGCGCGGGTCGCACATCAGATACAGCGGGGCCAGGCTGCTCAGCGCGTGAGCCAGGCCGCCCAGCGTGCTACGCGCCCCGCGCGCCGCTTCGGCGCGGTGGTGGCAGGTGGCGCACAGGGTGACCAGGTTGTCGAGCGCGTTGGCCTGTAGGTCGTGACGGTTCTCGCCGGGGACATAGCCGAACTCACGGAACGGCCGCAAGTGGTGGACGTCGTGGGCGCGCTCTTGGCGCTCCGGCGCGCTGCACTGGCGGCAACGGTTTCCGTCACGGGCGCGCGCCGCCCGGCTGGCGGCCGGCCAGCTCGGGCCGTAGTCGTTCGGCGCCAGGAGAACGCCCTCTTCCTCCAGGCGGCGGGCGGTCTCGGGGGCGATCCACAGCCAGCAGCCGGTGGTCTCGTATTCGCGCGCCGGCAGGTCGATGGCGCCGTAGCCGAGCGTCTCGTGCGTGTAGCGCTTGATCTTGCGGAAAGAGGTCGGCTGCGCCGTCAGGCGCACCCGCCCGTGAGCCCGGCGCAGCGCGCCGGCCTCGTCGGCGTCGAAGACCTCGAGCACATCCAGCTCGACCGCCTCCGCCGCGTCCGTATAGTAGTCCACTTCGCTGGCGCTGACATAGGCCAGGGCGTTCTCCCAATCGAGGCGCGTCACCAGGAAGGTGCGGCCCTCGTGAATGTAGACCGCGCCTTCGTGCACCATCACCGGCGCCGTTTGGCGGTCGACTTCACCGATGACCGTCGGCTTGCCGTCGCTCACCTCTTGGATCACCACCGGATGGTCGCTGCTCGAACGCAGCGAGACGGTCGCGGCCGGGTACTCGTCGGCCACCCAACGGTAGGAGCCGCCGGAGTGGTGCAGGTCGCCCTCCTCCGCCATCACCGACAGCAGCGCCTGGGTCTCGGGATAGGTTCCGAAGGCCTCGTCGTCGTCGAAAGGCAGTTCGAACGCGGCACAGCGCAAGTGGCGGGCGACGATGGCCAGGTTGTCCGGATTGATCAGGGCCTGTTCGTGCGGTGCGTCGAAGAGGAAAGCCGGGTGCAGCGCGATGAACTGATCGAGCGGCGCGCCCGAGGCAATGAGCAGCGCCGCCGAGGCTTCGCTGCGGCGGCCGGCGCGGCCGGCCTGCTGCCAGATGCCGGCGATCGTGCCCGGATAGCCGGCGATCAGGGCGGCGCCCATCTGCCCGATGTCGACGCCCAGCTCAAGCGCGTTCGTCGCCACGACGCCGCGCACCGACCCCTCCCGCAGGCCGTTCTCGATCGCCCGCCGCTCGAGAGGAAGGTATCCGCCGCGGTAGCCGCGCACCGCCGCCGGATCGCCTCCGTCCTGCTGGACCGCGTCGCGCAGATACCCCAGGATGATCTCCGTCGTCTGGCGCGCCCGAGCAAAGACGACCGTCTGCACCTCGCCGGCCAGGAAGCGCCCAGCAAGGCGCGTGGTCTCGAGGGTGTAGGCCCGCCGGATCCCGAGGGCCGGGTCGATCACCGGCGGGTTGTAGATCAACACGTGCTTCTCGGCGCGCGGCGATCCGTCGAGGTCCGGCGGCACCAGCCGCACCGGCGCCTCGATCAGACGCTCGGCATGCTCCTTCGGATTAGCGATGGTGGCCGAGGTGAGGATGAAGCGCGGGTCCGATCCATAGAAGCGGCACAAGCGGCGCAGCCGGCGCAGGACGTTGGCGACGTTCGAACCGAAGACGCCCCGGTAGATATGCAGTTCATCGATGACCACCCAGCGCAGGCCTTCGAAGAAGGCTGCCCAGCGCGGGTGGTGGGGCAGGATGCCGGCGTGCAGCATATCGGGGTTGGTGATGAGCAGGCGCGCCTCGTCGCGGATGGCGCGCCGCTGCGCGGCGGGCGTGTCGCCGTCGTAGAGGCGGGCGGCGACGGCCCGCTCGGCCTGCAGCGACTCAAGAAACGCCGCCAGTTCCGCCGCCTGGTCCTGGGCCAACGCCTTGGTCGGGAACAGGTAGAGCGCCCGCGCTTCGGGGTCGGTCAGCAGGCTCTGCAGGACCGGCAGGTTGTAGCACAGCGTCTTGCCCGAGGCGGTTCCGGTGACGACCGTCACGTTCTCGCCGGCCAGCGCCGCCTCGACCGCCACCGCCTGGTGCGTGTAGAGCGGCGCCAGATCGCGGGCGCGCAGCGCCGCCGTCAGCGCCGGATCGAGCGACGCCGGGAAGTCGGCGTAGTGCGCCGGGCGCGCCGGCAACCGCTCCCAGGCGACGATGTGTTTCATGAACTCGGAGTCGAAGCGGAGCGATTCGAGGACGGTTTCGACGGACATGCGCGCGATTATAATGACTGCTCGGGAGCTCCCCGCGAGCTTGAAGCTCGCGGGGAGCTGGCCGTGCTCAAGGGGGAGCCGTGCCCGGTCGCCGGACGACGTTCCTCGCCAGGGAGTTCTACCATCTCTACAACCGGGGAGTCGATCGCGGGACGATCTTCTTCACCGATGACAATGTCCGATACTTCATGCGCCTGTTGATGGAGAAGGCCGAACGCAACGCCGTCGAGGTCGTCGCCTTCTGTCGCATGCCGAATCATTACCATCTCCTGATCCGTCCCAGCTCCAGTAACACGGCAAGTCGCTTCATCAACAGCTTGCTCGGCTCGTATTTCCAGGGCTTGAACGCGGCCCGCCATCGAGTTGGACCTCTCTTTCAAGGTCGCTACAAGGCCGTTCATGTGGCTCGCGACGAATACCTGACCCACCTGGCCAGGTATATCCACCTCAACCCGGTTGCAGCCAGCTTGGTTGCCCGGCCGCAGGACTGGCCGTATTCCAACTACCGGGAAATCATCTCGGGGGAAGGTGAACCCGTCGGTGATGGCATTCTCATCGGCGGGATCTTCGCCGATGGCGCGACCTACCAGCGCTTCGTTGAGGCGCCGCAACCCGTTGAGCTTCCCGCGAGCTTAAAGCTCGCGGGAAGCTAGCTTTCACATGCGTCGCGCCCTCGCCAACATTGCCTGGTCCCTCGCCTTCGCGCTGTCCTACGCCCAGTCCCCGCTCTACACCTCCAACCAGAACCAGTACTTCCTGCACGGCCTGGCCCGCGCCGGTTTCGGCTCTCTGCGCGACGACTGGCTCGTCCACACCGCCGACCCGACCCCCTTGTTTACATTCCTGGTCCAGGGCGTTGTGGCGACGCTGCCTTCCTGGGTGTTCTACGTCATCTATGCCGGGCTGATGGGGGTCTACCTGTTTAGCCTGGTGGCAATCGTCTCGTCGGTCTTCGACCTGCGCGCCGTCGGCAAGCGGACTCTCCTGTTGGCCACGCTGATCGTGCTCCACTCCGCCGCGCTGCGCTACCTTCTGGCGCGCTTCGTTCTGCCCGAGGCCGAGTTCCTGCTCGAGGGGGGCGTCGCCGGCCAGCGTCTGCTCGGCGCCGTCCTACAGCCGAGCGCCTTCGGCGTCTTCCTCGTCCTGTCGCTGGCCCTCTTCCTGCATGAACGATGGGTTGGATCGGCCCTGGCCCTGGGGGCGGCGGTCGCGGTGCACCCGACGTACCTGCTCGGCGCCGGTGTTCTCCTGGGAACCTATGTCGTGCTGGCCGCCTCCCGGCCGCAGGGGGGTAGACAAGCGGCGCTGTTGGCTTTTGTGGGCGCGACGGTTCTGCTGCCGGTGGCGGTCTGGGCCTTCGTCACCTTCCGCCCATCCGGCCCCGACCTGTACGCCCGCGCCGCCGACATCCTGATCCGGCTGCGCATCCCCCATCACGCCCTTCCGGTCAAGTGGCTCGACGCGACCGTCGCCGCCCAGGTTCTGATGGTGGCCGTCGCACTGATCCTCGTTCGTCGATCCCGCCTGTTCGTGATCGTGTTGGTCGGCACCTTATTCGTCGCCCTCTCGACCGCCGCGCAAATGGTGAGCGGCAACCCGACGTTGGCCCTTCTTTTCCCATGGCGGCTGTCGACGGTGTTGGTTCCGGTTTCGACGGCGTGCCTCGCGGCGGCGGCCGTCGCCGCGGTTATCGACCGCCTTGCCGATCGTCCGCGGGTGCTGCGTGGGCTGCAGGCGGCGGCCCTGGCGGCGGTGGGGCTGGCGGCGGCGGCCGGCGTGTACCGCTTCGGGACAGAGCTCGAGTGGCAGCGATCGGATCCGGCGGCGCCGATGATGTCCTACGTGGCGGGCGCGCTGGCGCCCGGCGATGTGTATTTCATCCCGCCCAAGCTCCAGGACTTCCGATTGCGCACGGGCGCGCCAATCGTCGTCGAGGCCAAAGCTATCCCTTACCGCGCCGACGAGGTCACCGAGTGGTTCGACCGGCTGACGATGGCGCGCAACTTCTTCCGCGTGCGTCCGGACTGGATCGACTGCGCCGGGGTCGACGTGGCCCGCGATGAATTCGGCGCCACGCATATCGTGCTCGGGCGGGAGCAGATCGGCCTGGCCTGCCCGCAGCTGAGCGAGCTCTTCAACGACGGGGAGTACGCCGTCTACCGGATTCGGGAAGGCGCCTAGCCCCCGCGCGACCTTTCGCACCGAAAGCCGGTACTCCTGAGGGAGCGTCAAGCCTACGGATGCGCCTCCTGCTTCAACGCCTGGCGCGACGGCCGTGTACGCGCTGGGGGTCAGCCTGAGCGTCCACGCCCCGACCGGGATCGCCTTGTACCTGGTGACGACGCCGCTGGGATTCGTCCTGCTGGCGTGGTCGCTGTGGCACGCCTTCGGCCGTCGCGCGGAGACGCATGCCCTGGCGGAGGCTGTCGATGGTGCCTGAGTCGCCGAACCCGTCGCGTTCGGCCCGCGCCGCTCCTTCGTTCTGATAGTCCTGGTCGGTTTTCTCACCGAAACTCTGGCCTGGGCCGGCACCTACCTCGTCCGGGCCGAGCACACGGCGCTGCTCCATTCGCAGCTCCTCTACGATCTGCTGCTCAGTCCGGGGATCTACGCCGCGTGGGCCATCGGATGGATGGTCCTGACCCGGCGCAGGCGGTTCTCCCTGGCAGAGGTGTTCATCGTCCAGGGGGTCTACGGCATCTTTATCGAGCAGCAGGGCGCGGTTTTCCTGAAGGGGCTGCAAGTGATGCCGCTCGGCTTCGTCCGTGGCGGTATGTCTTCGTCATCTACGGCTCGGCGGCCGGGCACGGCGCGCTTAGGTACGGTCCTGCGCGACGCGAGGAACGGAGCCTGCCCTCCCGGAAGGACACCGGGACGGTGTGAACGGAACCGATGGGCTCAGCGCGCCTGGGTGCGTTCCCAGCGCAGGGCGGCCCGGTAGGTCGGCGAGGTGAAGAAGCGCAGCGCCGAGGCGACGTGCCAGGCGAGGTAGCGCGGGTCGCGCCATCGCCAGGACCACCTCGCCGGTCGACGGGACCTCGCCTAGGGGCGCAGCCGGCCTCCGCCACGATCTGCCGATGCCAGGCCCGGCGCCGTTGGTAGAGTCGACCGACCGCCGCCCAGGGCGAGCGCCGAGAGACAACAAGCGAGGGCGGTGCGTTCGTAGCGCTACATGGGTCGTGGGAGCTTCCCGCGAGCGTTAACCTCGCGGGAAGCTGGTTAAGCTCACCGCCGCGCAGGGCGCGAGCGGAGGAGGTAGATGAACACGCCGGCGCCGGCGCCAACGAGCAGGAGCAGCCCGGCCCCGGCCATCACCAACCCCAGCGCCGAAGGCCGCCCGGTGGCAGCCGGTTCGCTCTGTCCGCCGATGGTGATTGCCACGCTCTCCTCGATGGCGTTCCCGATGCGGTCGGTCACGGTCAGAGTGATGCGATGGGCCCCGGGACTGAGCGGCAGGCCCCACAACGTCGGGCCGGAACCGAGATCGCCGTCCACGTCCGACGTCCAGCGATAGCCGGCATCGTCCAGGACAACGTCCTCCAGGTCGGTGGCGTAGCCGCGGAAGACGACCGCCTCGCCGGCCGGTAGCCAGTCGCCGTCCACCGGTGAGGCGAGGTGCATCATTGGCGCTTTGTCCCCGACCGTCACCGGCGCCGTCGTAGCGCTCTCGGCCGTGTTCAGGCCGTCGCTGGCCAGGACGCGGAAGAGCAGGTTGCCGCCTGGCAGATCGGCGGAGTCGAGCGAGAGCGAGGTGGCGTTGAGCAGGTCGAGGTCCACTGCCGACCAAGTGGTGCCGCCGTCGGGGCTGTACTGGACGTTGAAGCGCAGCGCATCGCCGTCGGCGTCGCTCGCCTGCCAGGCGATGTTGTGCGCGCCGGAGGCGCCCCAATCCTCGCCGCCGACCGGTTCGACAATCGCCACTTGCGGGACATTAGGGCTGGCGGACACCCGTCCGATCTCGCTCAAGTTGTAGAGGAAGACGATGTCGGTAGTCTCGGGCAGGTCGGGCAGGATGATCTGAAAGTGCCCGGCGTCGGTCGGCTCGGCGTTGCTGAGCTCGATGACGTTGAAGTCGCGGCTGTAAAGGATGCCTCCGGCGGCGGCGTGGAGCTGCGCCGTGAACGGGCCGGGAGGCAAGCCGTCCTCGACTCCTTCGGCCAGCGCCGCTCGGTAGAAACCGCGCTCGAGGGTGAAGCCCTCAGGCGAGATCGTCCCGCCGCCGATCAGGGATGGGTCTCCCGCCGCAGCGTAGGGCGCCGCCAGGTGCGCCGCAGAAGAGTCGGCACTTGCCATCGGCAGGATTCGCAGCAACGCCAAGTACGTATAGACCGAGGTCCATTTGTCGCCTTCTCCACCGCAGTAACCCATGTAGTCGTAACTCGAATCCTTCGGGTAGATCTGGCGCAGCGCCAGATCGATGCCCCAGTCATCGACGAGCGAACTGCGGCGGAGCGGGTAGCCGCCGTCCGGATTCCCGGCGCCGCAGCCTGGGGCATGCTCCCGACCGAAGTTGTGTCCGAGCTCCTGCGCGGCGATGACCGGGCCCCAGCGAGTCCCGCCAGAGGTGATCCCCGAAGCGATGCGCCCGGGCACTTCCCCGCATCCGCCGATGCCGTCGGTGTTGGCCTCGCCCGGCACAAGGCCGAACAGGTAGGCCGTCCCCCGACCGCTCCAGCTGTACGCCGCGCGCAGCGAGTCCATCAACCCATTCCAGGTTCGGCCGCACCCGTTGCCGCTCGAGTCGGAAAGGTCGAAGTCGCCCGGCAGACCGGCGCGCCCCATGGCCGTGATGCGCGCCACCGGGAAAACCTGCGTAAGCCAGTCGGCGAAGTTCCACATCTCGGCGCGGTCGGCGGCGATGCCGTCGGCCGTCACCGGCACGAACATCACCGTCAGGGCGCGCGCCGGGACGACCGAAACCGAGGCCTGCACGGCGTTGTTCTCGTAGCGGATCTCGTCGACGTCTTCCTCTTCGTAGTTGACGAAAGCCGTCATCTCCTGCGTGCCCTCCGCCAGCCACGAAGGCGGCACGATGAAGTTGAGCGAGGCCTCCAGACTGCCGCGGTCGTTGACCGAGGGGTCATCATCGTCGTCGGGCGTGATCCGATTCAGCGGCATGACCATTCCGCTATCGCAGGTTGTCACTCGGCCCTGGCATAGCCGACCGGAGACGGCCCGCGCCGGCGGGCCGCCCTCGGCCCGCACGTACAGCCGCACCCAGGTCGGCTTCCCGAGCAGCATCGGCACGGCATTGTCGGCGCAGCGGGGGTTGTCCAGGCACTGCACCACCTGCACCACTTCCATCTTGACCGCCTGCAGGTCGAGCGTCGGCACCGGGGTGGGGACAATGATGGTGACGGTGTCGGCGGCGAACTGGCCGGCGCTGTCGTAGGCGGTCACCG
>CAYUWF010000040.1:0-19346 GCA_964448245.1 uncultured Anaerolineaceae bacterium | reverse complement strand
CTCGGCCGACACGACCCCGAAAACCGAAGGAGATCTGGGCGCGTGGGATACGACGCTGGTCATCCCTGGAGACTACGCCTTCCGCCTGGTGGTGACCGACACGGCCGGCAACGCGCCGCTCCCCTGCGTCCGAAGCGTGCGTGTCCTTCCTGGCGGATGAGACGTGATCGAGCCGTGCCGAGAGAAGGTGGCTGTGGTCATTCCCGCGAAAGTCATGACACCCGAAGCGGAGGGGAGTGGTGCTGGAAGCCACAGATCTGGGAGGGTAGACTGGACCCCCGCTTCCCTTCGGGATCCCCTCCGGGATGCGAAGCGCGATGCGAAGCGCTATTCGCGGGGGAGACACCAAGAGCAAGGCCCTGATCCTGCGGCGAGCGAGGCGATAGATCCTGGATGGAACCCTTTGTGATCCGACCGGCGGTTTCGACGGACATCCCGAGCCTGATGGAGCTCGACCACAGCTACAGCACCGATCACGTCTGGCAGATGGCCCTGCAATCAGCCGCGCCCGGGGTGGAGGTCGCCTTCCGGGAAGTGCGCCTGCCCCGGCCGATGCGCGTCGCTTACCCGCGCACCGTTGAGCGCCTGGCCGATGAGTGGACGGAGCGCAGCGTGGTCCTGGTGGGGGAGGCCGACGAACGCCAGGCGGGTTACCTATGCCTGGCGCCGGCGCCGGCACCGGACGCGCTGTGGATCACGGATCTCGTCGTCGACCCGGCGTTTCGTCGCCAGGGCCTGGCCCGCCGCTTGCTGAGCGAGGCGATCGGCTGGGCCCGCGCCCGAGGGCAGGCGCGCCTCTTCTTCGAAATGCAGAGCAAGAACCACGGCGCCATCCAGCTGGCGCAGAAAATGGGCTTCGTCTTCTCCGGATACAGCGATTTCTTCTATCCCAACGAGGACATCAGCCTCTTCTTCAGTTTCGCTCTCCGCTGAAGCCGGCCTTCGTCGATGGACCTGCTAAACGATCTGCTGCGCGTCTTCAACGAGATCCTGGTCGCCGGGAACGCCATCACGGCGCTGGCGCTCCTGCTCTACGCCCTGACCTTCAACCTGCGCGACCGGGTCTCGCGTACGTTCGCCTTGGTCATGGGCTGCGTCACCGTGATCGGGTTGACCGATGTGCTGGCGGCCACCGCCCTGGGGCCCAACGAGATCGAGGCCTGGCTGCGCATGCAGTGGCTCGGGATCGCATTCATCCCGGCGACTTACCTGCATTTCTCGGACGCCCTGCTCGAAGCAACCGGACGCCCTTCCCGAGGCCGACGCTTCTGGGCGGTGCGTCTGGCGTACGCGCTCGGGCTCGTGACGTTTTTGCTGGCCGCCCAGCCGCCGTTGCTCCTGTCGCACTTGGCCGAAGCGGGCGGGGTGCCCTACCTCACGGCCGGGATCCTCTTTCCCGTCTTCCTGCTCTTCTTCTTCGGAAGTCTTGGGATCGCCGCCTCCTATCTGCGGCGAGCCTATCGCCGCTGCCGCACCAGCACCAGCCGCCGCCGGATGCGCTACCTGATCCTGGGCGCCGCCGGGCCTGTCCTCATCGCTTATCCTTTCCTGACCGCCGGCGGCCCGTTCCTGATGCAGTGGCCGTTGGTCTTCTGGACGGCCCAGACCCTGATCAACATGCTCGTCGCCGTGCAGATCGTGCTGATGGCCTACGCCGTCGCCTACTACGGGATCAGCTACCCGGACCGGGTCGTCAAGAGCCGACTGTTCCAATGGCTGCTGCGAGGGCCGGTGGTCGCCTCCACCGTCCTGGCGGTGACCGTCGTCGTCAATCGGGCGAGCCAACTGATCGGCTGGGAGGGGAGCCGGCTCGTCCCGCTGGCGATGGTCTCGACGCTGCTGCTCCTGCAATACGGCATCACGCTGGTCCGGCCGTCCGTCGAGCGCTGGCTTTTTTACGGGCAGGACCGACAGGACATGGTCCGACTGCAACTGCTCGAGGACCGTCTGCTGACCTCCGGCGACCTGCGGCAATACCTGGAAGCCATTCTCAATGCTGTCAGTGACGTGGCCGGCGCCTCTTCGGCCTTCCTGGCGACGATGGTCGACGGTCGGGTCGACCTGGAGGTGGCCGTTGGGACGGACGACCCGCTCCAGGAAATCGGGGCCATGGGTCCGCTCCTCGGCGACTCGCGCCGACGCGAAGTGCCCGAGCTCGGTCCGGTCTTCGCCTGGGATTCGTACTGGTTGATCCCGCTCCACCAGCCGGCCGGGCCCGAGATCATCGGCCTGCTCGGGTTGCGGACGGAGGCGCTGGAGCAGGGGCTTTCGGAAGGGTCGGCCAAGGCGTTGGCGGTTCTCTCCGAACGCGCCGCCTTCGCCATTGCCGAACGACTCCTGCAGCGGGAGGTCTTCCAGGCCGTCGACCGTCTGGTTCCGCAGGCGGAGGAGGTGCAGCGGTTGCGGGCCGTCGGACGCTATGCCGGCTCCGATTTGTTGATGCCGGAAGCGCCACCGACGGTCGAGCCCGACCTGGTCCATCTGGTGCGGGAAGCGCTGACCCACTACTGGGGAGGGCCGCGGCTGACGCGCAGCCCCCTGCTGCGGCTGCGCGTGGTACGGGTCGCCATGAGCCAGAACAATGGCAACGCCGTCAACGCTTTGCGCTCCGTGCTTTCGAGCGCCGTAGAAAGGGTGCGTCCCTCCGGGGAACGGCGCTTCACCGGCGAATGGATGCTGTACAACATCCTGGAGATGAAGTTCCTCGAGGGGCGGAAGGTGCGCGACGTCGCCCTGCGGCTGGCGATGTCGGAGGCGGATCTGTATCGCAAGCAGCGCGTGGCGATCGAAGCCGTCGCCGCCGCCATCACGCAAATGGAGAAGGAAGCCACTTCGCGCCGCGGCCGCCGGGCCTGATCGCTGGCGGAGCCGAACCTTCCCGGAAGCTCCAAGCTTCCGGGAAGGTAGGTGTGCCAACCTTCGCGTGCCGTGGCTGAGTACCGAGAGGGAGGGATCTTGCGCCTCCGCGGGTTTCAGGTATCCTAGCGGGGAAGTTGGGGTGCCTGGGTTGAAGAGAGGCATCGGTGGACAACATCACACACGGCGAATCTTCACCCGACGTTCCGCCTCCACCCGACGAAGGATGGTGGGAAGCGGTCTTCCGGAAGAAAGCGCGTCGATCCCGCGAAGAGCCGGCCTCCCACGCAGGCGCGCGAGCCGGCGAAGAAACCGGGTCCCCCGCCGACTGGCAGTGGGCGCGGCATCTCTACGAGAAGGATGAACTCGTCGACCTGCCGGTCGTCGGCTACAACCGCGGCGGACTACTGGTGCAGGCCCAGGGCATGCGCGGTTTCGTCCCCCTTTCCCACGTCCTCGAGCTCTGCCAGGAGTCCCGTCTTTCCGAGCCGCCGGATCTCGAAGGGATTCTCGGCCGCACGCTACGGCTCCGGTTGATCGAGTTCGACCCGGAGCGAGGGCGGCTGGTGCTCTCCGAGCGGGCGGCCCAGGCGGCGCCCGGTCGACGCTGGGAACTTCTGCGCCGCCTTCAGCCCGGCGAAAAGGTTGTCGGCGTCGTTTCGAACCTGACGGTCTTCGGCGCCTTCGTCGATCTTGGTGGGGTCGAAGGGCTGATCCACGTCTCCGAGATCTCCTGGGGCCGCGTGCGGCACCCGGCGGACACCCTGTGCCTGGGTCAGAAGATCGAAGCCGTTGTCCTTTCGACCGATCCGGACCTCGGGCGGATCGCCCTCAGCCTGAAGGAGCTCCGGCCGGACCCGTGGACCTCTCTGGACGGCCGCGTTCACCTCGGCGACGTCGTGGACGGTGTCGTCACCAGCGTCGTCCGCTTCGGTGCGTTCGTCGAGATCGAAGACGGGGTCGAAGGCCTTGTGCACGTTTCCGAGCTGGGCGTCGACTCGCCTTGCGACCCCGCCTCCGTTGTCCGCGAAGGGGATCCCCTGCGCCTGCGCGTGATTCGGTTCGAGCCGTCACGCCGGAAGTTGGGTTTGAGCCTGCGAGCCGCTGGGGAAGGCGTCGGGCCTTTGGCGCGGACCACGCCCGAAGCTGCATGAGCGATTGGATAGATCACAACGGGACTCGGCCGGGCGCGACCCTGCGCCCGGCCTTCGCGCCGAGACGGCCCAGGCCTTGACCAAGGCGCGCGGCTCACGCCGATCTGCTCGCAGCTCGTCCGAAGCCGGGGGGGCTTCTCGCCGAGCATGGGATTTTGCCGGCTGGCTGCGCGAGCACGGCGACGACGCCGCCGCCCTCGGCTTGGCCATCGCGGCGCTGATCACCTTGCTCGGGATGCTCGGGCTCACCCAGGGCAGCCTGGTCGATGCCTGGATCGCCGCCCTGGAGCGCTGGCTCGGGTGGTTCGCGGCGATCGTCCCATTGACGATGATCCTGGGCGCCATCGCCTTCGGCCGGCGAAGGCTGGGGATCCCGTGGGAGGTGCCTTGGCTGCGCGTCGTCGCCCTCGAGATCGCCTTCTTCGCACTCATGGGCGTTCTGGCCCTGGCCGCGGACTACAGTCTGGCCGAAAGCGAATCCGGCCGGGGTGGGGGGCTGATCGGCTGGGGCGTCGGTTCCCTGGTTGGGGGCGTGCTCGGTCGCTGGGGCGGGGCGATCGTGCTTCTGGCGATCACGATCGGTGCGGCCTTCGTCGCGTTGCGCCACTTGCGCGCCGACGTGCGGCTGCCGGCGCGCCGCGGCGATCAGGCGGAGGCGGAAGAGTGGCTTCCGGAACCCGAGCCGCTGGCCGCCCTTGCGGCGCAGAGTTCCCCAGCGAACTCCCGGCCGCCCGTTTCTGAGCGGCCGAAGAAAGCGGCGGCCCCTCGACCGCGTGCGCCTTCTTCCCGCCCCGCTTCGAGCGGGCGCGGGGATCGCGATCGACGCCTGCCCCCGGCGGAACTTCTGGACCGCGTCGAGACGCGCCGGGCGACCACCAAGGAAATCCAGCAGATGTCGTCCGCCATCGAGCGGACGCTGGCCGATTTCGGCATCCCGGCGCGCGTGGTCGATCATCGGTCGGGGCCCACGGTGACGCAGTTCGCCGTCGAGCCCGGCTTCATCGAACAGTCAGGGCCGGAGGGCGTACGCCGTCAGAAGGTCCGTGTCTCCCAGATCTCGAGTCTGGCGGACGATCTGGCCCTGGCCCTCTCCGCGCCGGCGATCCGCGTCGAGGCGCCGGTCCCCGGCCAGGCGTACGTCGGGATCGAAGTTCCCCATCGTCGGCCGGGCCTCGTCAGCCTGCGCGCCGTCATGGAGTCGGAGGCCTTCCAGCGTATCGGGTCGCCCCTGGCCTTCGCCCTGGGGCGGGACGTGGCGGGCGAGGCCGTCGCCGCCGACCTGGTCGGGATGCCCCATTTGCTGATCGCCGGCACGACCGGGTCCGGCAAGTCGGTCCTGATGACCGCCCTGGCGACCTGCCTGCTGTTCAACAACACGCCGGCCGATCTGCAGATGGTCCTGATCGACCCGAAGATGGTCGAGCTGGTGCGCTTCAACGGCGTTCCCCATCTGATCGGCAAGGTCGAGACCGAGTTGAACCGCATCGTCGTCGTCCTGCGCTGGTGCACGCAAGAGATGGACCGCCGCTACCGTGAGCTGGAGAAGGAAGGTGCCCGCGACTTGGAGGCCTACAACCGCAAGGTGCGACGACGGCGCGACGGCCGCCCGCTGCCGCGGTTGGTGATTCTGATCGATGAGCTGGCCGACCTGATGATGATGGCGCCCGACCAGACCGAGCGGACGCTGGTCCGCCTGGCGCAGATGGGCCGGGCGACCGGGATCCACCTCGTCGTCGCCACCCAGCGCCCCAGCACCGACATCGTCACCGGCCTGATCAAGGCCAATTTCCCGGCGCGGGTCTCTTTCGCCGTGCCCTCGATGATCGACTCGCGGGTCATCCTCGACGGCGCCGGGGCCGAGACTCTGCTGGGCAAGGGCGACATGCTCTACCTCTCGCCCGCGGCCGGGTCGCCGGTGCGCTTGCAGGGCGTATACGTCACCGACACCGAGGTCCAGCGTCTGGTCGATTACTGGAAGGAGACCTCGGCGCCCGAGGAACCGGCGGGCGAGGTCAAGGTGCCGGCCGAGGGGGAGGAGGCGCCGTGGGAGGATCTGATGCGGCGCGGCCAGGGCGCCGAGGACCAGGACGAAGTCCTCGACAAGGCGATCGCGCTGGTGCGCAAGAGCGGCTATGCCAGCGCCTCGATGCTGCAGCGACGCCTGCGCCTCGGTTACCCGCGCGCCGCCCGTCTGATGGACGAGCTGGAGGAACTGGGGGTCGTCGGCCGGTCCCAGAGCGGAGGCAAGACGCGCGAAGTCCTGATCCGCGACGACGAGGACGATGAGCGCGACCCCCAGGACGAAGACGCCTGAGGCCGACGCTTGACGCCGGCCGATGGGGGGAGTAGCATCGGCCTGTTCCCACCCGACGAGAGTCGAATGAGCGCCCAGGAAGGTCTGCGACCGGCCCGCCGAACGCTGTCCGAGAACATGCGTGTGCGGTTCAAGGGCGTGCTCGACCCGCTCGCGCGTGTTCTGCTCGGAATGGGACTGATGCCGAACACGATCACGCTGCTCGGCTTGGCCGGCAACGCCATCGGGGCGATCTTCCTGGCGCGCGGCAACTTCCTCGTGGGGGGCCTGCTGGTTCTCATGATGGGGCCGATCGACGCCCTGGACGGCGCCATGGCCCGCCTGCGCGGCGAAGCCAGCGACTTCGGCGCCTTCGTCGATTCGGTGACCGACCGCTACTCCGAGCTTTTCATCTATGGCGGTCTGCTCGTCACCTTCGTGGCGACGAACCAGACGGTGATGATCGTGTTGTCCTTCATGGCCGCCGCCGGCTCGGTGCTCGTTTCCTATGTCAAAGCGCGGGCCGAATCGCTCGACTTCGAGGCGCGCGGCGGCCTGCTGACCCGTTTCGAACGCTACCTCATCCTGGCGCCGGCCCTGGTGCTGACGGGCTTCGGCGTGGAGCAGGCGGCGCTGTTCGGCGTGGGCCTTATCGCCGTCCTGGCCAACGTCACGGCGCTGCAGCGCATCCGCGCCGTCCGCCAGCAGGCCCGCCCACGCGGCGGATAGCCGGACCTTTCCCGGCCGGCCCGGCGGCCAGCCCCTCGAGAGAGAGGACCTCCTCATGATCGATGCGTTCGGGATCCATCTCGGACCTTTGTATTTCCGTTTCTACGGCATCATCTTGATGCTGGGCGCGCTGGCGGCGGTGATGCTGATCCGCTGGATGATGCGCCGCGACGGGCGGGACCCGGATCTGGCATGGGACGCCTTCATGTGGGCCCTGATCTTCGGCATCATCGGCGCCCGCCTGTACCACGTCCTCACCCCTACCGAGGATCTCATCGCCAGGGGAATCACAACCGCCTACTACCTGACCCATCCGATCGAGGCGCTGAGTATCTGGAACGGGGGGCTGGGGATGCCGGGCGCCATCGCCGGGGGAGTCCTGGGGTTGTACATCTTCACCCGCCGGCGCAGGATCTCGTTCGGGATGATGCTGGACTACGCCGCGCCCGGGTTGGCCCTGGCGCAGGCCATCGGCCGTTGGGGCAACTACGTCAACCAGGAGCTGTATGGTCCGCCGACCGACCTGCCGTGGGGGATCTTCATTCCTCTCAATAGCCGCATCGTCGGCTTCGAGCTGTATGAGCGATTCCACCCGCTCTTTCTCTATGAGAGCATCTGGAACCTCGGCCTGGCGCTTTTCCTGCTGTGGGTCTGGCGGCGTTTCCGGGAAAAGCTCCTGCCCGGCGACCTGTTCCTGCTCTACCTCGTCGGCTATCCGCTCGGACGGTTTCTGCTGGAGTTCATCCGCATCGACATCGTCCGGTCCTACGGCTTGAATTTCAACCAGAGCCTGATGTTGCTGACGGCGGTCGTCTCGGCCGTGGCGATCTTCGTGCGCCACCGCAGGGCGGGGGCGGCGGCGAAGCAAGCGGGGCCGGCCAGCGTGCGGCCTAGCAGGAGGTGACGGTCGGGAAGGGGGTTGAGGGAATCCGCCGGCGACGCAACAGCAGATCCTTCGCCTCCGCTGCGCCTCGGCTCAGGATGACACGGCACTTTGGTGCCGGTGGTGATGATGGATGACACAGCACTTCGGTGCCGATGGTGATGCTCTCGGCCGTCATGGGCATGGAGCATCGTACTTCGTGAGGGGAAACGCCGGCGCATGACGTCCCGCTCGATGTCATGCTGAGGCCCGAAGGGCCGAAGCATCTGCTGGTCGCGAGTCGAACTCCAACCTCGTTGCCAAGCCGCACCGGTATCAGCGAGTCTCTGGCTGCAGGCGGCTTAGGACACCCGGTCGATTGAAGAGTCAAAGGTCGGACTGCTATAATCCTTCGACGATGGGCGAGGCGCTGATCGAGGCGGTCGGCCTGACGAAGGATTTCGACGATTTCCGCGCCGTCGACGATGTCGACCTCCAGGTGCGGCCTGGCGAGGTCGTGGCGCTCCTTGGTCCGAACGGCGCTGGGAAGACAACCACAATCCGGATGCTGGCCTCGCTGCTGTCGCCGACGCACGGGACGGCGCGGGTGGCGGGCTTCGACGTCGGTCGGCATCCGGACGAAGTGCGGGCGCGGGTCGGCCTGCTGACGGAGCACCACGGCCTCTACACGCGGATGCGCTCCGACGAGTACCTGGAATTCTTCGGTGGCGCCTACCGACTGCCGCGCGACGAGGTGCGCCGACGGTCGCAGCACCTGCTCGAGCAATTCGGTCTGGTCGGGGATCGGCGGCGCCGCCTGGGCGAGTACTCGAAGGGGATGCGCCAGAAGCTGGCTTTGGTGAGGGCGCTGCTGCATGATCCGCCGGTCTTGTTGCTGGACGAGCCCACCTCGGCGATGGATCCTTCCAGCGCCTTCCTCGTACGCGGCACCATCGGTCAGTTGCGCCAGGACTCGCGCGCCATCATCGTCTGCACCCACAACCTGAAAGAAGCCGAGCTGCTCGCCGACCGCATCGTCATCATCCGCGGCGGACGGGTGGTCGCCACCGGAACGACGACCTCGCTCAAACGTGAGTACCTGGGCCGCCGGCAGATGGAAGTCCGCCTGGCCGGGCCGCTCGATGGGGCGGCTAGCTTTCTGCCGCAGGGGACGAGGATTGTGGCCTCCGGCCCCGACTGGCTCCGTTACGACACGGACAACCCGGAGGACAGCAACCCTCGCTTCCTGCGGGCCCTGGGGGAGGCCGGGATCGACGTCGTGACCCTGGCCGAAGTCGAACGCAGCCTGGAGGATGTTTACCTGCAGGTCGTTGGCCAGGCCCGGGGGGTCGCATGACCGCCATCGCCGCGCCGCTCCCTTCGCTCGGAGCCGCCCACGGAGCCTGGCTGGTGGCGCGCCGCGAGATCCGCGACCAGAGCCGGGATTGGCGTATCCTGGCCCCGATCGTGATGTTGACCCTGTTCTTCCCGCTGCTGATGAACTTCGCGGCCCGGGCCGCGGTCGATTTCGTCAACCGCTACGGCGCGCCGCTCATCGGCGAGCGGTTGATCCCGTTCCTGCTGTTGGTCGTTGGCTTCTTCCCGATCTCGATCTCCCTGGTGATCGCGCTGGAGACCTTCGCCGGAGAGCGAGAACGTTTGTCGCTCGAGCCGCTGCTAGTGACGCCGCTCAGCAACCTGCAGCTCTACGCCGGCAAGATGCTGGCCTCGCTCGTGGCGCCGGTCCTGGCGGCCTACCTGGGAATCGTCGTCTACACGGCCGGCTTGGTCGTCCGCCTCGGTTGGAACCCGCCTCCGCAGCTCATGGCGCAGATCGTCCTGCTCACCACCGCCCAGGCCCTGGTGATGGTAGCGGGCGCGGTCGTGATCTCGTCTCTGACGACCTCCGTTCGCGCCGCCAACCTGTTGGCCTCGTTCATCATCATCCCGGTGGCCCAACTGGTCATCCTGGAAAGCCTGATCATCTTCTGGGGCGTCTATTCCGTGCTGTGGTACATCGTTCTCGGGCTGGTGGTCACGTCTGCTCTGTTGTTGCGGATGGGAATCCACCTGTTCAACCGGGAAGAACTCCTCGGGCGCGAGCTGGACGCCCTCAATCTAGGATGGGTCGGCGGCGTCGTTCGCACGGAGTTCGCCGGCGGCGCCCGCGGCCTGCGGCAGTGGTACGCCGGACTCTTCCGGCAAAGCTTGCCCCGCGCCGTGCCGGCCCTGGTGCTGGTCGCCCTGGTGATGGCGAGCGGCTACGGGATCGGGCTGTGGGCGGCGCGGCAGTGGACGCTCCCGGCGGAGATGTTCTCCCGGCAGGCCGACCCGCAGGACATTCTGGCGAGCCTGCGCGGCCTCGGGTTCCTGCAGCCCGAGGGATGGCTGTGGGTGCTCAGTAACAACGTGCGGGCCGTCCTGCTGGCCAGCCTGCTGGGCGCGTTCACATTCGGCGTCCTGGCGCTGGTCTTGCTGATGATCCCGGTCCTGATCGTGGGATACTTCGCCGGCAACTTGGCGCTGGCGGGCGCTTCGGTGGGCACCGTGCTCGCGGCGATGGTTCTGCCGCACGCCATCGTCGAGATCCCGGCGGCGATGCTCGCCGGCGCGGCCATTGTGCGCTGGGGAATGGTCGTCGTCAGCCCGGCCCGCGGGCGTTCGCTGGGCCACCTCTGGCTGGGGGGGTTCGCCGAGTGGGCTCGCCTGATGGTCGGCCTGGTGATCCCTCTGCTGGCGTTAGCGGCGGCGATCGAGGTCTTCCTCACGCCGCAGATCGCCATCCGGGTCCTCTTCGGGGGCTGACCGAATGGCACGGTTGATCTTGCTGGGAACGTCGAATGCCATCCCTGCCGAGGACCATGAGAACACCCACATGGCCCTTGTCGGATCGGATGGGGTCGTCCTGATCGACTGCGTCAGCACCCCCAAGGTCCGGCTGGCCCGGGCCGGTATCGGCCTTGACTCGATCACCGATTTGATCCTGACCCATTTCCATCCCGATCATGTCTCCGGGGTGCCGCTCCTGCTGATGAACATGTGGCTGATGGGCCGCCAGCGGCCGCTGCGGGTATACGGCCTGCATCATTGCCTGGGGCGGGTGGAGGACATGATGGGCTTCTACCACTGGGAGAACTGGCCCGAGTTCTTCCAGGTCGCGTTCCATCGGCTTCCCGAGCGGGAACGGGTGCTCGTCCTGGAGAAGGACGAGTTCCGCATCTACTCATCGCCGGTGCGACACCTGGTGCCGACGATCGGCCTGCGCCTGGAGGCCACGGCGGGCGAGCGGGTCATCGCCTACTCGTGCGACACCGAGCCGACACCGGCCGTCGTCCGGCTGGCGAGCGGGGCGGGCGTGCTGTTTCACGAGTCTTCGGGAGGCAGCCCGGGCCACTCGACGGCGGCCCAGGCCGGCACGATCGCCACGCAGGCGGAAGTCGGCCGCTTGCTGCTAATCCACTACCCGGCCGAGGGCCTGGATGAGGCGGCGTTGCTGAATCAGGCGCGCTCGACCTTCCAGGGCGAGGTCGGCCTGGCGAAGGACTTCCAGGAATACCCGCTTTGAGCGGAGGGCGCTAGGGCGCCTTCAGGCTGGCGTGGAGAAAATGGAAGTCCCCGTGGGGCGGGATCAGCTCCTGCACCTCCACCACGCGGAAGTCTCGATCGCCGATGCGGACTAAGTCCCCGACGAGCGGTTCCTTCTCCGTGTTGAGGATCGCCCCCGGGTGCTCTTCGCCGATCACGACGTAGCTGACTTTGTAGATCGCCGGCACCTTGGACCCCCCTAGCGACCCGTGAGCATCCGGTGCCGCAACTTGAAAGACAGGTCGGCGGCCATGTTGCGCATGACGGTGTAGCCCAGATGGGTGTTCGTCTGGCACAACTGCAGAAACGCATCCCTCTTTAGGGACTGCAGCCGCGCCCCGTCCGTCAGGGCACGCACCGTGGCCGAGCGCGGCCCGCGGTCAACCAGCGACATCTCGCCGACGATCTGGCCCGGGCCGAGGTGGACGACGGTGTGCGGTTCGGCGCCGGCTTCGGGGTTCGTCAGGGTGACCTCGACGAAGCCCTGTGAGACGACAAACAGCTCGTCGCCGCGCTCGCCCTGGGTGGTGATGATTTCGCCGGAACGGAAAGTGCGGGCCTGGCAGAGGGCGGCGATCGACTCCAGGTCTTCCGCCGAGAGGCCCTCGAACAACGCCGCCTGTCGCAAGACACTGAGCAGTTCGTCCATGGTTTCGTCCCGAGGCCCCGCCGCGTCCCCGCCAGCCGCATTCTACAGCATCCTGGGGAGAATACAATCCGACGAGGCAGGCCGGCCGAGAACCCAACAACGCGACAGTCCTGCCGCGCGCGGGCCCGTAGAGCGGGGCGCCTGCCCATTCGTTCGGCCTGTGGTAGAATTCACCAGCTTCGGCCCCGACACGATGAATGAAGATTCCCGGGCCCTTCCCGCGCCGGCCCGCTTCGCCTCCGACGACGAACCAGGCTGGCCGGAGGCCATCTACTACTACGCTTTCCGACTACGCCAGCAAGGGCGCGCCTGGCGCCCGCCCACCGACGTCTACGAGACCGACTCCGAGTTCGTCGTGCTGGTCGAACTGGCCGGCATGCGCGGCGTGGAAATCTCCGTGACGCTGGAGGAGCAGCTCTTGCGCATTCGCGGCCTGCGGCCGGAGGCCGGCGGCGCGCGGGCCTATCACCAGATGGAGATCAACTATGGCGACTTCGTCGTCGAAGTCCGCCTGCCAGTCCCGATTGACCGCGATCGGATTGATGCCAAGTACAGCGACGGCTTCCTGAGAGTTTTCCTGCCCAAAGCCCAGCCGCGGCGAATCTCCGTAACGACCTGAAGCATGATGGAAGAACGGCGAGACCTCCAGGCTGGAGCCGGCCCGCCCTCGTCCCGGCGCCCGCTACCGCCGGCGCGCATGGCCGCGGCCGTTCCGAGCCCTCCGCCGATCCCGGTCCAGACGCTCGACCCGGACTCGGCCGGAACCCCCGCGGGCGAGGCTCGGCCGGCGGAGTTCCCCAAGCTGCTCCCGATCCTCCCGCTGCGCGGGCTGGTCGGGTATCCCCACACCCCGATTCCCCTGACGATCGGCCAACCGCGTTCGGTGCGCCTGATCGACGACGTCGTGGGAGGGGAGCGCCTAGTGGGACTGGTCGCTTCGCTGCAGCCGGAGATCGAGCAGCCCGGACCGGCCCAGCTCCACCGGGTCGGCACGATCGCCTCCGTCGAACGCTTGCTGCGCGCACCCGATGGGACGATTCGGCTGCTGCTGCAAGGGCTGGCGCGCTTCGAGCTGGGCGCCTTTGCCACGGAGGAGCCCTATCTCAAGGCCGAGATCACCCTCCGACCGGAGACCGTCGAGGAAGGGGTGGAGATCGAGGCGCAGGTGCGGGCCGTCAAGGATCAGTTCCGGCAAATCGCCGAGCTCGCTCCCTCCCTGCCGCGCGAGCTGTTGGCCGGCGTCTTGCTCCTGGAGGAGCCGCTGCATGTGATCTACACCGTCACCAACTACCAGCGCATGGACCTCGAGACGGCCCAGGCGATCCTGGAGGACGACCGGGCCTCGGAGAAGCTCAAGCGGTTGAATGCCGTCCTGGCGCGCGAAGTGGAGGTGCTCTCCCTCGGCCAGCAGATCCAACAGGAAGCGCGCACCGAGATCGACAAGGTCCAGCGCGAGTACTTCCTGCGCGAGCAGCTCAAGGCCATCCAACGCGAGCTCGGGGAGAGCGACGAGCAGGCGGTCGAAGTGGAGGAGCTGCGGCGCAAGATCGACCTGGCCGGGATGTCGGAGGAAGCCGACAAGCAGTCCCGTCGCGAGCTCGATCGTCTGTCGCGCTTGCCGACGGCGGCGGCCGAGTTCGGGGTCATCCGCGGCTACCTGGATTGGCTCGTGTCGCTGCCCTGGTCGGGCACGACGCCCGACAACCTCGAACTGGCCCACGCGCGCCAGGTGCTCGACCAGGACCACTACGGCCTGAAGGACGTCAAAGAGCGGATCCTGGAGTACCTGGCCGTGCGCAAGCTCAAGCGGGAGCACGGCGCGGCCGCGGCCGGCGAGCCCCGCGACGCCATCCGGCGCGAGCGGGAGGGGGTCATCCTCTGTTTCGTCGGGCCGCCCGGGGTCGGCAAGACCTCGCTCGGCCAGTCCATTGCCCGGGCGATGGGCCGTCAGTTCATCCGCTCCTCGCTCGGCGGGGTTTCGGATGAAGCCGAGATTCGCGGTCACCGCCGGACATATGTCGGCGCCATGCCGGGACGGATCCTGCAGGGGCTGCGGCGCGTCGAGTCGCGCAACCCGGTCTACATGCTCGACGAGGTCGACAAGCTCGGCCGCGACTTTCGCGGCGATCCGGCCTCGGCCCTGCTCGAGGTGCTGGACCCGGAGCAGAACCGGGAGTTCCGCGACCACTACCTGGAAGTGGCCTTCGACCTCTCCCAAGTCATGTTCATTACCACCGCCAACTGGCTGGACACGGTCCCCGGCCCGCTGCTCGACCGGATGGAAATCATTCAGCTTTCCGGCTACACCGATGCCGAGAAGATCGCCATCGCCCGGGACTTCCTCGTGCCGCGCCAGCTGCGCGAGAACGGCCTGGAGCCCGGGGCCGTGCTCCTCACCGACGCCGCGCTGCGCCAGATCATCCGCTCCTACACGCGCGAGGCCGGTGTGCGAAGCCTTGAGCGGGAGATCGGGCGCCTCTTTCGGAAGCTGGCGACGCGCCTGGCGCAAGGAGAAGAAACCCTCTCCGAGGTCGGCGAGGCCGCCGTGGCGGAACTGCTCGGCCGGCCGCGATTTCTGGGCGAGGTGGAGATCGCCGAACGCACCTCCGTCCCGGGCGTGGCCACCGGCTTGGCGTTCACGCCGGTGGGCGGAGAGGTGCTTTTCATCGAGGCGACGGCGATGCCGGGCGGGAAGGAGTTCCTCTTGACAGGCTCGCTCGGCCAGGTGATGCAGGAATCGGCGCGCGCGGCGCTGTCGTATGTTCGATCGGCAAGCCGGGAACTGGGCGTCCCCGCCGAATACTGGCGCCAGCACGACATCCATTTGCACATCCCGGCCGGCGCCCAGCCCAAGGACGGCCCCTCGGCCGGCGTCACCATCGCTACCGCGCTGGCTTCGCTGGCGACCGGCAAGTCGGTGCGGCGCGAGGTCGGCATGACGGGCGAGATCACGTTGCGCGGCCAGGTTCTGCCAATCGGCGGCGTCAAAGAGAAGGTGCTCGCCGCCCATCGCGCCGGGCTGCGGACCGTGATCCTGCCGAAGCGCAACGAGCCCGACCTGGAGGACGTGCCGGAGGATGTCCGGCGCGATCTGGGGTTCGTCTATGCCGAGGACATGCGTCAGGTACTGGGGGCAGCCCTGGAGGATAAGCACAGCGGGCGCGGCGCGGCTCGCCCCCGCGCCTCGGGCCGCCATGCGCATCCACCCTCCGCCTCGAAGTCGCCCAGGAGGACAGGCCGCCGAGCGCGCGGCGGCTGAGCCATGGCCAAGGTTCTGCTCGTCGATAACGATCCCACGACTCTGTCCCTGCTCAAGATTCTGCTCGAGCTGGATGGACATGCGGTCGTCGCTTGCGGCCTGGCCGCGGCGGTTCTCGAGACGGTCGACCGCGAGGCGCCCGACCTGATCCTGATGGACGTCTTCCTCACCGGCGGCGACGGTCTGGTTCTGCTGCGGCAGATCCGCGCGAACCCGGCCACGGCCGACGTTCCCGTGGTGATGACCTCGGGGATGGAGCTCTCCGAGGAATGCGCGCAGGCCGGCGCCAACCATTTTCTTCTCAAACCATACACACCGGAGCAACTCACCCTAGCCATGAAAAACAGTCTCGATCACAGGCGCGGCCCCGACACGCCCCCGGAGGCGCCATGAGCGCTCGCCGCGCCCGCTCGGGGGGCAAGCGCCATTGGGCGGTGATGGATCTCCATATTCACACGCCCGCTTCCACCGATTACCAGGAGACCGACATCGGCTACCTGGATGTGCTGCGTCGCTGCGAGGCGCGCGGCCTCGACCTGGCCGCCTTCACCGACCACAATTCCATCGCCGGTTACGGCAAGATGCTGGAGGAAATCCAGCAATACGAGCTGCTCGAATCGCTCGGCCGCCTGGCGCCGGAGGAGGCCCACAAGCTGGCCGAGTATCGCCGCCTGCGCCAGCGCACTCTGCTCCTGCCCGGCTTCGAATTCACAGCGACCTTCGGCTTCCACATCCTGGCGATCTTCCCGCCGACCGCCACCGTGCGCGAGGTCGAGCACTTGCTGCTCAACCTGCGTGTGCCCGGCGAGGCGCTCGACAGCGGCTCGTCCAATGTCGGCGCCACCTCCGATGTCCTGACCGCCTACCGCTTGATCAACGAAGCCGGCGGGCTGGCGATGGCCGCCCACGCCAATTCGAGCAACGGTGTGGCGATGCGCGGCTTCAACTTCGGCGGGCAAACGAAGATCGCCTACACCCAGGACCCGAACCTGCACGCCCTGGAAGTGACCGATCTGGACGCCCGCGGTCACAGTCGGACCGCCGCCTTCTTCAACGGGACGAAGCCCGAGTATCCGCGGCGCATGCATTGCATCCAGGGTTCCGATGCCCATCGTCTCCGTTCGGATCCCGCCAACAAGAAGAATCTCGGGGTGGGGGACCGGGCCACCGAAGTGCAACTGGACGAGGTCACCTTCGAAGCGCTGCGCGAGCTCTTCGGGAGCAACGACTTCGCCCGCACCCGGCCGCACTGGCCGGCGGCGGAGGAGGCTTTCGATTTCATCCGCCAGGCGCAGGAGGAAGGCCCTTCGATCAACCAGGCCTTCCACGAATCAATGGCCCAGCGCGGCGGCAAGCTGTACGCCGTCATCGCCGATGTCTGCGCCCTGGCCAACACCCATGGCGGGACGCTGTACGTCGGCCTCGACGCCGACCCCGCCAAGCCGCCGACGGGTGTGCCCAACCCGGAAAGCGCCGTGCTGGCCCTGCAGAAGGAGATCCGCACCCGCATCAGTCCGCCCCTGGCGTGTCAGGCAGATGCTCAGAAGACACGTTCCAAGACCGTCCTGCGCGTGCTCGTCCCGCGCGGCGACGATCCTCCCTATGCCGTCGATGACAACAAGGTCTACGTTCGCGACGAGGGCGAGACGGAGCTGGCGGTGCGCGATGAAATCGTCCAGCTCGTTCGCCGCACCGCCGGGCCGGCAGCCCCGGTTGTGGAAGCGGAGCCGGTCGTGTCGCCGGAAGCCGAGCCGGCCGTCGCCGCATCGGGCCCGGTCGGCCCGCCGCGAACCGGGGTCGAAGTGGTCGAGGTCGAGGAACGCGACGGGGTCCGCTACTACACCATGCGCGACCTGCGCAACGGCAACGTCGTCAAGAACGTGACCCAGGCCTCCGCCCGACGCCTGTGGCACTACGCCATCAGCGAATACGATCGTCTCCCCGCCGACCTCACCAAGGCCGCCATCTCCTGGCAGGGGGACCTGGGACTCGTGAAGGAACAGCACCGCGGCACGCGCACCCGCCACGACCTGGCTCAGCGCCAGGCGGATAAGGTGCGGGTGTTCTTCGGTGTAACCGAAGACGGACTCGACGGGGAGTGGCGGCGCTTGGTGGGCGCCGAGGTGGAGTGACCGCAGGTGGAACCGGTTCCCAGCCGGAGGGGCGCGGCACCGCAGGCCTCTCGGGTTCCGGCGTCGTGGTGAGGACCTTCGCGTGGGAAGACTGGCCGCGCGTCCTCGCCCTGTGGGAGCTGTCCGGCCCCGGCGTCCATCTGGGTCGATCCGACACGCCCGACGAGATTCGCAAGAAGTGGGCGCACGACCCGGAGCTGTTCCTGGTCGCGGAAACCGGCCAGGATTTGGTCGGGGCCGTGATGGGCGGCTACGACGGCCGCCGCGGCCTGGTGTATCACCTGGCTGTCGTGCCGCTTCGGCGCGGGGAAGGGATCGGCCGGGCGCTCATGGCCGAGATCGAGCGCAGGTTGATCGCCCAAGGCTGTGTGAAATCGTACCTGCTGGCAACGCCGGAGAACCGGGCGGCGCTGGCCTTCTATCAGAGGCTCGGATGGGAGGTCATGGACATGGTCCTGATGGGCAAGGAGTTCGATTGAGAGTCGGGATCCTGACGATCTCGGACCGCTCGGCCCGCGGCGAGAGGGAAGATGCCTCGGGTCCGGCTCTGGCGGCGTACCTGCGCGACCAAGGTTGGCCCGTCGAGCGCACGGCCGTTGTCTCGGACGATCAAACGGGGATCGAGACGCAGCTGGTGACCTGGGCCGCCGACCATCTCGACCTGATTCTCACGACGGGCGGCACGGGCTTCGCGCCGCGCGACCGAACTCCTGAGGCGACACTGGCAGTTTGCGACCGAATGGCTCCGGGCCTGGCGGAGGCGATGCGGCGGGCCGGGGCGGAGAAAACGCCGCATGCCATACTCTCGCGGGCGGCAGCCGGGATCCGTGGGAACACATTGATCATCAACCTCCCCGGCAGTCCGCAGGCGGCTGTGGAGAGCCTCCAAACCGTTCTGCCCGCGCTGGAGCACGGCCTGCGGCTCCTGCGCGACGAACCGGGGGCAGAGGCGGGCCACCAAGCCGTCTGATTAGTCTCCGCCAAGGCTGTCATTGTGAGCCGCGGTCTCCGCGGCGATGCAGTCTTCTCAGATCTAAAGATCGCCACGTCGCCCCTCGCTGCGCTCGGGGTTCCTCGCGATGACGTCTAGGCCGTCGTGAGAAAATGCTCCCCTCCCCGCTTCGTGCTGGCCACGTTCTTCGTCTTCATCTTCCTCCACCAGACCGATCGCCTGCCCAGTCCGCTCACGACGGACATCGCGGGCACCTTCGCCTACGACTGGTAGGCGCGCGCTCCCTTGTTGGCGTTGGCCTCCGCCGTGTGGGGCGCCACGACCTGGCTAAGCGCACGCGCACAGACCTTTCCGACCTTCCTGCTGGCCCTGGCTCATCAGTTCCGTCTCCCTGGGCTTTGCCGCCCGGGACATCCCCCGTGGCATCGACACCCTGCGGTCGCAGCTCCGGGAACGGGCCGAGGTGGAGAGGGCCGCCTCCGCTGCGGCTAATGCCGCGGCCCCTGCATAGGCGCCAGTCTTGCGCATAGGCACTAGCAGGATGCTGAAAAATGGCGACCGTCGTCAAACCCCCACCCCTAACCCTCGCGACACCTGCCCTGGCACCGCCCGCCAGGGCAGGTGTGCGGCGCACCGCATCTGCGGTGCAGGGTGACCATCCCGAAGGGGCTATCCCTGCCCCCCTTTGGTCTCATGCCCTGGAGATTCCTGCAGGGGAGGGGAGGCTGTTTTTGGGGGGTGGGGGAGCGAAGCTCTTCCTACCCCCCAGAGCTTTCTGCCCCGTGCGGAGCCGCCCGTAGCGAAGCGGAGGGCCTCTCCGTCACGATTCCGCTCGTGCTCGGGCCCTGTCGGCGGAGAGCCCTTACAGGCTGCTC
>CAYUWF010000039.1:0-19450 GCA_964448245.1 uncultured Anaerolineaceae bacterium | reverse complement strand
AATCTGCCCGATGGTCCGAAGCCGGCGTGGATCCGCTCCATGATTCCCCGGCCTCGATGGTCCGAGAAGCCAACGCGCTCGAAGAGGACGGGGTTGTAGGAGAGGAGCGGCTCGACGAAGTATAGGTCGTGCCCGAGCTGAGAAACCAAACCCTCGAAGGCAGCGATCGAGGGCTCCAGCAGACGCAGCCCTCGCCGGACCTGACCCGGCGCCAGCCCGAAGCGGCGCGCCTCTTCCTCGGCGGCCAGGTTGCGCCGCAGGGCTCCGAACTTAGTCGGCTGTCCATCTAGCATGCGGTCGACATCGAATCGGAGCGACTGGGGGTCGATGACCACGAACATCAGCATGTGGATCTGGCCGCTGACCGTGTCGGTGACGTGCGCGTAGAGTAGAGGGTCGTCCGCGTCCGGCGTATGGCGCAGCACGACGACGTCGGTGGCGCGGCCTTGCAGCGGAACACCGCCAACTCGTGCCGTCCCTATCACGCAGGTTCGGGCCGATGGCAAAGCGCCGAAGCAGCTCACGCGGGATCAGGCTTGCGTAGATCGCCAGCTTCTCGTCGCGCGGGAGCCTGTTCACCCCGGCGATCGAGAGGGGAGCCATGCGCTCTCCCGTCCGCCTCACCGGTCCCGTCGGCCCAGGGCGCGCTGCATCGATCGCCTCGCCTCGCGTTCGGCCAGCACCTGCCGCTTGTCGTACTTGCGCTTGCCGCGCCCCAGGGCAAATTCCAGCTTGGCCCGGCCGCCGCGCAGGTACATCCTCGTCGGCACGAGGGTGAATCCCTTCTGACGGGTCGCCTGCTCGAGCTTGAGCAGCTCCCGCCGGTGCAGCAGGAGACGCCGCGCCCGGCGCGGATCATGGTTCATCCCCGCCGCCGGCTGATAGGGGGCGATGTGCGCGTCGACCAGCCACGCCTGGCCCCCCTCGACCCGGACATAGGCCTCTTTCAGGCTGACCTGGCCGGCGCGCACCGACTTGATCTCGGTGCCCTGCAGCGCCAGGCCGGCCTCCTGGTGATCGCTAAGGAAATAGTCGCGCCCGGCGGTCCGGTTGCTGGCGACGACCTTGATTACGGAGTCCTTCACGGGGTCTCTCTCATCGTCAGGCCCGCGAGGGCGCAGCGCAGGGCGGCCGGAAGCGATTGTAGCATCTACCGTCGGCCCGATCATCGCCGCACTATAATTCCTACCCGCTGCCGTAGGAGGCCGCGCGAGTTGTCGAGAATCGTCCGGACTGAAAGTGGCGCCACGCGACGCAACCGGATTCTCAACGGGATGGCCCAGGCCCTGCGCGCCGTTGCACAGCGATCGGACGTCTTCGACGCGGAGGCCCGCGAGGTCTTGGCTTTCCTCGCCCTGAGCCTAGCCGAGCTCTACGAGTCGGTGGACGAAACGGCGCGGGCGTGGGAGCGGCGCGAATACTGGCTCAAGGCGGACCGCTTCCGCTCGGAGTGGGCCTGGGTGCAGCCGATCCTGGAGCGGTTGGAGGCGGCGCTGCGCGCCGCGGATTGGGCACAGGCGCGGCTGTGCGGCATAGAACTTGCGAGGATTCTCGCCGATCGCCGTCTCCGCCCGCGGGGGAGGATGGCCGCTCCCTGGAGAGGCGCCTGGGATGCGTGGTTCCAAAAGCGCTGAATGCCCTCGAATGGGGAACCGACCAGACATGACTCGCCACAGGGCAGGGCGATCGAGGACGCCACGGCGGCGAAGCCGGAGAACCCCCTCAGGCGGGTGCGCCTGCCGGAGAGGAGCCGCGCGGACAACCCTGCGCCTCCGGCGGGCCAGATCGAAGACCTGAAGGCCCTGGCTCACGTCGGGCAGCGCTCCCTGCAGGCCGACGCCTGCGCCTTCACTAGAGATCCATTCCCCCCGGCAACGCCTCGCCGCCGGTAGGACGAGAGACTGCACGTCACCAGGACGGATTACTGTCTCGCGGGGCTTGCGGGGAACCCCGGGCGGGGGAATAATGGGGCAGGGTGTGGAACCCTGAGGAGCGCGCAGGGGAATGGGCGAACTGCCTTTCCGCGAAGAGAAGTCAAGCCTATTGGTCGTCGAGGATGACCTGGCGATGATGGTCGCCCTGCGGGACATCCTGGAGGGCGAAGGCTACTCGGTGGTGACCGCCTCGGATGGCCGCTCCGCGTTGCAGGCGCTGGGGGCCGAGCTGCCGGCCCTGATCCTCTCGGATATCTCAATGCCGGTCATGGATGGGATCGAGCTGTTCGAGATGGTGCGCAAGGACCCCCGCACCGCCGGGATCCCCTTCATCTTTCTGACCGCCCGCGGGACGAGCGAGGACGTCTTCGCCGGCAAGTCGCTCGGTGCCGACGACTACATCACGAAACCGGTCACGAGCCAGCAGCTGGTTTCGGTCGTCCGTGCCCGCGAACGCCGCTCCAAGGAGCTGCAGCTGATTCAGCTCCAGTCGTCGTACAAGGCCAGCCTGCGGACTCTGGCCAACGCCATCGAGGCCCGCGACAGCACTACCGGGCAACACGTCGAGCGCGTCAACGCCTACGCCCAAGCGCTGGCGGAGGAACTGCGCTGGACCGAGGACAGCCGCAGTGCGCTGGAGTTCGGCGCCATCCTGCACGATATCGGCAAGATCGCCGTGCCGGATTCGATCCTCTCCAAGCGCGGCCCCCTCACCGGCGATGAGTGGACCGAGATGCGGAAGCACCCCGAGGTCGGCCGCCGCATGATCGCCGGGATCCCCTATCTCGGTCCGGCGGCACCGATCGTGCTCCACCATCACGAGCGCTGGGACGGCAAGGGTTACCCCATGGCCCTGGCGGGTGAGTCGATCCCGGTCGCCGCCCGTCTCCTGGCGATCGTCGATACGTTCGACGCCATGACCACCGACCGGCCGTACCGCCCGGCCATCCCGGCCAGCACGGCGTACGAGACGGTCCTCGAAAACGCCGGCTCCCAATTCGACCCCGGCATCGTCGAGGCTTTCGTCCGTTGCTGGGAGCGTGGCGAGATCCAACGTGTCATGACTCAGGCCAAGCCCGCCTGACGGCCTCCGGGGCGGGGCAGCGGCCCAACCGCCCGCCAGCCTCGGCAAACTCTTCAAGCAACTCTCCAGAATTGAGCGCCCAGCGTTCAGGGCCGCGGCGGGTTCAGGGCCTTGTGGGGAGGTGGCAGTCTGTGTTATGCTTGCGATAAGTGTGATTAAGGTAAGCATGAATTCGGACGCTCTGACGGCTAGAGGCCCTCTTACAAGCAGACCTAGCAACCCGGTTGCCTACGTTTACTATTCGGCCGGATGTGACGGCGCATGAAGCCAACTGTGGCCGCCAGCATGACGGCCTACCTCGAGACGATCGCTCTGTCGCGCAGCCCCAACACGGCGCGCACGTACCACCAGGGCCTGCGCTCCTTCAGGCTCAGCCTGAACCGCCGCGGGGTTGACGTCGACCACCACCTGGCCCACCAGGCCTCGGAAGATTGGATCGCCGCCTTCGCTGCGGATCTCAAACAGCGATCGCCGGCGACGGAGCGCCTCTACCTGACCGCCGCCGCCGGGTGGTTCGAGTACCTGGCGGCCGAACAGCTGGCCGAAGTCAACCTGGCGCGTATCCGCCTCCTCATCCGCCAACGCGCCCGTCGGCCGGGGCAACGGCTGCCGCAGTTCCCACGTTCGGCGATCGAGCAGGTCCTCGAGCATGCCGCCGAGTCAATCGCCTCCTCCGATCGCGCTTCGTCGCGTCTTCGCACCCCGGAGGGGCATCCCGGAGGGGACCCGAACGAACGCCTGCGCCATCTGAGGGATCGTGCCTTTCTGCTGACGCTGGCCGACACCGGCCTGCGCGTGCATGAGGCCTGCAACCTGCGCCGCGGCGACGTCGACTGGGATGAGGCGCAGGCGCTGCTCATCGGCAAGGGCAACCGCCAGGCCGTCGTGCGCTTCTCCCGGCGCGCCCTGCGCGCGCTGCGCGACTACCTCAAGGCCCGGTCGCCGCTCGACGGCGCCAGCGGCCGCGCCCTGAGCGCCCTGCCCGTGTTCGCTCGCCACGACCGGGGAGCCGGAAAACGGGTGCTGCCCATTACCACGACCACTGGCCGGACAATCGTCCACGAGGCGGTCGCCGCCGCGCTCGGTGAAGAAGCCGTCGGCACCATCACCCCCCACTCCTTCCGCCACTACTTCGTGACGACCGTCCTGCGCGGATCAGGAGGCAACCTCAAACTGGCCCAGGAGCTCGCCCGTCACCGCAACATCGCCGTAACGCAGCGCTATGCGCATCTCTCCGATGACGAACTCGACCGTGGCTACCACGAGATCTTCGATACAGGCGACGCACCGCAGCTATAGCCAGCCGGGATCCCGTTTGCGCCCGCCTTGGTAGTCCTATCCTTGACGGTCCGGCCGGAGCAAGAAGGATATTCAGGGGACCACCGCCACCGGCGGTGTCTTGTTCTGCCTTCCGGCTTCTGCCAGGCCGACAATCAGCAACAGCCAGATCAAGTTTGCCAGCAGCAAGTGCACGATCTGCAGCCACACCGGCGCCAGCAGAATGACATTCGCCGCGCCCGCCGCGAGTTGAATCAGCAGTAGTCCACGCAGTGCCGTCAGCCGCCACTTCGCCCCCCGCAGGAGGACCACCCGGCGGCGCGCGTCAGCCCACCGGATGCCACCGACCACGACCGCGCCGGCCAGAAGCGGGTGGAGGGCGCGCAGCCGAATCAGCCAATGGGCGCCGGGGGCGATGTCCTGGGTAAGCCCTTCCGCCAATGTCAGGGGCGGAAAGAGGGTATCGCCCAACGCCGTGACCGCCCCGGACATCCCGACGACGACCATCCCAAGCACCAGCACGGTGGCGATGGCCGTCGGAACCGGAGGCGGCACCCGCTCCCGCGTCGCTCCGCCGTGCCACGCGACCAGAGCCAGGCTCGCACCTAATCCGAAAGTGATGGTGAGATGCAGGGCGATGCTGATGCCGCGGCCCGTCGAGGCGTCCTCTCCCACCCACTGCAACAGAACAATCCCGGCGCCGACAAGCGCCTCGACGACGATCAACCCGAGGGCCGCCCAGGCCCACTTGCGAGCGGGGTGAGCGCGGGGAAACCGGCGCAGAGCCCAGGTCCACAGGACGCCCACAAGGACCAGCGCCAGGCCGCTTCCCACCCGATGGGCGAACTCGATCAGGGTCGCTTGGCCGGCGGCGCTCGGCAAGACCTCGCCGTTGCACAACGGCCAATGGCCGCCGCACCCAGCGCCGGAGCCGGTCGCCCGTACCACGGCGCCCCACAAGACCACGGCCAGGTTGACCGCAAGCACGGCCCAGGCGAAGCGTGCGAACGGCTCCGAGCCTGACGGATGGCTATTGGTGTTCATTCAGAGGTCTCAAGGCACCCGGCGAGGAACACTGCCGGATGCAATGCGACCGCGCCCGCCCCGTCGCGCACTTGCGTCCTGCAGGACATGCCCGGGGCGACGATGATTGTCCCGGCTTCGGCCGCCTGGCGGGCCTCGGGGAACAGCCTCATCTCCCCGATCTGCATCGACAGGCCGTAATGCTCGCGCTCGTAACCGAACGACCCGGCCATGCCGCAGCAACCGGCCGTTGTCTCCTGTACATCGGCGCCTGAACCTAGCAGCAACTCGAGCATCGGCCCGGATCCGACGAGGGCGCGGGAATGGCAGTGATTGTGGACCAGGACCTTCCGGGCGGACGGCCGCAGGTTGAGTCGGGCCAGGCGCGCTGCCCCGTCCTCCAGGAGGAGCTCCTCGAGAAGGCGCGTGGCGTTGGCCACCGCTCTGGCGTTTTCATCGTCCGGGAAGAACTCGAGGTACTCGTCGCGCAGCGTCAGCAGGCAGGAGGGCTCGAGCCCGAGGATGGGGATTCCCGCCCGCGCGTACGGGGCGAGGGCATCGATGTTCCTCCGCGCCAGCCGGCGCGCTTCGGTCAGCAGCCCCTTCGAGATCATCGGGCGGCCACAGCAGACCTGCCCCGGCGCCCTGCCCGCGGTGATTCGAGCCGCCTTCATGAGACGGAGCACCGCCTCGCCCACCTCCGGCTCGTTATGGTCGGTGAAGGTGTCGACAAAGAGCACCACGCGGTCCCCGTCGTCGGCCGCCTGAGGTTCAAGGATCGGCACGGACTTGCGGAAAGAGCGGCGCCGGAGGGCCGGAAGCGTGCGGCGGCGATCAATCCCGAGCGCCAGATCGAGCGCGCCACGGAAGATACGCGTCCGGCGGAGTCCGTTCTGGAGGAAGGCGACGGGGGACAGCGCCTCCTGAACGCGGGCGATCTCCCCGAAGAGGCGCGACCGAAACGGCACGCCGTGTCTTCGCTGATACAGGGCCAGGTACTCGGCTTTGATGCGAGCCATGTCGACGCCCGTCGGGCACTCGGCCTTGCACCCCTTGCACTCCAGGCACAGGTCGAGGACGCGATGCATCTCCGGGCGAAACAGCGTCTCGACCGGGAGCGCACCGGTCAGCGCCGCCCGCAGCGCGTTCGCACGGCCGCGCGTGCTGTCGGCCTCCTCGCGCGTCGCCTGGTACGACGGGCACATGATCCCGCCGGCTTTGCGGCACACCCCCACCCCGCTGCACGACTCCAGTGCCCGCAGCAGGCCTTGTTCCCGGCGATAGGCGAAGTGCGGTTCAACGGCAAGCCGCAGACCGTAATCCGGCCGATAGCGCATCTCGCCGTCGATCTGAGGGACCGGCTCACCGGGCATCACAACGACCTTCCCCGGATTCAGAATCCCCTGCGGGTCGAAGGAGCGTTTCCACTGCCGAAAGGCGTCGGTCAGTACGGGCCCGAAAAGCAGCTCGTTGAACGCGGTGTGCGACAGACCGTCGCCGTGCTCTCCGGAGACGGCACCCCCCAGCTCGCACGCCACCGCCACGATCGCCTCGGCGATGCGCCGCATGTCTCGCCGGCCCTCGTCCGACTTCAGGTTGAGCACCGGCCGCAGGTGCAGGCAGCCGGCCGAGGCATGGGCATACCACTCGCCGTACGTCCCGTGATCGGCCAGAATCTTATCGACCCGGCCGACATATTCCGCCAGCGAGCCGATCGGAACGGCCACGTCTTCGATGAAAGTGTTCGGCTTGACATCCCCCGGCACAGACATCAGCAGCCCGAGGCCCGCCCTGCGCACATCCCAAAATCCGCCCTGAGCCGCTGCGTCTTCCAGGACAGTCCCCCTAAATCCCGCCTGGCGCGCGGCCGCGGCCGCCGCCAGCGGCGTCTCCCCTTCGAACTCGACCGCCAGGAGTGACCTGGGCACTCGCTCGAGAAAGCCAAGCTTGCGTGCGTACGCGGGGACCTGCCGCGCCCGCTCGAGGAGCGCCGCCGGCACAAGTTCGATCGCCGCCGGCGCGGCTTCGAGCAGCGCCGCCGTTGCTTGGCACGCTTCGACAACGGAGTCGAATGACAGCAGCAGCAGCGCCGTGGCGCGCGGTTTGGGGACAAGCCGGACTTCGGCCTCGACCAGAATCCCCAGCGTCCCTTCCGACCCGCACAAGGCGCCGGGGATGTTGATCGTCCTGTCGTCGAAGTAAGGCGCCGGCGCCCGATACCAGGCCGGAGGCGAGTCGGGCGTGTGCCCTACCAGGTAATTCAGACCGTAACCCGAGGCCCGGCGCCAGGTGCGCGGCCAGCGGCGGCGGATCTCCTCGGCGGTCGTCCGGCGCAGCTCGAGCGCCGTCCGGTAGATCCCCGACTCGATCGTCGTCCCCACGCTCCGGCGCGCGGCTTCCTCCGCGGTGACCGCGGTGAACGCGGCCAGGTTCCCATCCCCAAGGACATAGGTCGCCCGCAGGAGGTGATCGGACGACATACCGTAGCGAATCGAGTGCGCTCCGGTGGCGTTGTTGCCCAGCATTCCGCCGAACGTGGCGCGGTCCGCGGAGGCCGGGTCCGGGCCATACTGCAGCCGCGCCGGGGCGGCGGCAGCGTTGAGCGCCTGGCAGACGACGCCCGGCTCCACGGTCGCCATCTGGCCGTCCCGGTCGATCGCTCGAATCTGATTCAGGTGGCGGGCCGTGTCCAGAACGAGGCAGGCCCCGACCGCCTGACCCCCCAGACTCGTCCCGGCCCCCCGCGCCAGGACCGGCAAACCCACCTCGGCCGCCTTGGCCACGATGGCGCACACCTCGTCGCGGTGGCGCGGCAGCACCACGCCCAGCGGCGCGACCTGATGGTTGGAGGCATCCGTACTGTAGAGGGCCGTCGTGATGGGATCGAAGCGCGCGTCGCTGCCGAGATCGGCCAGAAAAGCGCGCATCTCGCGCAGGGCTTCCGCCTGGGAGCGATTCATGAGGCGGGAACCGACCTGGAACGCATCGGCGAATCGACTCCTTCGGAGGGGGCGCCGTCAGCGACGGGCGGTCTGGCGAGGGTGGGCCCGCACGCCGATCTTGCGAAGAGGCTTCAATGCGATCTGCCCGACTTCCTGGGCCAAGTCTATAGGCAGCCTGGCGCGCACGTGGATGGCAAGCTCTTCATGGTCGACCCTTTCGACAACGCCGGCCTGGTACATTCTCGAGAGCAGGCCGCCGTGCTCGTAGGTGATGCGAGCGTCGACCTGAACCAGGGCGCGGTCGAGCTCGTCTTCGACCGCCCGCAAGAGGGCCGCCAGGCCTTCGCCGGTGTGCGCCGAGATCGGGATAGCGCGGTCGAACGCATCGACGAAATCCATCAATCGCTGGCGGTCCCCTCCGGGATGCCCCTCCGGGGTGCGAAGACGCGACGAAGCGCGATCCCCCAACAGGTCGACCTTGTTGAGGGCCGTCACCACCGGCACGCTCGCCGCGCCGATCTCCTCCAGCGTCGCTTCCACCGCCCGGGCTTGAGCTTCGGCGGCAGGATGGCTGACGTCGACGACGTGAACCAGCAGATCGGCCTCCGAGATCTCCTCCAGCGTGGCGCGAAAGGCGGCGATGAGCATCGTCGGCAGCTTCTGGATGAACCCGACGGTGTCCGTGACGAGCGCCGTGCGCCCATCGGGCAGTCCCAGGCGGCGGGTCATCGGATCGAGCGTGGCGAACAACTGATCCGCCACGACCGCATCGGATCCGGCCAAACGATTCAGAAGCGTCGACTTGCCGGCATTGGTGTAGCCGACGAGCGCCACGGTCGGGACGGCCGCCCGCCGGCGGCGATCCCGGTAGCGGCTGCGGTGGGCCCGCACCCGATCGAGTTCCTTGCGCAGGTGAGCGATGCGCCGGCCGATGTCCCGTCGGTCGATTTCCAGCTGGGTCTCGCCCGGCCCCCGCAGGCCGACCCCGCCGACGGTGCCGGTGCGCCCGGCGCCGCCGCCGGCCTGACGCGCCAGGTGCGTCCAGGCGCGCGTGAGGCGCGGCAGTCGGTACTCGTACTGCGCCAGCTCGACTTGCAGCGCGCCCTCGCGGCTGTGGGCATGCTGGGCAAAGATGTCGAGGATCAGCGCCGTGCGGTCGAGCAAGCGCAGGTCCTCCCCCAGCGCCCCCTCCAGCTCGCGCTGGTGCCGCGGGGAGAGCTCGCCGTCGAAGATCACGACGTCGGCCAGCGTTTCTTCGGCCAGGTCGCGCGTCGCCGTCACCTTGCCCGAGCTGAGGAGCGTCTTGGCATCCGGACGGCGAAGGCGCTGCACCGTGGCGCCGACTACTTTCAGGCCGGCGGTCTCCGCCAGGCGAGCCAGTTCGACCAGGGAATCTTCCGGGGATAGGAGGGCTTCGACGCCGTCGATCCCCACCCCAACCAGATACGCGCGCTCGCGCGGCGCCTGGGTCGGCAGGGGCTGCTTCGGCATGAGCGGATTATACAGCGACCACGGTGGATGGGTCGGATTTCAGGATTAGCAGCATGCCGCCGAGTTCGCTGAGCGTACTTCCCCGTCCGCCTATCGTTTCTCTTACCACCAGGCTTGTGGCCGGAAAGCGCGAGGCTAATCTGGCTAGATTTTCGTCTCTCCCCCCGACTGCAGGGTCGCCTTTGGCCAGGTTCCTTCAATCGATCCCAAACGATGCCAGAATGGCTGGACGGCCTTGCACCTTGTTGGAAGTTGCCGTAGGGTTGTTGACAAGATGCGCACCGAGGGGAAAGACCACACGAGAGCTGGCAGCCCGGCCACATTTGTGAGCCGGGCTTTCGTGTCGGCCGCGCCCGACTGCTGTGACTGTTGAACGCACGCCTTCCTACTGGGGATTCTGGCTACAGTGGGTGCTGGCGACCACCTGTGGCGTAGCGCTGGGGTTTCAGCTCATGGCAAACCTGGGAGATGCGCTGATTGTGCTCTTCGCCCCCATCTGCGCCATCATGGGATTCGCGATCGGGATTATGCAATGGCTTGCCGCGCGGCGGACCTTCGCCTTCACCCTCAGATGGGTGCTGGCAACCGGCTTGGCTCTTACTGCCGGTGGAGTCCTGAGTGTCGCGCTGTTGCTTACTGGAAGTTTCCTTGCCATGTATCCCTCGCTGCACGAGCCTGTCTCATCATTTGCCCTTTCGCAGACCCTCTTTGCGCCTCTTGGACTGGTGGTGGGCGCAGGGCAATGGCTCGTTCTGCGCCGGAAGAGTTCCAAGGCCGCGTGGTGGGTGCTTGCGAGCACGCTCGCTTTCGTTCTCTTTGCAGCGATCGTAGGGGCTGGTGTCGTGACCGCGGTCGATACTGCACAAGGCGGCCACTTGGCGATCGGTATAGTCGGCGGCCTTGCGGTTGGCGCTGTGACCGGAGGCGCGTTGGTGTGGCTAATGAGGTCGGGGAATGGAGCCCATAAGACAGGCTCCTCGCCATCGGGCCACCGGAGCATGACTGATGCTTGAACGGAGCATCTCCCGTTGGTCACTCTGGCTGCAGTGGGTATTGGCCACCGCAGTTGGCATCGCGCTGGGTGTTGTGGGTTTTACCCTGGGCGGGACGATTGGCTTCGCCACGTTTTGGCTAGCACCGGGTTGCTGGTCTTCTCCCCTATACCCGCGGGTGGTGCATATTTATCATTCGCAATCTTCATGTTCGCTCCGGTTGGTCCCGTTCTAGGTTTCGCTCAGTGGCTTTCGATGAGGCAACATATCCACCGAGTCGGTTGGTGGGTCATAGCCAACGCGGCAGCGCTTGGCCTATTCGCGGTGGTCGCGGGATCGGGATTGGCGACGGACGTCGCCAATGCCCCCGTCGGCCTGTGGGCAATTGGCGCTGCCGGAGGAGAAGTACCCGATCCTGCCCTACC
Source organism: uncultured Anaerolineaceae bacterium (assembly GCA_964448245.1). Taxonomy (GTDB): domain Bacteria; phylum Chloroflexota; class Anaerolineae; order Anaerolineales; family E44-bin32; genus DATEVL01. The sequence goes on along the minus strand of CAYUWF010000039.1, from coordinate 8,281 downwards.
TCTTGATCTCAGCGTTCCTCCTCGCCCTGTCTGTGGCCATCAGGCCTGCCAGCGCTCAGGGTGCCTCGTCTGACACTCCCACCGCTGAGCCTTCCCCCTCACCAATCGCCTCGGATAGCGCCACCGTCGAGTCCTCATCCACCTCGGCACTCACCGATGCGCCATCTTCTACGCCAACCGAAACAGCGGTTCCCGAAGCCACGGCCACTCCGTCGGGAGCTGCACCTGAGGAGGGCGAGGTCGAGATCCCGCCGACCCTAGAGCTGCCGGTCGCATTGGCAGCGTTCGCGTCGAGCGCCGCTGCGCCAACCGGAACCGACTTTCTGGCCGCTGGGGGCGATAGAGACCAAGCCCGGCCTTCTTCCGCGTATAACCAGACTTCCGGCGAATACTTGATCGGGTGGACTGAACAAGGCCCTCCGGCTTCAATCCACGGACGCCGCTTCACGCGCAGCGGAGGTCCGATGAGTGTCGATTTCGTGATTGTGGAAGGGCAAGTGGGCGACCCATTCTGGCCGGAGATCGCCTACGACCAGGCCCAAGACCGCTATCTGCTGATCTGGTCCGAGTTGAATGGCAACACAATTACCCAGCCCTTCTTCAGCCAGGCAGCCTACAACTTATGCGCGCTTGCCTTAGACAAGAACGGATCTCCACTCGGGGCCCCGACACTCGTCACAACTCAACTCACCTTCTACGAAATTCGCCCAGCCTACGACCTCGCCAACAATCCGAATCTCTCTGAATTCCTCGTCGTGGGGGAGCAGCCGCGGCGCGGAAGGCATCCAGGCCCTGCTCGGCGGCTGCCTCGGTCGGCAGGGGCTGCTTCGGCATGAGCGGATCATGCAGGGGTCAGTGGTCGGTGGTGTGTGGCCCGCGCTCTAGGGCAATCTGAACAGCTCCCGCGAGCTCGAAGCTCGCGGGAAGCTCAGGCTCAACCTTCCAGCGTCAGACAGACGTCGGCCAGCCACGCCAGCAGGGCCTCGCCCACCTGATCGAGGCTTTCCGCCGAAACCTTGTCGATCGTGTCTTCAACCGTGTGCCAGGGGGGATAGGTCAGGTCGATGATATCGACGGCGCGCCAGCCGCGCGCCAGGAACGGCGTGTGGTCGTCGAGGACGGCCGGCCCAAGTGCGCTGCGAAATGCCGGCAAGCCCTCGCTTTGCGCCGCCGCCCAGATTTCGGCCGCCAGGTCGGTCGAAGACGTGCGCTCGATGGGCAGGTCGAGATCTCGATCCCCGACCATATCGACCACCACCACAGCCAGGGGCTCGTGGTCGAGGGAGGCGGCGTACTGCCGCGCGCCCGCCGCCCATTCCCAACCGTCGATGTCGCCGCTATCCTCACCGTCGAAAAAGACCAGCCGCAGGTCGCAGGTCGGCTCCTGCGCGCCGAGAATACGCGCCAGCTCCAACAGCACCGCCACGCCCGAGGCGCCGTCGTTCGCACCCGGTACGGGCTGGTGCGGCGAGGAAGGGTCGCGGTCCGCGAACCGGCGTGTATCGTAGTGCGCCCCCAGCAGGATCAGAGGGCCGGACCCGGGGCCTCGCCGGGCTGTGATATTCGTAAGCGTCGTTCCCAGATAGGAGAAGGAATCCGACTGTGTTTCCCAACCCCGGGCCGCAAGTTCCTCCCCCAGCCACTGCTGGATCGCCTGGTGGCCCGGCGAGCCCGGGAACCGCGGCCCCATCGTAAGTTGCTCTTCGACGCGGCCAAGCGCCGCCTCCCCATCGAATGACGCTCCACCCGCGGGCCCGCAAGCAGTAAGCAGGAGCAACACGCACCACACGATTCGCATAGCCTCTTGACCGTTGGGGACGGGAGAACTGGCAGGCTGGGATGTCCTCGTGGCTATGCGCATAGCATCAAGAAGAGGCTTCAACAAGGTGGGAGAGGGCTTGCGCGGATCGCTCCGCGTACATTCGCTGGCGCGTCCGGCGCTCGCCAACCCTCGGCCCTTCGAGCGGCGGCAGCAGGCCGAAGTTGGCCTTCATCGGCTGGAACGTCTTCGCCTCGGCGTTACAGATGTAATGGCAGAGCGCGCCGAGCATCGTCGCGCGCGGGAGCTCGAGCAGCGTCTCACTCCGCATGGCGCGCGCGGCATTTACTCCGGCTAACAGACCCGTGGCGATGTTCCCCAGATAACCCTCCACACCGGTGATCTGGCCCGCCAGAAAGAGGCCAGCGCGCCTTCGCACCTCGAGCGTCGGCTGGAGCACCTGCGGCGAGTTGACGAAGGTGTTGCGGTGCATCTGCCCGTAGCGCACAAAGCGCGCCGCACCCAGCCCGGGGATCATGCGAAAGACCCGGCTCTGTTCGGGGAAGGTCAGGTTTGTCTGGAAACCCACCAAGTTGTACAGGCTCCCGGCTAGGTTGTCCTGCCGGAGCTGGACCACGGCGTACGGCCGGGCCCCGCTGCGGGCGTCCTTCAGGCCAACCGGCCGCAAAGGACCAAAGGCCAGCGCCATCGCCCCGCGGTTGGCAAGCACCTCCACCGGCAGGCAGCCTTCGAAATACGTCCCGGCGCCGGCCCGCACGCCCGCCTCGATGGCCGCCTCGAAATCGTGCAGATGAATCCGCTCGGCGCCGGCTAACGCCGTGACGAACGCCTGGTACTCTTCCCGCGTCATCGGGCAGTTGAGGTAGTCGCCGTCGTCGGTCTCTCCCCTCCCGTAGCGGGACGCCCGGAAGGCGATCGCCGGGTCGACGCTGTCAGCCTCGACGATCGGGGACAGCGCGTCGAAGAAGTACAGATGATCCGCACCGGCCAGGGCCCTCAGCGCCTGCGACAGCGCCGGCGAGGTCAATGGACCGCTGGCGACGACGCCCAGCCCCTCGGGGATCTCCCGCACCTCTGCGCGCACGATCGTCACGCGCGGATGATTCTCCAGAGCGCGGGTAACGCGCGCCGAGAAAAGCTCCCGATCGACGGCCAGCGCTCCGCCGGCCGGGACCGCGCTGGCCTCCGCCTCGCGTGCCAGGAGCGAGCCCAGCCGCCGCACCTCGCCCAGCAGAACCCCGGAGGCGCGATCCGGAAGCATCGAGCCGAGCGAGTTGGAGCACACAAGTTCCGCCAACCCTGCCGTTCGATGCGCGCCCGTCTGCACTTGAGGCCGCATCTCGTACAACGCCACGTCGATCCCGGCCTCGGCGATCTGCCACGCCGCCTCGCTCCCGGCCAATCCCCCGCCCACCACCCACAAACCATCCCCATTCATGGCCCAGATTCTAGCACTCCTTCGGTGGCACGGGTCTTGCAACTGGATTGCGCGTACGGGCTGGTTCCGCTATACTGCGGCCCGTGGAGCGACCCATGCTGCAGGTACACGACCAGTCCCTCCGCCCTCTGACGACGGCCCACCTCGCCCAGACGATGAGCCTGCTGGCTCTGTCGAACCTGGAGCTGCGTGAGCGAGTCCTCACCGAGATCGCCTCCAACCCGGCGCTCGAGATGCTCGATGACAGGGTCTGCCCGACCTGCCATCGCCCATTGGGCGGCGCGGCGCCCTGCCCCGTCTGCAGCGCGCCGGCGGCCCAGGACGACCTGCTGGTCTTCCTCTCGCCACGCGAATCCGGCCGTACGTCAGGCGCCGCCTCGCTCGACGAGACTCCTGCGGACCAGGAGCCGGCCGCCCCTGAGGACCTGGCTCTGCACGTCCTGGCCCAGATCGCCGGCGACCTGGACCCCTCGGAGCGCCATCTGGCGGCCTACGTGCTGTCGAGCTTGAACGACGAAGGGTTCCTCGAGGATCCTCCCGCCATCATCGCCCGCGCCACGCGCACCAGCCTGTCCCAGGTGGAGCACGTCTTGGAGCTGATCGCCCGCGCCGACCCGCCCGGTCTGGCCACCGCCGGTCCGCGGCAGGCGTTGATGGCCCAGCTCAGCTTGATAGACCCCGGAGACCCGTTGGTGGCGCTGTCCCGGCGCATGCTCGACGAATGCTTCGCCGAGCTCGGGCGCCGAGAGTTCGAGCGAATCGGCCAGACTCTGGGGGTCAGCCAGATGCGCGCCCGGCAGGCGGCCGAGTGGATCCACGCCAAGTTGAACCCCTATCCGGCACGTGCCTTCTGGGGCTCGGGCCGCCAGGCCGCGGCCGCCGACCCCAACGTCTATCACAATCCCGATATCCAGATTTCGGTCAGCCCCAACGATAGGAACGCCCTGGTGGTGGAGATCTTCTCCGCGCTGGCCGGATGGCTGCGGGTCAATCCGCTTTTCCGCGAGGCGGTGCCCTCCACCGATGAGGACCAGGCCGGCGAATGGTCGCGCCATCTGGAGCGTGCCTCGCTCTTCGTCAAGTGCCTGCAGCAGCGCAACAACACCATGCGCCGCTTGATGCGGTCGCTCGTCGCCCGCCAGAAGGACTTCATCCTTCATGGCGACCGCCATCTGCGGCCGATTACCCGCGCCAGCCTCGCCGCCGAGATCGGCGTCCATGAGTCGACCGTCTCGCGGGCCGTCGCCCATAAATCCGTGGCGCTGCCCAACGGGCGGATCATCCCCCTCCATCGCTTCTTCGACCGCAGCCTCTCTGTGCGCGACCGGATCAAGGAGATGGTCGGCGCCGAGGCCCGGCCGCTGACCGACGACGAGATCTCCGCCCGGCTCCGCCGGGAGGGCGTGCGCGTCGCGCGGCGCACCGTCGCCAAGTATCGGGCGGTGGAGGGCATCCTGCCGGCGCGGCTGCGCCACGTCCGGCGGGCCACCCCGATTGGGGCGCAGGCCTGAGCCTTGCCGAGCCGTTCGCCCGCACCGAGCGCGATCGCCCGGCTCCTCCGACCTGATCCCTACCGCGAACTTTTTCGCCTTCTGGCCGACTCGATCCCCGAGGCCGTCCTGGTGCTGACCAGCGACGGCCGTTCGGTCTTGGCCGCCAATCACGCCTTCTTGCTGCTGACGGGCTACTCCCGCAGCGAGGTCACCGGCCTGCGTCCGGCTTCGCTTTTCCCGGAACCCGCCGGCGAAGAGGCCCTGGCGCGCATCCTGAACGCCTGGGGCTCAGCCGACGTCGACCTGAATGAGGTGCCCCTGCAGACCCGTCAGGGCGACGTTGTGCGAGTCGACCTGCGGGCCCGCGCCAGCCGCGCTCCGGCCGAGGCCATCCTGGTTCAGCTCGCGCCCACCGGCGCGCGAGAGCAAGCCGAGCAAGCGCTCCAGGCCGCCGCCGACCGGATCGCGCGGCTGCAAGGCCTGGCGCAGGCGCTCCTCGAACCCCGGCTCGACGTCTTGCAGGAGATGCTCCCCGCCGCCCGTGACCTGCTGTGGGCGGACGCCGTCGGCGTTTACGCGGTCTCCCCCTCCGGTCCCGAGTATCTGCTCCAGGGATCGCTCCCGGTGGACTTCCCGGCATCCCTGCCGGCCGGCGCCCTCGACGCCCTGCCCCAGCCGACGCAGTGGACGCTGGGTCAGCGTCCGGATCACCCTCTGTACCGAGCAGGGCGAAGCGCCGGTTTCTCGACCGTTCGCACGGCTCCGCTCGGCACGGCCACCGCCTGGATCGGAATGCTTGTCGCCGCGTGGCGGCAGGAGGCCGTCCTGCCCCCCGAAGCCGAATCGCTGATGGCGATCATCGCCGATCTGGCCCACGCCGCGCTCCTTCTCCATCTGCAGCGCGCCGCCCTCGCAGATCTCGAGCAGCAGGTGCAGTCGCTCACGGCCGAAGGGCGGGACCTGGCGGCGGCGGTCACCGACGGCCTGATCTCCCTGGATGAGGCGCTGCGCGTCGTCCACGCCAATCCGCGCGCCGCCGAGATGCTCGGCTACCGCCAGGAGGAGCTGCACGGGATGCCGATCCAGGACATCCTCGTCGGGCCGAAGGATTTTCTGGCCACGCTGCTAGATGCCTCCGGCCACGAACGCGAGGCGGAACGCGCCCGGCTGACGTTCCATCGCCGGGACGGGACTCCCTTCCCCGTCCACTTGCGCGTCCGCCCCCTGCCGTCGGGCGCGGCAGCGCGTCTCTTGCTGGTGCTGAGCGACATGTCCGAGCGCCAGGCGATCGAGAACCAGACGGAAATCCTGGCGCAGCGGGCGCTCCTGGGCGAGGTCTCGGCGATCTTCGCGCATGAAGTGCGCAATCCGATCAACAACATCAGCACCGGCATCCAGTACGTCGCCGGCCGGCTGGGGAAGGATCACCCCCTGGCCGATTCGCTCGAACGGGTACGGCGGGAATGCCTGCGCCTCGACCAGTTGATGACCGACGTCCTGTTCTTCGCGCGGCCGCTCGAGCCGCGCATGGAGCCGATCGACCTGGCCGACATGCTCGGGCGCCTGCTGGCCCGTTGGCAGCCGAGGCTCCAGCAGGCACGCGTCGGCGTCCACACCGCCTTCGACCCGTCCACTCCCCGCTGCGAGGCCGATCCGCGCACGCTGGAGCAGGTCATCGTCAACATCATCACCAACGCCGTGCAGGCCATGGGCGAAGGCGGCACGCTCTCCTTGACGCTGGCACCGGCGCACGGCCCCCAGGGCCGAGTGGTCGAGCTGCGCCTGGCCGACACCGGTCCGGGCATCCCGCCTGAGGTGCTCGACCGCATCTTCGATCCGTTCTTCACGACCAAGAAGGACGGCACCGGCCTCGGCCTGGCGATCTCCCGCCGCATCCTGGCTGCGCACAAAGGCGGGATCCAGGTGGAGAGCTTCGCCGACGCCGGAACCGTCTTCACCATCCGCCTGCCGGCTGAGAGTTCGCCGAAGCCCGTTCCCGGCCCCGTGGAGGCGCCCGCTCGATGACCGCCACGATCCTCGTCGTCGATGACGAAGAGACGGCCCGCACTTTCGTCAGCCAGACGTTGCGCGACTCCGGGTACGAAGCCCTGGAGGCCGGCAACCTGGCCCAGGCTAACGCCGCCATCGACGCCGGCGCCGCTGACATCATCCTGCTGGACGTCTTTCTACCGGACGGCTCGGGGCTGACCCTGCTGGACCGCATCGCCCGCGAGAACCCGAGCCCCCCGGTGATCCTGATCACGGCCTTCGGCGAGGTCGAGACGGCCGTGGAGGCGATGAAACAGGGCGCCACGGACTTCCTGATGAAACCGCTGGACTTCGACCGGTTGCGCAAGGCGGTCGAGCGGGCGCGTGAGATCGTCGCCCTGCGCCGGGAGCTGGCCCTGCTTCGCCGAGCGTCAACCGCTCAGCTCGAATGGATCGTGGGGGAGACGCCGGCGATGCAGCGGATCTTGCGCGAAGCCGAACGGGCGGCGGCCGCTCAGGTGTCGGTCCTGATCACGGGCGAAACCGGCACCGGCAAGGAAGTGCTGGCCAAGGCGATCCGCGGGATGGGGCCGCGCGCCGACAAGCCCTTCGTCCCGGTCAACTGCGCCGCCCTGCCCGACACGATGATCGAGTCGGAACTGTTCGGACACGAGGCCGGCGCCTTCACCGGCGCCCTGAAGCGCAAGCCGGGCCTGGTGGAGGTCGCCGACGGCGGGATTCTCTTTCTGGACGAGATCTCGTCGACCAAAGCCGAGATGCAGGCCAAGCTGCTGCGCGTACTGGACGAGCAGCGTTTCCGCCGGGTCGGCGGCGTGACCGAAATCACGGTCGACCTGCAGATCCTGGCGGCGTCGAATCGCAACCTGCCGACGATGATCGAGCAAGGCACGTTCCGCGAGGATCTGTACTACCGCCTGAAGGTCGTCGACCTGCACCTACCCCCGCTGCGAGAGCGCGTCGTCGACATCCCGGCGCTGGTGGGAACGTTCATCCGGCAGATCAACCAGCGCATGGGCGCCTCCATTCTCGGCATCACCCCGCGGGCGATCGAAGCCCTCAAGGCGCACCGCTGGCCGGGCAACATCCGCGAGCTGCACCACGTCGTCGAGCGGGCGATGCTCTTCTGCGACGACGAGCAGATCGATCTCGGGCACCTGCCGCCCGAGTTTCAGGGGGCGGCGAGGTAGGGAACAGGCGCCATCTGCGAATCTCCTCGCTCGATCTTCAGACGGGCGGCATGCTGGCAATCCGCAGACTCCAGGGAGATTCTCCGACCTCCGCGCGGCTTGCCTCCCAAGCGATACCGAACGACACCAATTCATCTCAAACGCGCCTTCGCCCGTCGAACTCATCCATACGACCGACCCGAATGGCCACACGACGCTCTTTGGCTACGATGTACGCGGTCGGCTGGACCTGACAACATACCCCGACGGCACGACGGCGGCCAGCGCGTACGACGCTGTTGGGCGTATGATCAACTCACGCGACCAGGGTGGGAAAGTCACTTCTTACGGCTACGACAGCGCTGGCCGGCTCGTTTCCGTCACGAACCCTCTG
>CAYUWF010000038.1:0-19750 GCA_964448245.1 uncultured Anaerolineaceae bacterium | reverse complement strand
GCGTCCAGCGGACCCCGCTCGATTCGCTCACGGAACTCTGTGACCGACATGCCGCGCAGTACCTCGCCTCGGCTAGGATAGCACACACCGATGACGCTCCCCATCAGGAGAATGGTCGCGGAGGCAAATGCCGCGAGCGCCGTCACTCCCAGACCCAGATGGGCGGATGGCCGACCCCAAGGGAAGGTCATTCCCGCGAAAGCGGGAATCCAGGCTTCGAGGCCGGGCAGGACTGGACCCCCGCTTCTGCGGGGGTGACCCCAAAGAGTGGGATGTGGGTTTTTTTGGGGGGAGAGGATATGGGTCAATCGGACCTTCCCAAGTCAACTTCTCGGTATGGAAACTCGTTGGCGCGCATGATGAGCGATTGGCGCGAAGGCCTGCCCTTGTTGAACCCGGCGCGCCGCTCGCGTATAATCCCCGGCGATGCTCGAGGGATGATGCGTCCATCGTCGACTCCCGCCCGCTCCAGCAAAGAGATCCGCCAGTCGTTTCTGGATTTCTTCGCGCAGCGGCACCACACCATCGTTCACTCGGCGTCGCTCGTGCCCGCCTCCGATCCGACGCTGCTTTTCACCAACTCGGGGATGGTCCAGTTCAAGGACGTTTTCCTGGGCACCGGCAGCCGGCCCTACCTGCGCGCCGTCGATTCCCAGAAGTGCATGCGCGTGGCTGGAAAGCACAACGACCTGGACGACGTCGGCCGCGACAACAGCCACCACACCTTCTTCGAAATGCTCGGCAATTGGTCGTTCGGCGATTACTACAAGGCCGAGGCCATCCCCTGGGCCTGGCAGCTCCTGACCGACGTCTGGGGCCTGCCGCGGCAGAACCTATGGGCGACGTGCTTCGAGGACGAGCTGGGCGATATCCCGCGCGACGACGAGGCGGCCGACCTGTGGCGCGCCCAGCCGGGGATGGACCCGTCGCGCGTACTGTTCTTCGGGCGCAAGCACAACTTCTGGGAGATGGCCGACCTCGGGCCGTGCGGTCCCGACAGCGAGATCCACCTCGACCGCGGCCCGGAGACCTGCGACCGACAGAGCGTGGCGGGGCACGTTTGCCGCATCAACGGGGACTGCGCCCGCTTCCTCGAGCTGTGGAACCTGGTCTTCATTCAATACAACCGCCTGAGCCCGACGTCGCTTGAGCTCCTGCCGAAAAAGCACGTCGACACAGGCATGGGCTTGGAGCGCGTCGTTTCCGTGCTGCAGGGCAGCGGCATTACCTATGCCACCGATCTCTTCCAGCCGCTTTTCCGCACCGTGCAGCGTCTGCTCGGCCACGACGACCAGCAGGTGGAACGGTTGCTGACCCCCTACCGCGTCATCGCCGACCATGCGCGGGCGGCGGCCTTCCTCATCGCCGACGGCGTCGTACCCGGAAACACCGGCCGCAACTACGTCTGCCGCATGGTCATCCGGCGCGCCAGCCGCTTCGGCGCCAAGGCCGGTTTCACCGGCCCGTTCCAAGCCCACGTCGCCCGCACCGTCATCGAGGAGTACGGCGAGGTCTATCCCGAGCTCGTGCGCAACCAGTCGGCGATCGAGCGCACGATCACCGAGGAAGAGGAGCGCTTCCAGAGGACGGTCGACACCGGCGTGGCGCGGCTCGAGGCGCTCCTGGCCGAGGTCGCCACCGAAAGCGGCGGGCGACTCGACGGGCAGCGGGCCTTCGACTTATACGCCACGTACGGGCTGCCGCTCGAGATCAGCCGCGATATCGCGCGCGAGCGAGGCCTGGAGGTGGACGAGGCCGGCTTCCGTCAGGCGATGGAGGCTCACCGCGAGGCCTCCGGCACCGGCTCGGCCGGAGCCGCCGCCGTCGATGAGACGGCCGCTTTCGGCAACGTGTTCGAATCGCTCCAGCGCCAGGGACGTTTGCCGCCGGGTGGAGTCGCCTACGATCCGTACGGACCCCTCGAGACCGACGGCGAGGTCGTGGCGCTCCTCGACGGCGACCGCCGCGTCGACTCGCTGGAGGCCGGCCGCACGGGGGCCGTGGTCCTGCCGCACACTTCCTTCTACGTCGCCGCCGGCGGGCAGGTCTTGGACACGGGCCGGATCGCCTCCGGAGGCAATGGCCACGGCGCCTGGTCGTTCATTGTGGAAGACATGCGCCAGCCGATCGCCGGCCTGATTCTGCATGTCGGCCGGGTCGAAAGCGGAACGGTGCACACCGGCGACGCGGCGCGGGGTTCCGTCGACGCCTCGCGGCGTTGGGACATCATGCGCAATCACACCGCCACCCACCTGCTGCACGCCAGCCTGCGCGCCGTCCTCGGCGAGCACGCCCGGCAGGCGGGCTCGCTGGTCGCCCCGGACCGGCTCCGTTTCGACTTCACCCACGGCCAGCCGCTGACGGCGGAGCAGATTACGCGCGTCCAGCATCTGGTGACGGGGGCCATCCTTGAGAACCTCCCGCTGACGATCGTCGAGAAGCCCCGCAGGCAGGCCGAGGCGGAAGGCGCCATGGCCCTTTTCGGCGAAACGTACGGCGACACGGTGCGCACGATCTCGATCGGCGGCCCGCCCAAGTTCTCCTACGAGTTGTGCGGGGGCACCCATGTCCCGGCGACCGGCGTCATTGGACCTTTCGTGATCGTGCGCGAAGAGAGCGTCGGGGCCGGGATTCGACGCATCGAGGCCCTCACCGGCCGTGAAGCCCAGGTCTACCTCGAACGCACCGGGGGCACACTCCAGCGCCTCGCCGACCTGCTCGAGACGACGCCCGACCGCGCCGAATCCCAATTGGAATCCCTGCTGCGAGAGCGCCAGGCCCTCGAGGCTCGCATCGGCGAGCTCGAGCGCGCCGCCGCCGGGGCGCGCCTGGCGGATCTGCCCGTAGGACAGGTTGGCCCGGCGCACGTCCTGATCGGCGTCATCCCCGGCTGCAGCGCCGACGATTTGCGCCAACTGTCCGACCCGTTTCGCGCCCGACATTCGACGCACGTCGTGCTGCTCGGTTCCGAGATCGAGGGGAAACCGATCCTGGTCGCCTCGTTGAGCTCCGACCTGGTGGAGCGAGGCCTGAGCGCGGTCGAGTTGGTCAAGGCGGCCGCTCGCGCCATCGGCGGCGGAGGCGGCGGCCGCCCGACGATGGCCCAGGCCGGCGGCAAGGACGCGCAGCGTCTGCCCCAGGCCATCGATCTGGGACGGCAGTGGCTCGACACCCATCTCGCCCGCCTTTCCGGCTGAGGCCGGGCTCACCCCAGAAAACCCGCCGGGAGAGTCCGGACGCGCCCGCGTGAAAACCCAACTCCTTTATCTCGACGCCCATGACGACACCGCCTCCACGCGGGAGAAGCTCCGCTGGGCACAGGCCGATCAGGTGGTCCTGGTGTGGCCGTCGCATGGGCGAATCCTCCATCGGCGCGTCGACCTGGTGCTGCTCGCGCGCGAGGCGGCGCGCCAGGCGGCACAGCTCGGCGTGCTGAGCCACGACCCCGATGTGCGCGAGCACGCGCGCCAACTGGGGATGCCGGTGTTCGACGACCTAGACGCCGTCTCCCGCCAGGCCTGGCCGGAGAAAGGCGCCGGCCCTCCCGTGGCTCCTGCGCCGCGGCAGCGCGCGACCCTGCTTCCGCGTCCGGAACGGCCTGCCGCTCCGCCGAGGCGCAGATGGACCGAGGCGCAGCGCGCCGGCTCGATGCTCGTCGTCATCGCGGCGCTCCTGGGGCTCTCCGTCGTCATCGGGCCGGCGGCCGTGATCGAGCTCCCCGCCGCCGAGCAGGAGGAAAGCGTCGAGTTCCCAGTGGCCCTGGGGGAAGTCTCCGCCGGGCCGGTCGACGCGATCGCCCTTCCCTCCCGGTCCTTGCAGGTGGAGCTGGAGGGAGAGATTCAGGTCTCCACTCGCGGGACGGTGCAGGCGGCCACGACGGCCGCCACCGGCTGGGTTTCCTTCACGAATCGAAATGAGTCGGAGGTCATCCTGCCGGAAGGCACCGGCCTCCGAACCCTCGGCCCCGACTCTCAACGATTCGAAACGACGGAGAGGGCCCTCGTCCCTGCCGGCATCGGCTCCGAAGTCCTCGTCCCGATCCGCGCCTCCGACGAGGGCCCGGCCGGCAATGTCCCCACGGGGGCGGTCGGCGCCATCGAGGGGACCCTGGGCCTCGACCTCACCGTCACTAATCCGGACCCGACGAGCGGTGGAATAACGGAGTGGCGGCCGGGGGTCACGCAGGTGGACATCGCCCTGGCCCGCGCTGCCCTCGAACGCCAGCTCTTGCAGGAGGCGAACGCGCGCCTGCAGGACCGCCTCGAGGAAGGTGAGTCGTTGGCCCCCGACTCCATCGCCATCGTGCAAGTGCTGGCGTCGGATTTCGGCCCGGCGTTGGGCGAGCCGTCGGAAGTGATTCGGGGGTCGATCCAGGCCCGCGTCGGCGCGACCGCCTTCGACACCGGGCGACTGCAGGCAGCGGGTCTGGCGAGGATCGCTGAAGAGGCCGGGAGGTCGCGAGCGATCATCCCGGATTCCGTCCGGGTCGACATCGTCCCTGTCGAGACCGGCGCCGGGGTCGCCTACCAGGCCACGGCGCGCGGCCGGTCTCGCCCCGAAGTCGATTTGGGTGCCCTCGCCGAAGCGACGGCGGGCAAGTCGCTCACCGACGCCGCCTCGGTCCTGACTGGCGAGCTCAATCTCGCCGCGCCCCCGCGCTTCCGTTTGTGGCCCGGCTGGTGGCCCCGCATGCCTCTGCTGCCCCTGCGCATCCAGATGGTGTGGGTCTCGACGACATCATGAGCCGCGTCCTGGCGGTCGATCCGGGCGAGAAGCGCATGGGGTTGGCCGTCTCCGATCCGACCGGCACGATCGCCCGTCCGCTGGCCGTCCTGCGCCACGCATCCCGCGCCGAGGACGCCCGCCGCATCCTCGAGATCGCGCGCCGCGAAGAGGCCGACACCATCGTCGTCGGAGTCGCCTACGGGGACGAAGGACAGATTGGGCGAAGCGCGAAACGCGGCCTTCGGCTGGCCGAGGCCTTGCGCCAAGCGGGCCACGGCCGCGTCGAGACATGGGACGAAAGCCAGTCGACAGTCGAGGCCTTGGCGATCCACAAGCCGGACCCCAGCACCGACGCCCGAGCGGCGGCCGTGATCCTGCAGACCTTCCTCGATGCGCAGACGACGCGGTAGCCCCGGCTGCCTGATCGCCGTCGTTCTGGCGCTGGCCGTCGTCGGATGCCTGGCGGTCGCTTTCGGGTTCCAGGCCGCCGGTTCATCGCTGGGGGAAGCCTCGCGCCGGCTCCCGCCCCTCGAGCGGACGATCCTCGCCGTCTACCTGATTCTGAACCGGCCGGGCTTGATGGGCGCCGCGGGCGATCCGGAGACGACGGCCACGCTCGACATCGAGCCGGGAGAGGATGCGACATCGGTCGGCGAGCAACTCGCCGGCCTGGGGATCCTCGGACGCCCCGAGCTGTTTTCCCGATACCTCTCCTACCGGGGGCTCGACACCGGAATCGAAGCCGGCCGCTACGAGGTCAGCGGGTCCATGTCGATCCTCGAGCTGGCCGAGCTTCTCCAGCGCGCCCGGGCAAGCCGCTACACCATCACCATCCCTGAAGGCTGGCGGCGCGAGCAGGTGGCCGAGGCCCTTGGCCGACTCGGCCTGGGTTTCACCGGCGGCGATTTCCTCCTGGCGACTCACGTCCCGCCTCCGGCGTGGACACAGGCACCCGAATCGGCCGGCGACCTCGAGGGCCTGCTCTTCCCCGACACCTACCAGTTGGATCCGGGAATGACCGCCGGCGAGGTCGCCCAGAGGATGGTGGCAGATTTCGAAACGCGCCTGTCCGACGAGCTGTTGGCGGACCTGGACGAGCAAGGATTGACTCCATTCGAGGCCGTCGTCCTGGCTTCGATCGTCGAGCGCGAAGCGATCGTGGCTTCGGAGCGGCCGCTGATTGCTTCGGTCTTCCTGAACCGGCTGGCGTTGGGGATTCCGTTGCAGGCGGACCCGACCGTCCAATACGCCCTCGGGCTCCAGGCGGAAGGTTGGTGGAAGGCGCCCCTTTCTTCCGAGGACCTGCAGGTCGATTCTCCTTATAACACTTACCTGCACGACGGCCTTCCTCCCGGCCCCATCGCCAACCCCGGGTTGGCGTCTCTCGAGAGTGTCGCTCGGCCGGCGGAGGCCGGCTACCTGTTCTTCCGGGCCGCCTGTGACAGTTCTGGGCGTCACCAATTCGCCACGACCTTCGAAGAGCATCTTCAGAACGCCTGCCCTTAGCAGCGTGCTGAAGGACGCTACTCACATTTAGAACCCCCGCCCCCCAAACCTGTCACCCCCTCTCCGCCATGTGCCTGCTTGATATCGAGGAGTTGTCGGCGGAGAGGCCCACAGGGCTGCTTCGCGAGGGGAAGGGGGTGAGGGCGGAGAGGGCTTTTTCAGCAACCTGCTGGAACGCCCGGCGTATAATCCGCGGGTCTGGCGCGATGAACAGGCCTCCCTGGGCCTCCTCCAGGCTCGAGAGCCGGATCTGAGTCCATTCGACATGGTCGGGGATAGCTCCATCCGAGGTGGCCCGCGTCTGCCTCTCGCCGCTGCGCCCGCATGGGACTCGTTGCTTGGTCCCCCGAGGGCTGTGCCCCGGCCGCGCATGACGCGCTTTCTGGCGCGACTCGTTCAGATCCGGCCCGGGGAGGAGCGTCTGGCACTCCTCGGATCGGCTTTCTTCTTTCTCATTCAGGCGGCACAGGTGTTCGCCTTCAACGCCGGCGACACTCTTCTCTTTGATCGATTCGGAGTCGAAATCCTCCCGCGCCTCTTCATCGTCTTGGGCGCGGCCACGCTCGTCACCACAACGGCCTACGCCGCCGTCCTGGGACGCCCCGACCGGGCGCGGCTTTCCCTGTGGCTCCTGGCGGGCCTGGCCGCCATCGCCGTTCTCGGCTGGGCGATGACCTTCTCGACCGACGCCGCCGTCTACCCTTTCCTGTGGCTCGGGATCTCGCTGATCAACGCCGTCATCGGCACCTTGATCTGGGTGCTGGCCGGCGAAGTCTGTGACGCGCGGCAGGCCAAGCGGCTTTTCGCGCTGTTCGCCAGCGCCGGCATCCTGGGTTGCGTGCTGGCTGGATTTCTGACCGGGCCCCTGGCCCGGGCGTTCGGCACGCCTTCCCTCCTGGTGATCTTCGCCGCGTTGGTCTTGGCGGGAGCCGGCGTCGGAGGCGTGCTGGCCCGCGGGCACGCCCGCGCCGCGGTTCGAGCCGGTGCGCGCAGCTCGCCGATCGCCGATCTCCGTCGTGCCCATCGCCTCGTCGTCTCGAATCCCACGATGCGCCTGACGGCGATCGCCGCCGTCGTGTTCTCGATCCTCTTCTTCTCAGTTTCCTACCCATTCAATGTGGAGGTCGCCGCGGCCTACCCGGACGAAGCCCAGCTGGCGGGTTTCCTGGGAGTCTTCGGAGGGGTCGTCACCGGAGTTACCTTCGTCGTCTCGCTTCTCCTTGCCAGCCGGGTCTACGCCCGAATCGGGGTCATCGGCGCGCTGCTTCTCCTGCCGCTGGCCTACCTGGCCGGCTTCGGCCTGTGGTCCGTCCAGCTCAACCTGACCACGGCCGCCCTTTTTCGTTTCGTCCAGCTCGTTCTGGTCGGTGGCCTGGCCGGCACGGCTTTCAGCTCCCTCTTCAACGTCCTCCCCGCCGACCACCGCGCGCAGGTACGGGCCTACCAGGCCGGCCCGCCGGCCCAACTGGGAGTCATCCTTTCGGGCATGCTGCTCCTCCTCGGCCAGCGAGGGCTGTCCCTGCCTCAGACGCTGGCCATCGGTCTCTTCTTCTCTGCCGTAAGCGCGTTCCTGATCTGGCGCATGCGGCGGACATATGGCGCCTCCCTTGTCGAAGCCCTGCGTCAGGGCATCACCGAAGTCTTCACCTCGAGCGAAGCGCCCTTCCAATCGGTCCGCACAGACGCACAGTCTTTGCGCGTGGCCGAGCGCGGGCTGCAGGACCCGCGCCCGTCCATACGCCGCCTCTCCCTGGCCTTGCTGGCGGAACTCGAGGCGGTGGAAGCCGTCGATTCGATCGCCGCTCGGCAAGACGATCCGGCGCCCGAGGTCCGGCTGGCGGCGGTCGATGCGCTGCGCCGGATACCGGCCGAGGCGGCCGTGCAGGCGGCGGCCGGGTTCCTTTCCGACCCCGACGAGAACGTCCGGGCTGCGGCCGTGGCGGCCTCCCGCCCTTCGGCCGCGGCGCTCAAGAAGCTGGCGGCCGACCCTTCCCCGCGTGTGCGGGGCCGGGCGGCGGTCGCCCTGGCGGAGTCCGGGAATCGGGTGCGCGGTCAGGCGATCGTCGAAGCCCTGCTCCGCGACCCATCGCTCGAGGCACGGCTCGCCGGATTGCGCGCTTGTGCGGAAGTCGAAGGCGCGGCGGCCTCGGCCACTCTCATCGCCGCCCTCACCGACCCCTCCCGCCCGGTGCGGGTCGAAGCCGCCCTAGCGTTGCGTCGGGCCGGGTCGCCGAAGGCGCGTCAGGCTTTGATCGCCGCTCTAGAAGACCCCGACCCTCAGGTGAGGCAAGCGGCGGGGGAGTCACTGCGCGAGATGGGTGAACTCGACGCGCTACTCCCGGTGCTCGACGGCGGTTCGGCGCGCGCCCAGGACGAGGTCATTGCCGCCCTCGCCGGCCGAGAGGGTCGCGCCCGTGAGGCCGTGCTAGACTGGTCTGCCCGTCGCATCACGGAGGCCGAGCAGTTGCGCGCCTGGGGCGCGGCGCTGGCGGGCGCGCAGGCCTCCCCGGGCCTCTCGGGTTTGCGGCGGATCCTGGTCCACAGCGAAGCCAAGCTGGAACAACGCGTGCTGAGAGGGCTGGGCAGCGCCGGTTCGGCCGAAGCGATGCACATCGTCGCCCGTGGACTCCGCTCCAAGGACCGCGACCTCCGCTCGCAGGCCGTCGAGGCGCTCGAGTCGATCGCCGACCGCCGCGTCAGCGGCGCCATGATCCGCCTTCTCGAGGCCGACGCCACTCCCTCTTCGCCGGCGGCGGCTTCACAAACACTGGCAGACCTGGCACGCCATTCGCGGCCGTGGTTCCGCGCACTGGCGTTGCGGGCCCGCGCGGAGCAGAATAGGGGCGACTGGCCTCAGGTGGCCCGCCTGGCCGCCGACGACGACAGCCCGGTCGTGCGGCAGGCAGTGCCCCGCCAGGGCCCTCATTCCGGAGGCATGACCATGGAGACCGGGCAGACCCTGGGCATCGTCGAGCGCGTCCTGTTCCTGCGCGAGGTGCCCATCTTCCGCCTGCTCGAACCCGAAGACCTCGAGCAGATCGCCAACCTCGCCCGCGAACGACTGCACCCGGCGGGCGAGTACCTGTGTCGCGAGGGGGACCTGGGCGACGAGTTGTTCGTCTTGGTCGAGGGCGCGGTCGAGGTCAGCAAGCAGGCCGACGGGAGCGCGCGCGTTCTGCGGACTCTCCACGCGGGGGAACACCTGGGCGAACTAGCGATCTTGCGCGAGCAACCTCGCTCGGCCAGCGTGCGCGCCCTATCCGAGACGCGGACACTGGTGCTGACCGGCGACGCGCTGCGATCGATCCTGGAGGACCGGCCCGAGGTCGGTCTGGCGATGCTCGAGAGCCTGGCGGAACGGATGAGCAGCCTGGCATGAGACAGACGGAGCCATGGCCCGTTTCGGTCCCGGCAGAATCCGGTGGCGCCTTTGGCGCTGACCCGGGAGTAAGGACTGGCGATGCAATGTCCAAATTGCTCCTTCGAGAATAACGGCGACTCTCGCTTCTGCGAAAACTGCGGCCAGCCGCTAGAGGGCGCTTGCCCCAACTGCGGGCAAGCCGTCCCGACCGCGGCGAAGTTCTGCCGGCACTGCGGTCACGACCTGGCCCAGGCCGCCCCGGCACCGTCCAGCACGGTGCCGCGCAGCGCAAGCCTAGAGGCCATCCGTCGGGCGGCGCCGTCGGCCATCGCCAAGAGGATCCTCGCCGACCGCGAGCGGACCGAGGGGGAACGCAAGCGGGTGACGGCTCTCTTCGCCGACATCGTCGGGTCGACGGCGCTGGCCGAGGCGCTCGACCCGGAGGATTGGCGCGAGATCGTCACCGGCGCGCATCAACGGATCAGCGAGAAGGTCTACGCCTACGAGGGGACGATCGCCCAGCTTCTGGGTGACGGCGTGCTGGCGTTCTTCGGCGCTCCGCTGACGCACGAGGACGATCCGGAGCGCGCCATCCGTTCGGCCCTGGCCATCCTCGACTCGATCCAGGCCTACGGCCGGGAGCTCGTGTCCGCTGGACGCGTGCCGCATTTTCAGATGCGCATCGGTCTCAACTCGGGGCTGGTGGTCGTCGGGGACATCGGCAACGACCTGCACATGGAGTACCTGGCGGTGGGCGACACCGTCAACCTGGCGGCGCGCGTGCAGAGCGCGGCCGAGGCCGATACGGTGCTGGTCACCGACAACACCCAGCGCCTGGCGTCGTCCTTGTTCGAGTTCGAGGATCGCGGCCGGGTCACGATTAAGGGCAAGAGCGGCGAGATCCACATCTTCCGCGTCCTCGGCGAACACCGGGGCGCCGCCCGCGCCCGTGGCGTGGCCGGGCTCGATTCGCCGATGGTCGGACGACGGCGCGAGTACACCACGCTGCTCCACCTGCTGGACGAGCTGCGCCAGGGCCGCGGGACGACGGTCGCCATCGTCGGCGAGGCCGGCCTGGGCAAGTCCAGGCTGATCGCCGAATGGCGGCGGGAAGCGCTGGCGGCCTCCGAGGGGGCGCCCCTGCGCTGGATCGAGGGGCGCTGCCTGTCTTTCGGCTCGACCATGGCCCACCACCTCAGCACGGAGATCCTACGCGGCCTGATCGGCGCCTCGCCGGAGGCGACGCCCGCCCAAACGCGCCAAGCGCTGCAGGCGACGTTGACCCGAGCGCTCTCGGCCGAGACGGACGAGGTCTATCCCTACCTGGCTCATCTCCTGGGGCTCGACCTCGAGGAAGAGGCCGCCGCCCGCGTCAAGTACCTCGACGGCCCCGCGCTGCAGAACCGCTACATCACTTCCTACACCCGTCTCATCCGGGGCCTGTGCGCCGAAGGCCCGCTGGTCATCGTCTGCGAAGACCTACATTGGGCGGATCCCTCGTCGGTCGAACTGGGGCGGCAGATCCTCCCCGTGGTCAGCGAGGTCCCGCTGGTCATCGCCCTGGTGACGCGGCAGGAGAAGGACTCGGCGGGATGGAGACTGCTGGAAGCCGCGCGCGACACAGCCGGCGGCGCGCTGGAGATCCACCTGGCGCCACTGACCGAAACCGACACGCAGGAGCTCGTCTGCAATCTGCTCGACATCCAGGCCTTGCCCGATGACCTGCGGGAGGTGATCCGCGCCAAGGCCGAAGGCAACCCGTTCTTCGTCGAAGAAGTGCTGCGGATGTTGATCGACCAGCAAAGCCTCCGGCGCCAGGGAGACGCCTGGCGCCTGACAGCCGACGTTGCCAGCCTGGAGATCCCCGACACGCTGCAGGGAGTTCTGGCGGCGCGCATCGATCGGCTGCCGGAGGAGGCCAAGCGCACGCTGCAGATCGCCTCGGTCATCGGCCGGACCTTCCAGGTGCGCGTCTTGGAAGAAGTGCTCCAGCGGCAGAGCCGCCAGGGGAGGCCCTGAGCTGCATGACCGCCGCCCCTCCGGCCGCGCTGGCGCTCCTCGAAGCGGCCAGCCTGATTCGCCCGGGGGAGTCCGCCTCCGAGGCCGAGTACCGCTTCAAGCACACCTTGATCCAGGAGACGGCCTACGCCGGCTTGCTACGTGAACGGCGCATCGAACTGCATCGTCAGGTGGCCGAAGCCATCTTGCTCGTCCATCCCGAGGCGGCGATGGTCCAGCCGGCGGTGCTGGCTTTCCACTACTATCACGGCGGCGACGACGACCGCGCCTTCCGCTTCGCGCTGCGCGCCGGCCACCTGGCCCGGCGCAATTACGCCCACGCCGAAGCCGTGGCCAATTACGACCTGGCCCTGGAGGTCGCGCCGCGGCTGGCGTCGACGGCGCTCGCCCCGCAGATCCGCGAGGCTTTCATCGGGAAGGGGACGGCGCTGGAGATCAGCGGCCATCACCCGGAGGCGCAGCGCGTCTACCGTTCGATGGAGACCTTTGCCCGTGAGACCGGGGACCCGGCCCTGGAGGCGGACGCCCTCAATCGGCTGGCCACGGCGGCCACCGTCAGCAGCGACCCGCAAGTCGACGTCGCGGCGATGCTGGCCAGGGCCGAGCAGCTTGCCCGGCAGGCCGGCGATCTGTTGACTTTGGCTCGCACGCTGTGGAACCAGGGCCTGCGGCATCGCTTCTTGGACCCGGTTCGCGCCGACGAGTTCTTCCGCCAGGCGCTCGAGATCACGCGGCGTCCGGCCTGCCTCGATCAGCCGAACGGGGACGAGTTCCGCGAGCTGGAGGCCTTTGTCCTGATCGACCAGATGGCCTCCGGCATGACCAGCGGCCGCCGATTGGAAGCGCTGCACACCGGCGCCGAGGCGCTGCAGGCCTTCCGCCGGCTCGGCAACCGGGCGATGGTCGCCGACGCCATGGCCGGCCTCGGGTTGATGCGGTTCGAAGGGGGCGAATTCGAGACAGCGCTGTCGCTCAGCGATGAGGGCCGGTCGATCTCTACCGCCATTGGCAATCCATGGGGCATGAGCTACAACGGCTGGGTCCGCTTGGCGATCCTCGCCGACCGCGGGGAATGGACCGAGGCGTTGGACTTCGGCCAGAGGCTGCTGGAGATCTCGGCTCACGTACCGTTTGTCGGCATCCGCGGAAGCCTGAACGGGATCGTCAGCAACATCTGGATCGGCCTCGGGGACACGCACAAATCCCTCGGTTACGCGCAGGCGATGCGTGACACCGTCGAGGCAACGGCAGGAGTGGAGCTGTGGGACATCTGGAGTCGAGGCATCCTGGGGCGGGCATTGCTTGCCAGCGGAGACGTTGCCACGGCAGCGGCTTTGCTAGAGCCCCACCGGGATCTGCCCCAGGGCATCCTCTGCGTTTCGCAGGACTATTACCTCGCCGGGCCCGCCATCGCCGCCATCGCCGTCGCGCAGGGCGAGTTCGACCGTGGCCTGCGCTTCGCCAACGCGTTGATCGACTGTCTGCAGGCCGAGCAGGTCGATCGCTACGCCGCCGAGATGCGCCACTGGCGCGCCCGAATCCACCTGGGCAGGAACACGCTCGACGAGGCCGACGCCGACTTGCAGTGGGCCATCGATGCCCTGACGCCGGCCCGCGCTCGGGCGCTGTTGTGGCCGATCCACGCGCTGCGGGCAGCCGTCCAGCGGAAGATGGGCGATGAACCCTCCGCCCGCCGGGAGCACGCGACGGCCGTATCGCTCGTCGAGGCGATCGCCGCCGGCCTGACGCCCTCCCTGCGTGCTACGTTCCTGGCCCAGCCCGACGTCGCCGCCCTGATGGACCAGGTGGTTGCTGAAAAATGGCGGCCGTCGTCAAACCCCCACCCCTGACCCTCGCGACACCTGCACCTGCGGCGCAACGCAGGTGCGGTGCAGGTGAGCATCCCGAAGGGGCTCCCCCTGCACCCGCTTGGGCTCAGGCCCTGGAGATTCCTGCAGGAGGAGGGGAGGGTTCCCTGGGGGTAGGGAGCTTCGCCCCCCACCCCCCAGGGCTTCCTTATCCGCCACGAAACCGTTCCTACTCGGGCGCTGTCAGCGGAGAGGCCTTAGTGGCTGCTCCCGGAACGACACCGGGACGATGTCCGCCAGAGGTCGGGGGTGAAGTGGGAACGGGCTTTTTCAGTAGCCTCCTGGGCCGGGGACAATGGTCTCCGAACTCGCTGCAAGGCGTCCCGTGAACCTGCCGCGTGACCTCGACCGCCTCGAGACCAGTCAACTGATTCGCGGGCTGTTCGAAACAGAGCCCATCTACACTTTCAAGCACAACCTGGTTCAACTGGTGGCCTACCAATCGATGCTGGCGTCCGATCGCCGCAGCCTGCATCGCGATGTCGGTGAGACGCTCGAGCGCTTCTACGACGACCGGCGGCACGAGCTGGCGGAGACGCTGGCGGGGCATTTCGAGCGCGCCGGAGACTCCGAGAAAGCCCTCGACTACACGACTCTGGCAGC
The DNA here is from genome assembly GCA_964448245.1 of uncultured Anaerolineaceae bacterium. Classification (GTDB taxonomy): domain Bacteria; phylum Chloroflexota; class Anaerolineae; order Anaerolineales; family E44-bin32; genus DATEVL01. The sequence continues at coordinate 5,668 of CAYUWF010000038.1, read as the reverse complement.
CGAGCAGGCCTTGCGCCGATTCGCCACGGCCGAAGCTGCCAGCCTCTTCGCCAAAGCGATCGAGCTCGCCGGCCTGGCCGAATTCGATGAGGCTCGCCTCCTTCCCTTGTACCGGCAGCGCGGTCGCGCTCTTGAACTGAGGGGCGACTACTCGACGGCCCTCGCTCTCTACAAAGAGCTGGAGGCTTTGGGGCGAGAGCGAGCCGCCCCAGGCCTGGAGCTCGCCGGCGTCATCGGCGCCACCTCGCTCCAGGCCGTCCCCACGCCGCTCTTCGATCCTGTGGCGGCGCTGGCCAATGCCGAACGCGCCCTGGCCCTGGCTCAGGCGGCCGACGACCCCGCCGGGCAGGCCAAGGCCTATTGGCTGCAGATGCTCGTGCAGACGCGCATCGACGCCAAGGCCGCCGTGGCCGCCGGCAACGCTTCCTTGGACCTGGCGCGCAAGCACGGCCTGCGCGAGCAGGAAGCGTTCACGCTCAACGACATCCAGACCAATTACCAAGTGCTCGGCCAACCCGACCGGGCGCTGCAGGCCCTGGAAGAAGCCCAGCCGATCTGGCGCAGCCTCGAGAACCTGCCGATGCTCGCCGACAACCTGGCCAGGACGGCGATGCTCCACAGCTTCCTCGCCGAGTACGACCTTGGCGTCGATCGCGCCCGTGAGTCATTGGCCATCAGCGATCGGACCGGCAATCTGTGGGGCCAGTCCCACGGCCGCATCGCGATCGCCTTGTCGTATTTCGCCCGCGGCGAGCTGGGTCCGGCCATTCAGGAGATGGCGCGTTGCATCGAGCTGAGCGAGCAGGCCGGTTTCGTCTTCCCCCAGATCGCCATGCGTTCGCTTCTGGCGATCGCCTACGGCCAGGGCGGCGATTTGAAGACCGCCGAGGAACTGGCGCTGCGCGTCCGCCAGGTGGAAGAGGTGAGTCCGCTTCGCGGGCAAGTCACCGGTGCCTCGACCCAAGCTTGGATCGCCGTTCAACAGGGGGACTTCGACCAAGCCAGGCGCCTCCTCGACGGAGTCAACCAGGAGATCGCCCATCTGGCAGACGCCCTGCTCGACATCCGGGTCCCCCTGGCCATGGCCGAACCGGCGTATCACCTTGCACGCAAAGACTTCGCGGGGGCCCTGCAATCGGCCGAGGCCTTCTCATCGACTTTCGAGCGCTACGCCATGCGCATCATTCGCGGACCGTTGCTTATGGCGCGCGGCCGGGCCTTGGTCGGATTGGGCCGGGCGGAGGAGGCCCGCCGCGTGTTCGAGACCTTGTACAACGAAATGGTCTCCCAGGGATTCGACGCCGGGCTGTGGGAGGTCAAGGCCGAATTGGCCGGGCTGGCGAAGGCCGAAGGCGACTCCGCAGAGTCGGCGCGCCTCCTGCGATCCGCCGCCGAGCACATCGAAGTCATCGCCGCCGGACTCCGCGAGATCGGCTTGGAAGAGTCGTTCCTCGCCCAGCCGCGCATCCGCTCAATACGGGAACAGGCAGCGGGGGCCCCCTCTCCGTAAACGCCGGCGGGTACAATACGCCCGCCTCCGGGCCCGCTCATCGCCGTCATGCCCAAGCCAGCCATCCTCACCGTCGATGACGAACCGCTCGTCCTGAGCGCCATCGAGCGCGACCTGCGCGCCCGCTACGGCAAGGACTACCGCGTCTTGAGCGCCGGCTCCGGCGCCGTGGCGCTCGAGACGCTGCGCCAACTGGCCGGCCGGGGCGAAGCGATCGCCCTGCTCCTTGTCGACCAGCGCATGCCGCTCATGTCGGGCATCGATTTCCTCACCGCCGCCGGCCCGCTAGCCGGCGAGGCCGGAAAAGTCCTGCTGACCGCGTACGCCGACACCGAGGCCGCCATCCGCGCCATCAACCAGGTCGGCCTCGACCACTACTTGATGAAGCCGTGGGACCCGCCGGAGGACAAGCTTTATCCGGTGCTGGACGACCTGTTGGACGAATGGCGGCGCGAGGTGCCGCTGCCGTTCGAAGGAATTCGCGTCGTCGGCGCGCTTTGGTCGCCGGGGTCGCACACGGTCAAGGATTTCCTCGCCCGCCACCAGATCCCCTATCTGTGGCTCGACGTCGACCACGACGAGCAGGCTCGCCAACTGGCGGCGCGGACATCGGCCGACGCCCTGCTCCTGCCCACCGTCCTCTTCCCCGACGGCACGTCCCTCACCGACCCTTCCCAGGGGGTCCTAGCCGAGAAGCTCGGCCTGCAGCGGCAAGCGGCCCACGATTTCTACGACGTGGCCATCGTCGGCGCCGGCCCGGCCGGCCTGGCGGCGGCGGTTTACGGCAGCTCCGAGGGTCTGCGCTGCGTCGTCGTCGAGCGGCAGGCTCCCGGCGGACAGGCGGGGCGGAGCCCCAAGATCGAGAACTACCTGGGCTTCCCCTCGGGCATCTCCGGCGGCGATCTGACTCAGCGAGCGGTGGCCCAGGCTCGACGTTTCGGGACGGAGCTGCTCAACGCCCAGGAGGCGGTGGCGGTCGAAGCGCGCGATCCGTACCGCGTCGTCCGCCTCAAAGACGGTGGTGAAGTCGTCGCCGGGGCCGTCCTGTTGGCCTGCGGCGCGACCTTCCGCGTCCTGAAGATGCCCGGCGCGGCGGAGCTGACCGGTCGCGGCGTGTACTACGGTTCAGCCCACACCGAGGCGGCCTACTTCCGCGACCGGCCCGTGTTCGTCATCGGCGGGGCGAACTCCGCGGCCCAGGCCGCCCTGTTCCTGGCGCGCCACGCCAGCAAGGTCACCGTACTCGTGCGCGGGTCAGGCCCGACGGCGGCCGGCTACCTGGTGGAGACGATGCGGCGTGAGGCGCGGATTGAGATCCGGCCCAACACCGACCTGGTGGCCGCCCACGGGACGGACGGCCTGGAAGCGGTCGTCACGCGCAATCAGCTCACCGGCCAGGAGGAGACGCTGCCCGGCGCGGCGCTCTTCGTGTTCATCGGCGTCCGGCCCGAGAGCGAGCTGGTGGCCGGACTGGTCGAGCGCGACGAGAAAGGCTACGTCCTCACCGGGGCCGACCTGACCCGTTCCGGAAAGCCGCCGTCGGGCTGGAGGCTGCCGCGCGATCCGATGATGCTCGAGAGCAGCTGCCCGGGCGTCTTCGCCGCGGGCGACGTCCGCTTCGGGACAAGCCATCGGGTCTCGTCCGCCACCGGAGAAGGGGCCGCGGCGGTGGCGGTCATCCGTCAGTATCTCAGGACGCTGTGAGCCACGAGCTGCTCCGCCGCCTGCCTCTGTTTGCCGACTTGAACGACGCCGATCTTTCGCTGCTGAAGGAGGCTTCACGCGAGAACCGCCTGGCGGCGGACGAAGTCCTCATGCGTGAGGGAAGCCCGGGCGGATCCCTCTACGTGATCATCCAGGGTGAGTTCGAGATCACCAAGCGCACCGGCCCGGCCGACCTGGTGATCGCCGTCCGCGGCCCGGGCGAGGTCATTGGCGAGATGTCGCTGCTGGACGGCTCACCGCGCACGGCGACCGTCCGCTCCCTGGGCGAGAGCCGCCTGCTGGAAATCGACCAGGCCGCTTTCCGCCGCCTGGTCGAATCCAGTCCGGCCGCAACCTTGAGCATCTTGCACACCGTCACCTCGCGCCTGCGCCACACCGAGTCGATGCTGCGCCAGAGCGAAACCCTGGCCGCCCTGGGAACCCTGGCGGCCGGTCTGGCCCACGAGCTGAACAACCCGGCGGCTGCGCTCCAGCGCTCCACCGCCCAGGCGCGGCAGCTACTGCCGCGCTGGCAGGAGGCTCACGCCAAACTGCAGGCCGCCGGCATCGATCAGGCGCAGCAGCCCGAGCTGAGCGCCCTGGCGTCGGCGGCCGACGAGTCGCCGCCGACGCTGCTCGATCCGCTGGCGCGCAGCGATCAGGAAGCCTCCCTCCAGGATTGGCTCGAGCAGGCGGGCGTGACTGAGGCTTGGGAGATCGCGCCGACCCTTCTCGCCTCGGGGCTGTCGGCCGAGCGGCTGGCGGAGGGTACGCGCCGATTGCCCGAAAAGGCCGTTCCCGCCGCCGTGGAGTGGATCGCCACTTCGCGATCGCTCTCGTCACTGCTGGGCGAAGTCGCCCTGAGCGCCGAGCGCATCTCCGCCATCGTCGGCACCGTGCGATCCTATTCCTACCTCGACCAGGCACCGGTGCAGCCGGTCGACGTTCTCCGAGGATTGGAAGACACCCTGGTGATCCTGCGCAGCAAGCTCGAGCCCGGGATCACCGTCCATCGGGATTACGCGCCCGATCTGCCTCGGATCGAGGCCCACGGCAGCGAGCTCAATCAGGTCTGGACAAACCTGATCGCCAACGCGGCCGAGGCGATGGCGGGGAGCGGCGAGCTTCGGCTTCGAACCCAGCGGGAGGGTGCGCGCATCCTGGTCGAGATCTGCGACAACGGCCCGGGCATTCCCGAGACGATCCGGGAGCGCATCTTCGAGCCGTTCTTCACCACCAAGCCGCCGGGCCAGGGCACCGGGCTCGGCTTGCACCTCAGCTACAACATCGTCACCCTGCACCACCGCGGTCAGATTACGGTGGAATCACGACCGGGCGAGACGTGCTTTCGTGTGCTCCTGCCCATCCAAATGGAAAGAGGTCCGGCGTGAAAGACGCGCAGATCGAGAAGATCCTCAGGGAGTCCAAGACGGTCGCCGTCGTCGGCCTATCGGCCGATCCGGCCAGGGCCAGCCACGGCGTGGCGCGCTACTTGCTGTCGCAGGGCTATGAGGTGATCCCGGTCAACCCCAACGCCGCCGAAGTGCTCGGGCTCAAGAGCTACCCGGACTTGCCGTCCATCGGCCGCCCGGTGGATGCCGTCGACATCTTCCGGCCGTCCGAGGCCGTCCCGCCGATTGTCGAGCAGGCGATCGCTTCCGGCGCCAAGACCGTCTGGATGCAGGAGGGGATCTTCCACGCCGAGGCCGAACGCCAGGCGAAGGCCGCCGGCCTGCAGGTGGTCATGAACCGCTGCATGATGAAAGAGCACTACCGTCTGATCGGGGCTCGCCTGGACGTGGATTGACTCTCCCCACGACGCGAAACGAGATCGCGGATGACGTGATCAAGGAGGGGAAGAGGACGACAAACCCGTCTTGCGCTGCAAAACGGGTTTGTGGAACCCGGAGGCATCGCATCTCCAAACGCGATGCCGGTTGGGACCGGTCCCGGCGAGCGTCCACCCTCTTGACGTCCGGGCGCGGCTGAGCTATCCGTAGGTCGGCCGCAGGGCGATCCCCTCCGGGATGCGAAGCGCGATCAGCGGAATGACCCGGCGGGTGCTTCGTGCGTATATCCCGTAGCCGGACGACAGCGAGACCAAGCGACTCCACAAACTGGCGCGCTCCTCCCCATCCACGACACGTACCTCCGCCTCGGACAAGCTCCCGCCCACCTGAATGCGGACACGCGGGTTCGGGCGCAAATTGAAAAACCACCCGGGGTGGGTATCCGAGCCTGCATGCGAAGCCACGATCACGTCGCAGGTTGCTGAAAAACCCTCTTCCCACCTCACCCCCCGACCCCCTCTCCGCGGACGGGGTCCGGGTGCGCACAGAGACGTGGCGGAGAGGCCGTCCGCTTCGCTACGGGCGGCTCCGCACGGGGGGGAGGTCTGGGGGGTGGGGGTTTGACGACCGTAGCTATTCTTCCGCAACCTGATAGCGGCCGCCT
>CAYUWF010000037.1:15254-19934 GCA_964448245.1 uncultured Anaerolineaceae bacterium | reverse complement strand
CCGCGGGTCGCTCCGATCTGGCTGACGCCTGCTCTTCCGGGTTCTCCTGTGGCCTCCCAGATGACCGGGAGGCCGCTTCCATATCCGGTGGCCGCCGGCGCGCCGCCGAGCGAAAGGGAACGCGACGATGGCGCTCACGATCGACGAGCTGACGGACCGGATGCAGCAGTTCGTCCGGAACCAGGGCTGGTACGAGCCGGGCAGCCCCCGGCCGCAGACGCTGCGCAATTTGGCCCTGTCGCTGTCGATCGAGGTCTCCGAGTTGCTGGAATATGTCCAGTGGGCGGAAACGCCGAACGACGCGCAGGGCTGGCGCGAGGAACTAGCGGATATCCTGCTCTACCTGATGCAGCTAGCGCGCCTGAGCGGCGTCGACCTCGAAGCGGCCGTCCTCGAGAAACTCGACAAGAACGCCGGCCGCACGTGGGAATCATCTCCATGATGGCGGCGGCATGAGTCAGAGTCGGAATGGGGGGCTGGCAGCGTGGGCCTGGCCCTTCTCCTTCTCGGACCTGACGGCCGGGCTGCGCAAGCATTTCAGCGATCCGACGCTGGCCATTGAGGACGTCCGGCCGATGACCCTGCCTTTCCAGAAGCCGGCCATCGGGCGGGTGCGCGGGATAGATGTGAGCTACCGGACGCGTAAGTCGACCGGCTCCATCGCCCTGGTGGTCAAGGAGCCGGTCGGGTCGACCAGGATCGGTCTGGCGGGGGTCGGCCGGCGTGAGGTGGGCGTCTACCGCCACCTGGCCCCGCAGCTGCCGGTGAGTATCCCCACCTTCGTCGCCGGGTCGCCCCATGGTGACTGGCTCATCCTCGAAGCCATTCTCTTCGGGCGGTCTCCTTCGCGCTGGAGCAAGGCGATCTTCTTCGAGGCGCTCGACGGAATGATCCGCCTGCACGACCGTTTCTGGGGATTGCGCGAGGATCTGGGAAACTTCGCCTGGCTGAGCCGCCCGCTCGAAGGCGATTTCGACGTGCATCTGGCGGCCGCCACGAACGCCATCGACCGCATTGTTCGCCAGGGAACGCCGGCTTCGCTGGCTCGATCTCCTGAGCGCCTGGCCGTGCTGAAGCGGCTGACGGAACAGGCGGCGGCGATCGCCGCGCCGCTGCGGATGGAGACGGCCACGCTGCTGCACGGCGATTACTGGCCGGGCAACGTCGCCCTCGACCGGGAAAATCGGCTGGTGGTGTACGACTGGCAGCTGACCGGGATCGGCCCGCCTATCCTCGATCTGCTGACCTTCGTCAAGAAGACGGAGTGGTGGTTCCCGGGCGCGCCGGCTTCGAGCGACGAGTTGGTCCAGCACTACCGAGACGGGATCGTCGGCCTTCAGGGTCAGCGCTGGGAGGACGACACCTGGGATGTGCTGTGGGACCACGCGCTGCTGTGGAGGTTCCTGCAGGAGTGGCTCGATCTGCTGGCCGTCATTCCGGAGTCGCTGCTGGTGGCCTCGTCCGATCAGCTGGAGAAGGTCTGGCTCGATCCGGTGGCGCAGGCGCTTTCGCGAAGGCTGGGTTAGAGGACGGAATGCGACACTTCTTCAGGTCTCACCGCCTGCCTCTCCGCGGGGACGCTATTCGGCCAACCGGGTTACCTGGCGGCGGGGGGGCAGAATGCTTGGGGACGTCTCCTTCTCCCCGCAGGGGAGACTACAGTCCCGTAGCGACCGCGCAGCGTCCTGAAAGGAAGCGGAGGGAGGGGTGGGGTGAGGGGGGTTCCTCACATCCGAGTGCCACCCGGAGAAGCGAGATCACCTCTCACCCTTCCCTCTCCCCATGGGGAGAGGGAAGGAATCCCCACACCAAGGATGGTTCCCCGCATGGCTGAAGAGCGACTTCCCTCCCGAACCGAGAACTTCTCCGAGTGGTACAACCAGCTCGTCCTGCGCTCCGAGCTGGCGGACTACGCGCCGGTGCGCGGCTGCATGGTGGTCCGGCCGTACGGCTGGGCGTTGTGGGAGAACCTCACCGCCGCCCTCGATCAGCGCTTCAAGGCGACGGGTCACGTCAACGCCGCCTTCCCGCTGCTCATCCCGAAGAGCTTCCTCGAGCGGGAGAAGGACCACGTCGAGGGGTTCTCGCCACAGCTGGCGGTGGTGACGATCGGCGGCGGCGAGGTGCTCGAGGAACCGCTCGTCGTACGCCCCACGTCCGAGACGATCGTCGGCCACATGTACGCCAAATGGATCAAGTCCTACCGCGACCTGCCGGTGTTGATCAATCAATGGAACAGCGTCGTCCGCTGGGAACTGCGCACCAAGCTGTTCCTGCGCACGGCCGAGTTCTGGTGGCAGGAAGGCCACACCGCCCATGCCACCGAAGCCGAGGCCCTGGCCGAGACGCGGCAGATGCTCGAGATCTACGCCGACGTCGCCGAGAACGAGGCCGCCATGCCGGTGGTGAGCGGGCGGAAGAGCGAGGCCGAGAAGTTCGCCGGGGCCGTCCAGTCCTACAGCATCGAGGCCATGATGGGCGACACGCGCGCCCTGCAGGCCGCCACCTCGCACAATCTGGGGCAGAACTTCGCCCGGGCCTTCGACATCCGCTACCTCGACCGCCAGAACCAGCAGCAGTTCTGCTGGACGACGTCGTGGGGTCTTTCGACGCGAGTGATCGGCGCCATCATCATGGTTCACGGCGACCAGCAGGGGTTGATCCTGCCGCCGCGCCTGGCGCCGTACCAGGTGTTGATCGTGCCGATCCACAAGGACGAAGCCGAGCGGGCCATGGTGGTGGAGGCCGTCGAGCGGATCCGCCGGGTGCTGAAGGACTTCCGCGTCCGTGTCGACGATCGGGAGGGACTGACCCCTGGTTTCAAGTTCCATGACGGCGAGATGCGGGGCGTTCCGCTGCGCATCGAGATCGGGCCGAAGGACGTGGCCAAAGGGACCGTGGCGCTGGCCCGGCGCGACCGCCCGGGCAAGGAAGGGCGCTCGTTCGTCCCCCAGGAAGGGCTGGCGCGCGCCGTGGCCGACATGCTGGAGCAGATCCAACGCGACCTGTACCAGCGGGCCCTGGCCTTCCGGCAGGCCAACACCCAGCGCCCTTCCGACTACGAGTCGCTCAAGCGCGCCCTCGAATCGGGTTGGGCCGAGGCCTGGTGGTGCGGCGAGGCCGAGTGCGAGGCCGCCATCCAGGAAGACACCAAGGCGACGACCCGCAACATCCCGCTCGATCAGCCCGGCGGCGAAGGACGCTGCATCCGCTGCGGGCGGCCGGCGAAGGAAATCGCCATCTTCGCCAGAGCGTACTGAGCCTTGCGTGCTCGGCTCCGTCCCAAGTGGTCCCGTTTCCGCCTCACCCCCCTTCCCCCCTCTCCGCCGTGCGGCCTGGTGCCCGGTTGCCTGCTCAGGGGCGGAGAGGGGGGCGGCTGTTGCTGAAGGAAGGGGGCGGCTCCGCCGCCCCCTTCCTTCAGGGAATCCTCCCCTCCCCCGGTGCTGCTCCCGTCGGCGGGCGTGACGTCCCTGCCGGGGGAGGGGAAGGGGTGGGGGGCATGGCTCGAAGTCGGCACTTGGCTCATGCCATGAACGCAGCCGGTCCTTGTTCGCCGAAAGGCATGGAGCGCGGCGTCCGTCCCTAGGAGAAACGATGCCCGCCGTTGACCTTTCCCGTTTGGACCGCCAAATCGACCACGTGACGGAGGCCTTCGCCGATCCGGCGCGCCTGCGCAGCCGCTGCCTGGACCTGCTCGAGTTCTACGCCAGCCGCGTCCGCCAGGGCTCGAGCGGGGGGCGAACCGGGACGGTTCGTTCCCTCGGCGTGCCGGCGGCCGTGATCCGTGCCGTCGAACGGGCGCTGTGCGCGCAGGCCGAGGCCGACCCTCACGCCGGAGCGATGGCCGCCGAAACGCTGTGGGCCTCGCCGGTAATGGAAGCGCGCTGGCTGGCCGTCTCCCTGCTCGAGATCCAGCCGCAGCAGAGCCTGCCAGAGTGGATCGTGGCGTGGAGCGAGTCGGCGGAGGATCCCCATCTCCTCGAACGCCTGGCTGCCGGCCCGATGCGCGGGATGTGGCGCAGCGACTCCGATCGTTTCTGGCGGGCGGTTGCCGCCGATTTGGAGTCGGAAGGGGCCCCGATGACGGTGGGTCTGCTCGCGCTGCGGGAGGTCATCCCGGATCTGGCGCCCGCCGACGTGCCGCGCATCTTCGAGTTGCTGGCCGTGGCGCCGGCGCCCCAGGCCGGCGAGGCCTGGCGAGCGTACCTCGACGTCCTGCGCGCCGCCGCCCGGCGCAGCCCGCCCGAGGCCGCCCGTTTCCTGGTCGATGAGATCGAACGCGCCCGCCCGGGCGCGACGCGGCTGGCGCGCCAGACGCAGAGCGACTTCCCGCCGCGTGAGCGCGAAGCGCTGCGGGATGCACTGCGCTTGAGCGATACGGCTCCACCCGGATAGGCGCGCTGGGCGCGGTCCCGCGCTTCGCTCGGGATGATATCGAAGCGCGCCGGCATCCTTCGATAGTATCCCGAGCGCAGTGAGGGACGGAGCTTGTCCCCAGAGGAGGCGAGGGGCTCAGGATGCCTCCGACTTCAAGCGGCAGGGTATGCCCTTCTGAAACCCATGCAGTCCTTATGGTATACTGCCCACCGTTCCGACTAGACCCCCTGGCGGCCCACGGGCTACCTGTCGGGTGACCTGCCGCGAGGAGCAGATGTCATGCCGCTACCGAAGGAAGTGAAA
>CAYUWF010000037.1:11769-15154 GCA_964448245.1 uncultured Anaerolineaceae bacterium | reverse complement strand
GTCGGGTGACCTGCCGCGAGGAGCAGATGTCATGCCGCTACCGAAGGAAGTGAAATCCCAAGCCATCAGCGAGTTTCATCGGCACGGGACCGACACCGGTTCCCCCGAAGTCCAGATCGCGATTCTCACCCGGCGCATCGAGCAGTTGACCGAACACCTGCGGGCGTACGAGCACGATGAATCGTCGCGCCGCGGACTGCTGCGCCTGGTCGGCCAGCGCCGGCGGCACCTGGCCTACGTCCGCCGCAAGGACGCCACGGCCTACCTGGCCCTTACCGAGCGACTGGGCATCCGGCGCAAGTAGCGTAGCGGGGTGACGAGGTTGGCCGACAGGGCCGCTTCGCGGAGCCGTCGCAGGGCACGCCGATCGTTGCTCTGTTGTTGCGCGCTGACGGGTCGGGAGTATCCGATCCGGTGAACGTTGAGTGCGCGGACGCCTGCTGGGTGTTGGGAATTGGAGAGCGCCCATCGGGGCTTCCCGGATGGCCGCTCTCCAGTCCCTGACCCTCGCAGGGCGCCCGCGCGGAGGGTCATTCCATGCAAGAGGCAAGAAAGTTCGAAGCGGCCGTCGGGGGCAAGACCCTGACGGTCGAGACCGGCAAGCTCGCCATGCAGGCGGGCGGGGCGGTTACCGTGCGGTTGGCCGACACGATGATCCTCGCCGCGGCCACGATGAGCGATACGCCGCGCGAAGGCATCGACTTCTTCCCCCTTTCGGTCGACTACGAAGAGCGGTTGTACGCCGGCGGGCGCATCCCCGGCTCGTTCTTCCGGCGTGAGGGGCGGCCGTCGGAGGCCGCCATTCTGACGGCGCGCCTCACCGACCGCCCGCTGCGGCCACTCTTCCCCGAGGACATGCGCAACGACGTCCAGGTGCTGCTCTACGCGCTGTCGTCCGACGGGGAGAACCCGGTCGACATGCTGTGCATCAACGGCGCCTCGATGGCGCTGACGATCTCCAACGTCCCCTTCGGCGGGCCGGTGGGGGCCGTGCGCGTCGGCCGGATCGACGGGACCTTCATCTTCAACCCGACCTATGCCGAGATCGACCAATCCGATCTCGACCTGCGTATCGCCGGCACGCGCGAGGCGATCCTGATGGTCGAGTGCGGCGCCAACGAGGTCGATGAGCAGGCGATGATCGCCGCGCTCGACGCCGGGCATCGCGCCATCCAACCGATCATCGCCCTGCAGGAAGAGATGCGCGCGGCGCTGGGCAAGCCCAAGGGAGCCTACAAGAGCCGCGGCCACGACGAGGCGGTCGAACGGGCGATCCGGGGCTGGGTCGGCGACCGGATGAGCGCCGGCCTGGAAAACGCCCGCACCAAGGAAGAGCACGCCGAGTTCCAGCGCACCCTGGGCGATCAGGCGGTCGAGGCGCTCGCCGGCCAGGGATCGTTCGAGGAGAACCAGGTGCGGGCAGTGCTCGACGACATCTACAAGGAAGAAGTCCGCCGGCGCATCCTGACCACCGGCCGGCGGCCCGATGGGCGCGGTCCGAAGGACATCCGCCCGTTGAGCGCCGAAGTCGACTTCAGCCCGCGGGCCCACGGCTCGGGGCTGTTCACCCGCGGCGAAACGCAGGTGCTGACTCTAGCGACGCTGGGGACGCCGCGCGAACGCCAGAAGCTCGACGGGCTCTGGCCGGCGGACGAGAAGCGCTACATGCACCACTACAACTTCCCGCCCTTCTCGGTCGGCGAGGTGCGACCGCTGAGGGGTTCCTCGCGGCGCGAGATCGGGCATGGCGCCCTGGCCGAGCGCGCCCTTCTGCCCGTCCTTCCGCCGGAGGAGGAGTTCCCCTACACTCTGCGCCTGGTCTCCGAAGTCCTCTCCTCCAACGGCTCGACCTCGATGGCCTCCGTCTGCGGCTCGACCCTGGCCCTGCTCGACACGGGCGTGCCGATCAAGGCGCCGGTGGCGGGCATCGCGATGGGGCTGATCAAGGACGACGATCGCTACGCCGTCCTGACCGATATCCAGGGCGTTGAGGACCATCTCGGCGACATGGACTTCAAGGTGGCGGGGACAAGGATGGGGATCACCGCCCTGCAGATGGACATCAAGATCAAGGGGCTGACCTCGGCCGTCATGGCCGAGGCCCTCGATCAGGCGCGCCAGGCGCGGCTGCAGGTGCTGGACGTGATCGAGAAGGTCATGCCCCGGCCGCGGGCGGAACTCAAAGCACACGCCCCGCGTATGACCGTGATCAAGGTCGACCCGGAGAAAATCGGCGCCATCATCGGGCCGGGGGGCAAGGTCATCCGCGGGATCCAGGAGGAGACCGGCGCCCGCATCGACATCGAGGACGACGGCACCGTCTTCGTCTCGGCCGTCGACGGCGCCAGCGCCCAGAAAGCCGTCGAGCGCATCTCGGCCCTGGTCGAAGATGCCGTCATCGGCCGCATCTACACCGGCAAAGTGGTGCGCGTCACCGACTTCGGCGCGTTTATCCAGATCCTGCCCGGCATGGACGGGCTGGTCCATATCTCGCAGCTCGACAGCGCGCGCGTGGAGAAGGTCGAGGACGTGGCTCGGGTGGGAGACGAACTGACGGTGATGGTCATCAACATCGACGGCGACGGGCGCATCCGTCTCTCGCGCCAGGCGGTGCTGGAAGGGTGGACGGCGGAAGAGGCGATGGAGCACGATCGCGGCTCCGCCCGCCGCCCGCCGCCGGGGGGAGACCGCGGTGGGGAGCGCGGGCGGGGCGGACCGCGTGGCGCTTCGCGTCCCGGAGGGGGCGGCCGTAGCGGTGGAGACCGCCGCCGCTAGGCGCCGCGGTATTTCACGATAATCACGGGGCCGGAGGTTTCTCCCGGCCCCGTTTCGCGCCCTGGCCGAGACAAGACTTTCGCCCCCGCGGAGACGGGGGCCCAGGGTCTTGAAGGTTCTGGATTCCCGCACCACTCCGCTTGCCCATGTCCGACCTTCCATTGGAAGGTCGGACATGGGCCGCTAGGCGCGCTTCAGGTGTCTTCGACCTTCGCGGGAATGACGTTTTCTTGGAGACACTATCGCCCTTGCGTAGGCGGGGAGCCCAGGCTCTTCGAGCGAAATCGAAGGCGTCCTGAGCCCCTCGCTATTGCTCGGGACAGGCTCCGTCGAAGGACGCCGTCACGAAGCCGACAGCGCTTCCGCGAGAAGACGGCGCGTTTCGATACCATCGCTCAGCCCGCCTGGGGTCGCTCCGGGGCCTTCCCCCCGCGGAGCGCGGCGGAGACGCACTCTCATGATGGCTGGCCGACACATGCCCGGCTTCCGGTTGTTTCACCCCCTCGGGCCATGTAGAATCCGTTGCATGGCGACAGATGCCGGACGGCCTCGCTGGTCCTCGGCGACGAAGACGATTGTCGTCGTCGGGCTCGTCCTGGTTCTGCTCGCC
>CAYUWF010000037.1:0-11669 GCA_964448245.1 uncultured Anaerolineaceae bacterium | reverse complement strand
AGGCTGCACCCGGCCGTGGTGATCGTCGGTGTGTTCGCCGGGGCGATCGCCGCTGGCGTGCTGGGCGTGGTCCTGGCCGCCCCGGTTATCGCCACCGCCCGGGTCCTCGGGCGCTACTCCAGGAGAACTTGTATGATGGAGATCGGACCCCACCCGTGACCGTCCCAGCCGAAGGCAACGAATGAAACGCAACCCGACCCGTCCCCGGACCGGACGACTCGCGAAGCCTCCGTCGGCGCCGCCCACACCGGAGCCGTCCGAACACGTTTCGGCTTCCCCGCCTGCGGCGCTCTCAGGCACGGCGCCCGCCCAGTCGCCGCTTTCGCCGCGCTGGAGCGCTTCCGCCAAGCTGGTCGTCGGGCTGACCGGGATCGTTCTGGCCGGCGCGCTCGTCGTCCGCTTCCGCGCGCTGCTACAGCTCCTGGTCGTCGCGGCGATCGTGGCCTTTCTGCTCGTCCCGATCGTCCGTGTGATTCACCGCCGGAGCCGCCTGTCGTGGCGCCTAGCGACGCACCTCGTCTTCCTGCTCCTGATCCTGTTGGTGATCGTGGGCTTCACCGCCACCGGCCTGGCGCTGGCCCAGGAAGTCCAGTCGCTCGTCCAGACGGTGCAGAACATCCTGCAGGATCTGCCGGGCCTGCTGGAGGCGGTCAGCGGGATGGTGATCGTGCTGGGACCGCTGCGCATCGACCTGGCTCAGTTCGACCTGGCCTCCCTGGCGGAGCAGGCGATGGTCTATGTCCGGCCCTTTCTCGGGGAGGCCAGCGGTGTCGTCACGTCCCTGGCCGGAGGTGCCATCGAGACGCTGGCCAAGATCGGCTTCGTCATGGTGGCCGCCTACTTCCTTACGCTGGACCAGCCGGTCTTCACCGAGATGTGGAAGCGGACGGCCCTGCCCGGCTATCAGTACGACTGGTCGCGGCTGCAGACGGCGCTGGACCGGATCTGGGCGGCCTTCCTACGGGGGCAAATCGTTCTGGGGCTTGTCATCGCGACGGTGGTGACCATCGGCCTAAGCATCCTCGGCGTCCGCAATGCTCTGGTCCTGGGTCTGTTGTCGGGCCTGCTCGAGTTCATGCCCATCGTCGGGCCGTTCGTGGCCGGGGCGATCGCGGCCCTGGTGGCGTTCTTCCAGGGCTCGAATTGGTGGGGGCTCGATCCATTGATCTTCACGCTGGCGGTGATCGCCTTCTTCATCATCATCCAGCAGCTCGAGAACAACCTGCTCGTGCCGCGCATTCTGGGCAATGCCCTCAGCATGCACCCGGTGGTGATCCTGGTGGCGGCGGTGATCGGGGCGACGCTCGCCGGGATTCTGGGGATCCTGCTCTCGGCGCCGACGATGGCCACCCTGATCCTGCTCGGCCGCTACGTCTACCGCAAAGTCTTCGACCTTCCCCCCTGGGATCCCCCGATCGATGGGATGCCGGAGGGCCAACCGCAGCCGCCCCTTCGCCCGCGCTGGCCTTTCGGGAGGCGCAGGACGAAACCCGGGAGGGACCATGCCGGATGAACCCCGCATCACCACCACGACGCTGGCCGAAACCGAGAACTACCTGGCGTGGAAGTCGGACGAGCCGGACGGCGAGGCGATCTATCACGTGGAGGCCGGGGCGGTCACCCTCCACTTCTTCGCCGAGGAGTGGGAGGAGTTCCTCGACTTGACGCGGCAGCTCCTCCCCGAATGACCTCCGCCTGAGGACGGCCGGTCGGGGGTGCTCACCCGGGAGTTGCTCGTCCAACTCCAGACGCCGCAGGGAGACCGCGCCCTGCAAGCCGCCGAGGCGGCGCTGGCAGCCGAGCCCGACTTCCTGCGCGCCTCCCAGCGGCTTTCCCCGGAGTTTCCGGATCTCCTCGCCCGCGCTGCGGTGGAACAAGCGCAGCTGCGCCGGCGCGCTGCGGCCAAGTTCGCCCAGGCTTCCCGGCTCTTCTTCACCCGCGAGGGACTCGAACAGGCGACTCCGTCAACCGTCGCCCGCCATCGCGCCGTGCGCTTCGAGGGATTTCCCCGGGTGTTCGACCTCGGCGCCGGCCTGGGCGGCGACGCCCTGGCGCTGGCGCGCCATACGCCGGTCGTGGCGATCGACCGCGACCACCTCCGGATGCTGATCCTGCGCGCCAATGCCGGGCGTCTCGGGCTGGGGAAGGCGATCGACCTATTCGAGGGTGATCTGCGCCATCTCCCGTGGCGCTTTCCCCGGGGAGTGGCCGCCTTCGCCGATCCTGGGCGTCGCTCCGGCGGCCGCCGCTTGCGGGGGGTTCAGGCCTACGAGCCACCCTTGCGCGTTGTGCTCGAATGCCTGCCGTCCCTCGCCGGGATGGCGGTCAAGGTGAGTCCGGCGGTCAGGATGGACGAAGTGCGCCACCTGCCGTGTGAGATCGAGTTCGTGTCGCTCCACGGCGACCTGAAGGAAGCCACGCTGTGGTTCGGCGCCCTGCGCCGCGGCGCGCGGCGGGCGACGGTGCTGCCGGCGGGGGCGACGATGGAAGGGGAGAACGAGCCCGAGATCGACCCAGGTCCGTTGGATTCGTTCCTGCTCGAGCCCGACCCAGCCGTGCTGCGGGCCGGCCTGGTGAAGTCGCTCGGAGCCGCACTTGGGGCCCATCCGATCGCTCGGGAGATTGCCTTCTTGAGCTCGAAGGAGCCGTGCCTGACCCCCTTCGCCCGAACCTATCGGGTCGTCGAAGCCTCGCCCTTCCGACTGAAGTCGCTTCAAGGCCTGCTGGACGAACGAGGGATCGGCCGCCTGACCGTCAAGCGCCGGGGATCGGCCGTCGAACCGGAAGAGATCGCGCGCAAGCTGCGTCTTCGAGGCGACGGCGAGGCGCTGGTCATCCTCACCCGGCACGCCGGGAGGCAAACCATGATCCTGGCCGAGCCGATTCGGCCGGTGGCGCCGGCGGCCTAGCGGTCCGGCCGGGAAGGCCCTGCAAGACCAAAGCCTTGGGATGGCACATGAAGCGCCGCGGACAGGGCAGTTCCGCGGGATCGGACCGTCCATGGAGGGCCAGAAACGCACACTTTGTCCCACCGGGGCCCGGCGGGAGAGGTTTCCGGCCGGACCTCTAGCAGGTTGCTGAAAAACCCTCTTCCCACCTCACCCCCCCGCCCCCCAGAAATGGGATCCCCTCCCCCTGCAGGGATCCCAGGGACGCCGGGCGGGGCGGGGCGCAGGGGGAGCCCCTTCGGGATGCTCACCTGCACCGCACCTGCGGTGCGCCGCACACCTGCCCTCCCGGCAGGACACCGGGACGGTGTGGCGGGCGGTGCCAGGGGGTGCAGGTGTCGCGAGGGTCAGGGGCTCAGAGACATGTGGACATCCCCTCTGGCAGGCCTCAGATCTCCAAGTCCACGGGCACCGCCGTTCCGTGCCTTGCCCAGGGGTATCTCTCCGGCTGACTCGAGCCAGGGCCTCGACCGAGGGCGCCAATCCAGGCGAGACCGAATGGGTTCGTCAGCGGGCTTCTGAGACGGGCACTTGGGAGCGCCTCCGATCGTGAATGAGCGGCGTTCAGTTTCGGCGGTCGGGTCCGAGGCAAGCCCGGCCCGAGCGATGCTATCATACGTCCGACGAGGACAGGCTATGCCGATGCGCCGCGAGCGCCTCACCTGGGAAGACGTCGACCGTCTCATCGCGCATCTGGTCCCGCAGTTCACGACCGGTTTCGAGGCGATGGTGCTCATCACGCGCGGCGGGATCGTCCCCGGAGGGATGCTGGCCGAGGCCTTGGGGATCGAGAGTGTCCTGACCGCCTCGGTCGACTTCCCCTACGAGACGCGACGAGAAGCGGCAAAGCTCCTTGCCTGGCCCCAATTCATCCAGTTTCCCGAAGACTCGCAGTTGGCGGGGAAGAACGTGCTGGTGGTCGACGACGTGTGGGGATCCGGTCGCACGATCACGGCCGTCAAGAACCGAGTTCAGGCGGCCGGCGCGCGGCCGTCAACCTGCCTTCTGCATTTCAATCCCTACCGCAATCTCTTCGGATCGGCTCGCCCGGACTACTTCGCCGCCGTGACCGACGCCTACATCATCTATCCCTGGGAAGGCGGAGAGGGGTTCGAGAAAGTCCTACTCGACCAACCTGAGAGGTAGCCTGATGGCTGCCGCACCCGCCAGATATGGCGGGTGCGGCCCGACTTGTGGGACCGACCGCCATCTGCCACGCCGCGGGTCTCGAACGCTTGGGTCGAACCTCGGACCGATCGTTCTCGTGAATGGAAGTTCGGTCCTCGGACCCCGGCCGAGGGGGCCGGGATGTCCTTCTCGCTCGGCGAGGACGCCTTGGCGCGGCCAAAGGTCGGGGCCGGCGTTTCCCCGGTTTGACTTCTTCCCTCCGCGCCGCTATAATGTCTTCGCGCTTGCTGGCGTTCCAGGTTTGCCCGACCGGAAGAACTTGGAGGTGGTGCATCAGGTAAGACGACCCGCTTGATCGAACGTGTGTCGATCTGAATGCCTGGGCCTGGTCGGAGGCAAGTGACGATCAGGCTTTTTGTTTCCGGAGCGTAATGTCCGCACCCCGTGAAGACATGTCGGCGCTGCTGAACGAGTCAAGCGCCATCGCCCACCCCCGCCGCGGAGACGTCCTACGGGGTCGGGTGCTCACTGTCGACGGGCGGGGATTGGTTATCGATGTCGGTCTGAAACGCGAGGGGATCGTCCCGTCCGAAGACTTGCGCCGCCTCGGCGATGGCGTGAAGACTCCCCAGGTGGACGACGAAGTCGAAGTGATGGTGGTCTCCCCGCTCGATTCCGAGGGGGACCTGATTGTCTCCCTGTCGCAGGCCCACGACAGCGGGGACTGGGCCCGGGCCGAGCAGCTCCTGGAGAGCGGCGAAGTCTTCGAGGGGAATGCCACCGCTGCCAACCGGGGCGGCCTGGTCGTGCCCTTCGGCAAACTGCGCGGTTTCGTGCCGGTCTCGCAGCTGGCCGAAGCGCCGCGCGGGGTCGATGACGTCGAGCGGGTGCGGGCGTTGGAGCGGCGCGTCGGGCGCCCCCTGCCGCTGCGCGTCATCGAGGTCGATCCGCAGCGTCGGCGCCTGGTGCTCTCCGAGCGCAAGGCCGTGCGCGCCTGGCGCCAGGAGCGCAAGGCGCAGGTCATCGAGTCCCTCAAAGAGGGCGACCTGCGCAAGGGTGTGGTGACGAGCGTGCGCGACTTCGGCGCCTTCGTGGACATCGGAGGCGCCGACGGTTTGATCCACATCTCGGAGCTGAGCTGGTCGCACGTGGTCAATCCAGGCGACGTGGTGCGCGAAGGCCAGGAGCTCGAGGCGATCGTCGTCCGGCTCGACCGCGAGTCGAATCGAATCAGTCTAAGCCTGAAGCGCCTGCAGCCGAGCCCCTGGGTGGCGGCCGCCGGCCGTCTGGCCGTCGGCCAGACGCTGCAAGCGACGGTGGTCCGTTTCGATCGCGGCGAGTTGGTGGTTTCCGTCGATCCCGGCGTGGAAGGGCGCCTGGCGTGGGCACCGGCCGATCGCGCGGCGCATCGCGCGGCGCAGCGCGCGGCGCATGAAGTTTCCCATCCCGGAGGGGATCCCGAAGAGGATCGCGCTGCGCAACCCCTAGGGGATCCCGAGGATCTGCCCGAGGCCGGGACCCAACTCCCGGTGCGGATCGTTTCGTTTGAGCCAGAGCGCGAGCGGCTCGGGCTGGCCTTCGAACAGGGACAGCCCGAGGCGCTACGTTGATGACGGAGGGAGGTGAGGAGCGTTGGCGACGGTAATTCTGCGGCCGAATGAAAGTCAGGACATGCTGCTCAAGCGGTTCCGCAAGAAGGTGGCCAAGAGCGGCATCCTAGGCACAGTGCGCCGCAAGCGCTGGTTCATCTCCAAGAGCGAGTTGCGGAGGATTGAGAAGAAGAAGGCGATCCGGCGGCTCAAGCGCCGGGCGAGAAAGATGGCGTGGCAGCGCGGTGAAGGCTAGGCGAGGCAGGTCGCTTCAAGCGCGCGTCCCGCCCGGAGGCGGTGGATGACGAAGACCGAAGAGAAGATTGAGGTGGAAGGCACGGTGGTCGAGGCCCTGCCGGCGACGCAATTCCGCGTCCGGCTCGACAACGAGCACACGGTGCTGGCCTACCTTTCCGGCAAGATGCGCCGCTACTACATCCGCATCCTGCTCGGCGATCGCGTTAAGGTGGAGCTCTCCCCCTACGATCTGACGCGCGGGCGGATCACCTACCGCCACCGTCGCCGTCCGACCGAGCCGGCCTAGTGTCCCGTCTCAGAAGCCCGATGACGAACCCGTTCGGCCTCTCCTGGATTCGAGCCATCGGTGGGGGCCCTGGTTGGAGCCTCCCGGAGAGATACCCCCAGGCAAGGCACGGAACGGCGCTGTCCGTGGACTTGAAGATCTGCGCCCCGCCAGACGGAATTAGTCCACACAACTCTGAGACGGGACACTAGGTCTGAGCCGGTCCCTCCGGAATCATCCCGAACCTTCGCGCCGCCCCGCAATCGGGGCGGCGGTTTCTTCCCCTTCGGGATGCTAGGCACGATCCCCCGCGGGATGCCCCTCCGGGGTCCCCTATGGGATGCCCCCTTCGGGGTGCGAAGCGCGACGATGCGCGATGCGTAGACGCGCCGCAGCCCGATTTTGGTAGGTCAGGGTGCACCAGCCCTGCTCGAAGGTCTCCTGCTCCAACGTGAGGCCGACCGCACCTGCCACCTCCTCGACACTGCCCTCTAGGTCGGCCAGGATGCCGGAAAGGACGAGCCGTCCCTGGTCCCGCACGAGGTCGGCCAACCCTTCTCGCAGGAGCGCCCGCAACGTCTCCGCCAGGATGTTGGCGACCACGATGTCGGCCGCCGGTCGGCCAGCCAGGCGGTCGGCCGCCTGCGGCAGCGACCCCTGGAACACCTCGATGCGGGAGTCGACTCGGTTGAGCTCGGCGCTGCGGCGCGTCGCCGCCACCGCCTCTTCGTCGATATCGCAGGCCAGAACATTCCCGGCCCCAAACAGGGCCGCCGCGACACTCAGGATTCCTGACCCGCAGCCGAGGTCGACGACGAGATCTCCAGGTTGAACCAGCCTTTCGAGGGCCGCCAGGCACATCTGGGTGGAAGGATGGGCGCCGGTGCCGAACGCCATCCCCGGATCGAGCAGGAGCGGGATCCGCTCCGGGTCCTCGGCCGCCATCCAGGCCGGGACGACGATCAGCCGTCGGCCGACGGGCATCGGGTGGAAGTGGGCCTTCCAGTTTTCAGCCCAGTCTTCTTCGTCGATCAGACGAAAGGACGGTTCGGGCAGCGGCGAGATTTGGGAGAGGTGCCAGATCGCTTCGCGGACTTGCTGGCGCACCGCTTCCGGGGCCAAGGCCTCCGGAAGATAGGCACACACCGTGAGTAAGGCCCCCGGGGTTTGGGGTTCGCCGGAGATCGCCGTTCCGTCCGGGGCGAAGCGCGCCAAGACGTCGGCGACGGCCTCGGCGGTTTCGGCCAAAGTCGCCAGCGAGATTTCCAGCCATTTCACTCGGCGTTGCCCCCGAGCAGTTCCTTGAGGAGGTCGAGGAAACCTCGTTCCTGCGGGACGACCCCGTTGCCCATCGTCGTGCCGAGCTTCTCGAAGAGTAGGCGCTGCTCCGGGCTCAGCTCGCGCGGGATTTCGACCGAGATCACGACCAGCTGGTCGCCGCGCCCGCCGCGCGGCAGATGCGGGATACCCTTGCCCTTGAGGCGCAGCACCTTGCCGGGCTGCGTGCTGGCTGGGATGGTCACGGCCTCTTCGCCGTCGACGGTCGGCACCGTGATGCGCGCGCCGAGTGTGGCCTGCGCCACATTTACCGCGACGTCGAGCAGGACGTCGTCGCCGCGGCGCCGGAAGTAGTGGTGGGCGCGGACATGAACCACGATGTACAGGTTGCCGTGCGGGCCGCCGTTGACCCCCGGTTCGCCTTCGCCGGCCAGACGGACCTGCGTCCCCTCGTCGACTCCGGGCGGGATGGGCACGATGCGCTGGACCGTTTTGCGCACCAGGCCGCGCCCGCCGCAGGTGCCGCAGGCCTTGGCGATGGTTTCGCCACCCCCGCCGCAGGCCGGGCAGGTGGCGACGTTGACCATCGACCCGAGGAAGGTCTGGCGGACCTGCCGGACTTCCCCCGCGCCGTTGCAGGTGGCGCAGCGGACGGGCGTCGTGCCGGGCTCGGCACCGCTCCCCTGACAAGCCGCGCACACTTCCTGCCGTGAGAACTCGATCGTCTTCTCGCTCCCCGCCACCGCTTCCAGGAAATCTAGAGCCAGGTCGTAACGCAGATCGGCGCCGCGGCGCGGAGCGCGGCGGTTGCGACGGCCGCCGGAGCTGAAGCCGAAGAACTCCTCGAAGATGTCGGCGAAACCGAAACCGAAGTCGGTGGGGAGACCCTGGACGCCGGCGTGGCCGAAACGGTCGTAGGAGGCGCGGCGTTCCTCGTTAGACAAGACGGCATAGGCTTCGTTGATTTCCTTGAAGCGCTCTTCTGAGCCGTCGTCCTTGTTGACGTCGGGGTGGTATTGCTTGGCGAGGCGACGATAGGCCCGGCGAAGCTCGTCCGGCGAGGCGCTCCGGCCGACTTCGAGGACTTCGTAGTAATCGCGCTTAGTGGGCATGATGGGTCAGCTATAGCGACCGGAGGGCTGGTTACCCAATTCCTCACCCCCCGGCCCCCTCTCCGGATGAGACGTCCCGCGGCGGCCAATGGCGCGACGGAGAGGGGGAGAGGGATCAAGGGAGATGGGGGGTGCGGAGCACCCCCCATCTCCCTTGAAGAAAGCCTCCCCTCCCCCTGGACTGAAGAACTCCGGTGAAGTCACGCTCACCCAGGGGGAGGGGTTGGGGGTGGGGGTTCGGACGATCATGAACGCAAGCCCGGGCGCATCAGCCGCGTCCCGGTAGGGAGGCTCACGCCTCCTTGAATTCCCCGTCGACGACGTCGTCAGGCTTGTTCGGCGTGGGGCCGGTTTCCCCGGTGCCTGCGCTCGTTCCGCCCGTCTCGCCGCCGACGTTGCCGCCGCCCTCGTACATCGCCGCGCCGATGGCCTGCATCGCCTGGAGCAGGTCGTTCGTCGCCTGGCGCAGGGCCGCCAGGTCCTCCGAGTCCAACTTCTGGCGAACGGCCTGGATCCTGGCCTCGACGTTCGTCCGCGTGGGGCCGGCCACCTTGTCGCCGGCTTCGCGCAGCGCTCTCTCGGCCGAATAAACGGCGTTGTCGGCGGTGTTGCGCGCCTCGACCAGCTCGCGCCGGCGGCGGTCCTCATCGGCATGCGTCTCGGCCTGGCGCCGCATCTGATCGACCTCCGACTCGCTCAGCCCGGAGGAGGCGGTGATCGTGATGTGCTGGGTGCGGCCGGTGGCCTTGTCCGTGGCGCTGACCTTGAGGATGCCGTCGGCGTCGATGTCGAAGGTAACCTCGATCTGCGGGATGCCGCGCGGCGCGGGCGGGATGCCGTCCAGGTTGAACTTGCCGAGCGACTTGTTGTCGGCAGCGAAAGGCCGCTCGCCCTGCACCACGTGGATCTCGACTTCGCGCTGGCTGTCGGAGGCGGTCGAGAAGATCTGGCTCTTGCGCGTGGGGACGGTCGTGTTGCGCTCGATCAGCGCCGTCGCCACGCCGCCCAGCGTCTCGATCGAGAGAGTCAGCGGGGTCACGTCGAGCAGCAGGACGTCCTTGACTTCGCCGCCCAGCACGCCGGCCTGGATGGCGGCGCCGACGGCGACGACCTCGTCCGGGTTGACTCCCTTGTGGGGCTCGCGTCCGAAGATCTTGCGCACCGACTCCTGCACCGCCGGCATGCGGGTCATGCCGCCGACCAGGATCACTTCATGGATGTCGCTCGGGCCGAGATTGGCGTCCTGCAGGGCCTGCCGGCATGGGCCGATCGACCGCTGCAAGAGGTCTTCGGTAAGCTGCTCGAGCTTGGAGCGGGTGATAGACAGGTTGAGGTGCTTGGGTCCGGAGGCATCGGCCGTGATGAAGGGCAGGTTGATCTCGGTCTGCATCACAGTCGAGAGTTCGATCTTGGCCTTCTCGGCGGACTCCTTCAGGCGCTGCAGCGCCTGGCGGTCCTTGCGCACGTCGACGCCCTGGTCCCGCTGGAACTCATCGGCGATCCAGTCGATCAGCCGCTGGTCGAAGTCGTCCCCGCCGAGATAGGTGTCGCCGTTGGTGGCCTTGACTTCGAAGACCCCCTCGCCCACGTCGAGGATCGAGATGTCGAACGTCCCCCCGCCCAGGTCGTAGACGACGATGGTCTGTTCGGCTTTCTTGTCCAGCCCGTAGGCCAGCGACGAGGCCGTCGGCTCGTTGATCATCCGCAACACCTCCAGGCCGGCGATGCGTCCGGCATCCTTGGTGGCGTTGCGCTGGGTGTCATTGAAGTAGGCCGGGACGGTGATCACGGCCTGGGTCACCGACTCACCCAGGTAGGCCTCGGCGTCGGCCTTGATCTTGGCCAGGATCATGGCCGAGACCTCCGGCGGCGAGTAGTCCTTGCCGGCCAGCGAGACACGCACATCGCCGTTGGCGGCGGCGCTGACCTTGTAGGGCACGAGCGAAAGTGCCCGCTGCACTTCGGGATCGGAGAACTTGCGCCCCATGAAGCGCTTGATCGAGAAGACGGTGTTCTCCGGATTGACGATCGCCTGCCGCCGCGCCACCTGGCCGACCATACGCTCACCGGTCTTGGCGTTGACGGCCACCACGGATGGGATGAGCCGGCCGCCCTCGGAAGACGGGATGACCGTCGGCTCGCCGCCCTCCATCACCGCCACCACCGAGTTGGTCGTGCCCAGGTCGATTCCGATGATCTTGCCCATGTCGGCAACTCCTACTTGGCGACGCGCACTCGCGCCGGGCGCAAGATGCGCTCGCCGAGGCGGTAGCCCTGTTGAATGACTTCGATGATCTGACCTTCCGTGTGGTCGGGGCTCATTTCGTACGTCACGGCCTCGTGCAAGGCCGGGTCGAAGGTCGCGCCTTCGGCGGAGATGACCTCGACGCCTTCGGATTCAAGCAGGGCCGCCAGCTTGCGTTGGATGAGCTCGATGCCCTCCGCCCAGCTTCGAGTCGCTTCACCGTCGGGACGCTCGCGCAAAGCCCGCTGCAGGTCGTCGTCGACCGGCAGGATCTTGGTGAGGAGCGCCGCCGCCGCCCGGCCACGGGCTTCTTCCTGCTCCCGCTCGATGCGCTTCTTGTAGTTGGCGAACTCGGCCCGCGCCCGCTGCCAGCCGTCGAGGTACTCGTCGGCCTTGGCCCGCAGCTCCTCGAGGTCGGCCCGGAGTTGGGGCTGGTCGGCTTCGGCCGGGGCGACCGCAGGCAACGGCGGGGTGCCCACCTCGGTGAAGATCGAGGCCGCCGCCAGCTCCTCGGCCGAGGCCGAGGGAAGCGACCGATCGTCACTCGCCGCCTGTGCCATCTCCTCGTCGAGAGGGGAGAGGGCCTCGTCTCGCTCGGCTTTGTTTCGTTTCGTCACGCGTTAGCCTCGGACGGAAGGGAGGAATCGGGATAACCGGCGAACGTCTCGAACACCAGATCGCTCATCAGACCGGAGACGTAGCGCACCGTGGAGATCGTCCGGCCGTAGGCCATGCGCGTCGGTCCCAGGACGCCCAGCGCGCCGGTGGCGAATCCGACGGCGCCGTAGCGGGCCAGCACCATCGAGCAGTCGCGCAGTTCCTCCCAGGCGCCCTCGCCCCCGATGA
>CAYUWF010000036.1:4798-20068 GCA_964448245.1 uncultured Anaerolineaceae bacterium | reverse complement strand
CGCGGCCGGGCGATCTTCTGCTCGGGGTCGGTGATCATCTCCTGCCACTGCGCCAGCCAGCCGACGGTGCGGGGGATGGCGAAGAGTACCGGGAACAGGTCGACCGGCAGCCCCATCACCTGATAGATAATCCCCGAGTAGAAGTCCACGTTCGGGTAGAGCTTGCGCGAGATGAAGTACTCGTCCTGGAGGGCGATTCGTTCGAGCTCGAGAGCGATGTCGATCAGCGGATTGCGGCCGGTGACCTCGAAGACCTGATCGGCGACGCGCTTGATCAGGCGGGCGCGCGGGTCGTAGTTCTTGTACACGCGATGGCCGAAACCCATCAGGCGGCCGTCGCCGGCCTTGACGCGTGCGATGAAGGCCGGCACGTTCTTGACGTCGCCGATCTGCGCCAGCATGCGCAGGACGGCTTCGTTGGCCCCGCCGTGCAGCGGGCCGTAGAGGGCGGCGGCGGCCCCCGCCAGGGCGCTGTACGGGTCGACCCGGCTGGAGCCGATGGCGCGCATGGCGTTCGTGCTGCAGTTCTGTTCGTGATCGGCGTGCATGATGAACAGGATGTCGAGGGCCTGTTCCAGCGCCGGGTCGACCTGATATTCGGGCTCCGACATCTTGAACATCATGCTCAGGAAGTTGCCGGAGTAGCTCAGGTTGTTGTTGGGGTAGACGTAGGGCAGGCCGCGGTTGTGCCGGAAGGAGAAAGCGGCGATCGTCGGGACCTTGGCGATCAGGCGCGTGATCTGATACTGCCGGTTCTCCCCATCGTCGACCTGGGCGGCCTCGGGGTAGAAACTCGAAAGGGCGGCGACGGTGCTGATGAACATCCCCATCGGATGGGCGTCGTAGCGGAAGGCTTGCATCAGCTCCTTGATGTTCTCATGGACGAACGTGTGATGGATGACCTGACCCGTCCAGTGCTCCAGCTGGGCGGCGGTGGGGAGCTCGCCGTTCAGGATGAGGTAGGCGACTTCCAGAAAGGTGCTGTGCTGGCAGAGCTGTTCGATCGGATAACCGCGGTAGAGCAGGATGCCCTTGTCGCCGTCGACGTCGGTGATGGCGCTGCGCGTCGAGGCGGTGTTGGTGAAGGCCGGATCGTACGCCATCAGGCCGAAGTCGTCGTCGTTGACCTTGATCTGGCGCAGATCCAGGGCCCGGATCGTCCCCATCTCGACTGGGATCTCGTAGGTCTTCCCGGTCCGGTTGTCGTTGATGGTCAGCGTGTCACGGGGCATCGGCGGCTCCCTCTGGGCTCGGCTTGGTGCGGTTTCGATGGGCCGCATTCTACCGTGGACTCCCGCCGGGAGGGCGAATCCTGGAGCGGGAGGCGGGTGGCCGCGATGGTATAGTTCCGCCCCATGGCGGGGCGGGACGAAGGGCGGGGATCGGCGGAGACCGGGGCGCGGCGGGGGTTGAACGCCGCCTGGAGATGGTGGAGCCTGATCGGGCTTCTCGCCCTGGCGGTCGGCTCGCTCCTGCTCCGTCCGGTCTTCGGGACGGGAACGGTCCGCTGGTTCCTGGCCAACCTGCTTTCCTTGGGTGCAGTCCTCTTCTTCGTCCGGCGGACCCTCACCAAGAATCGCCGAACTCCGAACGAGCCGCTGCTGGCGCGGCTCGGCGCCGGGAACCAGGCGACGATCGCGCGCGGCGTGCTGATCGCGCAGCTTCCCGGCTACCTTCTCTTCCCGTGGCCGGATGGTTGGCAGGCGTGGCTGCCCGCCCTGACTTTCACGCTGTCGCTCGTAGCGGACTACGTGGACGGTTTCCTGGCCCGCCGGGTCGACCGGGTCACCGGCCTGGGCGAGGCATTGGACGTCGAGTTCGACGGCCTGGGATTGTTGGCGGCGACGGCGCTGGCTGTTCACTACGGCCAGCTTCCGCCGATCTACTTTCTGACCGTCGGCTGTGCGCGCTACATCTACCTTCTCGTCAGCTGGGCCGCGCGCCGCCTAGCGCAGCCGGTGCATCCGTTGCCCCCAAGCACCACCCGCCGCGCGCTGGCCGGCGTCACGATGGAGCTGGCCTCGGCGGCGCTGTGGCCGATCGTCCCCGCCGTCATGATGACGCTGGCCGGAGGCATCATCGCCGTCCCCTTCCTGGCCGGCTTCGTGCGCGACGGGTTGATCCACCTCGGTTGGATGGACGCCGAGTCGCAGGAGTACCTCGCCGCCCGTAGGACCCTGCTCCGGATCGCGACGGTGCTTCTTCCTCCGATCCTGCGCGCGAGCGTCGTGGTGCTGCTCGGACCGCTGCTGGCCTCGGCCGCCCTGGCGTTGCCGCAGACGGTCGAACGGGTCCGCGCGGCGGGGATCGGCGCGCCCGAGCTCTTCGCGACGGCCGTCATCCTCGTTTGCTCGCTCTGCCTGGTGCTGATCGCCCTCGGCTTCGCCGGCCGAACGGGGGCCGTCGGAATCATCGTCGTCTATGGTCTCAGCCTTGCGCTGGTAGGTCTCTCCGCGCGGGGCCTGGCCGCCTGGGGCTGCGCCTTCGCCGTTTTCGTGCTGGGGACCGGGCCCGGGTCCCTGTGGCAGCCCGAGCGCGCCCTCTACCCGCGCCGGGCCGGCGAACGACCGTGACCGGGGCCCGGCGCTCCCGCTTCCCTGTCGCCAGACTGCGCTACCTCCTGTGGATCGCTCTGCCGCTGGCGCTGGCGTGGGCGATGCGAGGGGTTAGCGTGAGTCAGGTCGTCGACGGGTTGAGGGCCCTGACGGTTGGGGAGTTGGCTGCACTCGCCGCCGTCAACGTCCTCGTCGTGCTGGCCTTCAGTGGGCGGTGGTGGGCGTTGCTCCGAACGCGTGGGCAGCGCCTTCCGTACATGGCGCTGAGCGGCTATCGCCTGGCCGCTTTCGCCGTGAGCTACTTCACGCCGGGGACCCATTTTGGAGGCGAGCCGCTCCAGGTCCATCTGATCCATCGCCGCCACGGCGTCCCGGTTCCTCTGGCGACGGCGACCGTCGTGCTCGACAAGGCGATCGAACTGATTGCCAACTTCGCGTTCCTGGCGATCGGTCTGGCCACCGTCGTCCGCCTCGGCCTGCAGCCTCACGGACCGACGCTGGTCCTCCGGATTGCCTCCCTCCTGCTGGCGATTCTCCCGACGGCTTATCTCGTTGCCGCCTGGCGTGGTCATCGCCCGGCCTCCTGGTTGACGTCCCGCCTCGGGTGGGATACCGGGAAGGCGGCATGGCAGGGGCGGCTGACGCGCTGGCTCGACGGCACCGAACGCGAGGTGAGTGCCGCCGCGCGCCATGCGCCGGCAGGGCTCGCGGCCGGCGCAGGTTTTTCCGTCCTCAGTTGGGGACTGCTTCTGGTGGAATGGGCCCTCGCCCTGCGCTTTCTGGAAATCGCCCTCACTCCGGCGCAAGTCATCGCGGTCGTTACCGCCGCCCGATTGGCTTTGTTTGTGCCGCTTCCAGGAGCGGCGGGCGCCCTGGAGGCCAGCTTGCTGCTCGCTCTGACGACCCTTGGCGCCAGCTCGGCCCAGGCGCTTAGCCTGGCCGTCGTCATCCGCCTGCGTGACGTCGCGTTCGGCGCAGTCGGATTGTGGCTGGGAGGGTGGCTGTCCAAGGAGAAGGCGGAGGCGGGGTCCGTTCCGGAATGATGTCAAGAGCGAATCTAGCAGGTTGCGAAAAGAATGGATACGGTCGTCAAACCCCCACCCCTGACCCTCGCGAAGCATCCCGAAGGGGCTCCCCCTGCGCCCGCCGCGCCGCGCGCCCCTGGGATTCCTGCAGGGGACGGGGATCCTATTCCTGGGGGGTGGGGGGAGCGAAGCTCCCCCCACCCCCCAGACCTCCGCCCCGTGCGGAGCCGCCCGTAGCGAAGCGGAGGGCCTCTCCGCCACGACTCCATGCGCACCCGGGCCCTGTCCGCGGAGAGGGGGTCGGGGGGTGAGGTGGGAAGAGGGTTTTTCAGCAACTTGCTGGTGACGCGGAGGGCCTGCCGGCTGCCGCCGTCCGTACTCGCAAGGCATGGAACGGAACTGGGCCTGTGATGCGCCCGGCCCCATCGTCGGGGGAAATCGACGACTCGACCTATCGGGTGCGACCGTGAAACGGAGATTGACCTACCTCCTCCAGCGGCTCTCGGCGACTCCTCTCCATCCGATCATTCTGGCGGCCTACCCCATCCTCGCCCTCTTCGCGCACAACATCGAAGAGACGTCTCCGGCCATGATGTTCCGGCCTCTGTTGGTGACGATCTCAGTCGCTCTCCTGCTTCTGGGGCTGAGTTGGCTGGTCTTGCGCGACCGTCACCGGGCGGCGCTTCTGGCGAGCCTGGGGCTCATCCTGTTCTTCTCCTATGGTCACGTTTACGGATCCCTCAAAGCATACGTGCTCCTGGGGGAGGTCGTGGGCAGGCATCGGTACCTGGCACTGGTCTGGGCGACGGTGGGAATCGCCGGTGCCCTGTGGATCCGGCGTGTGCGCGACCCGGGCCGGCTGACCCCTTTCCTGAATGTCCTCGCCTTGGTGCTGCTGATCCTGCCGTCCCTGCAAATCGTCATTCACGGCGGCCAGATCACGCGGGCCAACCTGGCGGCCGAGCGGACCGGCGATCAGGCCCCTCCGCCCCAGGCGCCTCCGCCTCAGGCTCCGGCCGCCATGCCGGATATCTACTACATCATCCTCGACGCCTATACCCGGGACGACATCCTGCGCCTGTCTTACGGCCTGGAGAATGAGCCTTTCCTGCGTGAGCTTGAAGCGCGCGGCTTCTATGTCGCCCGCTGCAGCCAGAGCAACTACGCCCGGACGTCGTTGTCGCTCGGCTCATCGCTGAACATGGCCTACCTCGAGGACTTCTTCCCGCGCGACGACACCATCGGCATGTCGGCCTTCATCCGGCACAACGCCGTCCGCTCGTTTCTCGGGCAGGCCGGGTATCGCATCGTGGCCATCGACTCGGGCTATCCCTCAACCCAGTGGCCGGATGCCGACGTCTACCTCCAGCCGAGTGGTCTGCCGGCGCTGCGCGCCGCCTCGCTCGCCGGTGCCACGGAGTTCGAGGGACTGCTGTTCAGGACCACCGCCGGAGCGATCCTGCTGGACAATGGCTCATCGCTCGGACGGAGCCTGACGGCCTTGATCGAAAACTCGCCCAAAGTGGACCGCTACCATGAGATCACCGCCGTCTTCAACGCGCTGGAGGAAGCCCCTGACCTGGCAGGGCCGAAATTCGTCTTCGCCCACATTCGCATCCCCCACGATCCCTACATCTTTGCCAGAGACGGCCGCTTTCTGCCGAACCAAGAGGCGCACCAACCCGGGTATCCAGACCAAGTCGTCTACCTCAACTCGAGGATGCTGCCGATCATCGACGGCATCCTCGAACGCTCTGCCGTGCCTCCGGTCATCGTGCTTCAGGGTGACCACGGCAGCCCGGAGTTCCGGACGGACGGTCGGCGGATGGATATCCTGAATGCCTATCACCTTCCTGGAGATGGGTCCCGGTGGCTTTACCCCACCGTCACGCCGGTCAACAGTTTCCGGATCATTTTCGACCACATCTTCGGTACCGAGATGGGCCGGCTGCCGGACGTGAGCTACCTTTCGCTGCCGGGAAGCGACATGCAATTCGAAGTGATACCCATGATTCGGAGCGATTGCGAGGAGTAGCGCCCCCCGGTCGTCGGTTTAGAGCAGAGGGTGCCAGGCCCTGGCCGCACGCGGCGGCCCTCTTTCGGGCCCTTAGCGCAGGATCCGTCCCAGCACGTCCAGCTGATGGGCAATGAAAACCAACTGCCCGTCTTCCACCTGGCGCCGGCGGCGCGCGGTCCAGGTCGAGATCTGGTCGGTTGAAACGGCGGCGCTGCCTTCGACCGCCTCCCCGACCATGTCGAGAATCCCGAACAGGATAAGCGCCTCGCCCTCCGGGTAGATGCCCTCGCGGGGGAAGACAACCCAGTCGGAGGCTCCGGCGGCGAGCAGTTCGACGCCGTGGCGGGGGAGCTCTCCCACCAGGCGCCGGCCGGTCCGGCTGTCTCCCGAGGGGTGCGGTCCGTCGCGCCGGACGTCCATCGTGGCGTGATAGGCGCGGACGATCGCCTCGTCGAGCTGCGGATCGATTTCGGGCAGGAACGCCGTCAGGCCGTCGAAGTTCAGCGAAAAGTAGCACAGACCGCCGGGACGGAGCCGGCCGAGGATGCGCGGCAGCGCCCGATCGAGGTCGACCAGATCGAGAAAGGCGTGCGCCAGGACGACATCGAACGGCGTGCTCGGGATGGCTTCGTCGAAGAGCGAGGCCGTGACCCAATGGATGTCGACGCGGGCGCCGGGCGCCTCCACGCGCCAGTGCTCGTCGCCGAGGCGGGACCATCCGGCGGCGCGGGCCGCGGCCCAGGCCTGCAACCGGTGCGCCGCCTCCGGGAGATGGGCGGCTTCCGAGTCGAGGGCGTAGTACTCCGCGTGGCCGAGGTCGATTCGCGCGAGCGTCCGCTCGAGCATCCCGCCAATGCCGGCGCCGACCTCGAGCAGCCGCAGCGGGCGCTCGGCGCGGCCGGGCTCGAGGCACCCGGCGAACGTCCGCCACACTCGTTCGTTCAGCGAGCGGTCGTCGAGGGCCTGCTTGGCGGCGAGGTAGCGCTGAAACGACAGGCCGGGAACGGCCTGCCTTTCGACAGCGGGGGGTTGGCTCAGGCTTTCTGCTCGATGCGCAGGTCGACGATGAGCGCCACGATCAGAAGGACCTCGTCCAACTTGGTCACCCAGGCCAGCTTGTCAGTCAGCGTGCCCAGGGCGAACCAGGCCAGGATCGTGGCCGCCGTATAGCCGATGAAGATGTAGTGAAGTAGAGGGGTCCGGCCTCGGTCGAAGGTCGGGTTCGTGAAAAAGACGAAAAGCAGGACCAGGTATCCCAGCCCGTTCAGGAGAAACAGGTAGTCCAGGTCGCTGAGCGGAAAGAAACCGCCGCGCAGGGTGAGAACGACCAGGTGGACGATCCCCGTAAACAAGCCCATCACCAGGATCGCCGCCCGCAATGTCTTCTGGCTCATCTCGCTACCTCCAGGGTCGTCGGGGTTCGCCCTTCGGTGGATTCAGGATAGCACATCTCGGTCATCGGTGGGCGCCGACGGAGTCGGCGCCGGAAGCGAGGCGACCAGCGTCGGCCAGACGTGCGCTTTGAGGCAGCGGTCGTCGAGCGGCTTTCTCGGCGGCGAGGTACCGCTGGAAAGGCTCGGTGCGCTCGTCCCGCTTGCCGAATCTCCGAAATTCGGCTCAGGCCTTCTTCTCGAGCCGGAGGTCGAGGACCAAAGCCGCGATCAAGAGGACTTCGTCGAGCTTCGTGACGTAGCCGATGGCATTTCTAGCCCCCATGGCCACCCATGCCAGCACGGTAACGGCGGTGTAGGCGATGAACAAGTAATGGAGAAGGCGCCGCCGCGTCGAGAAGAAGGGAACCCCCTCCCAAAAGAAGGCAGTCAGAAACGCCAGGTAGCCCAGACCGTTCAGCGTGAAGAGCAGGTCGGGAGACCCAGTCTCCTGGACGAAGGATAGGTTGAGGAGCACGAGGTGAACGAGAGCAGTGAAGAGACCCATCACGAGGATCGCCGCGCGCAACGTCTTCTGACTCATCTCGCTACCTCCAAGGCAATCGGCCTGCGTCTTTCCGGATGATTGAGGATAGCACAGGTGGGGGGTCGGGGGACCGAGGCCGGTTGCGGATTCACGGCTTGCACCAGACTGGCCAGGAATGCCAGAACAGCGCCGCCGGTGTCCTCCCAGGACGGATGGGCCAGGTAGGTCTTTCGGGCGGCGAGCGCCAGGCGGGCCAGCCAGGCGCGGTCGGCGTCCAGGTTCGCCAGATGGACGGCGAGACCCGCCGGATCGTCGGCCTGCACCAGGAAGCCGTTTTCGCCGTCGCGCACGAACTCGCCGGCGCCGCCCTCGGTCCCGGCGATGGCCGGCAAGCCGTAGCCCATGCCTTCCAGATAGGCCATGCCGTAGCCCTCGTACGAGGAAGGGACAGCGAGCACTTGCGACTCGAGCATCACTCGCGCCAGAGCCTCCCCATCGAGCGCACCGAGAAATGTGACGGACCGAGCGAGGCGCAGGGCGCCGACCCTGCGCCGGACCTTTTGCGTGTGGTGCGGATCGATCTCGGTCGAGCCGACGATGTGGAGCTGCACCGAATCGGCCGGGAGCAGGGCCACGGCTTCGACCAGGGTGAGCAAGCCCTTGCGCGGGATGAGATTGCCGAGGAACAAGACGCGCAGCGGCCCGGCGGCGCGGGCCCGGGCGTCGATCGTCTCCGAGGCGAAGTCGACCGGGAGCCGATCGGCGCCGGGCCGTGCGACGACCGAGGGGGAGGCCGCCAGACCCAGGCGTTCCACTGAGGCGCGCGTGGCTCGGCTGTTGAAGATGAAGGCGTCGACCGAGGCCAGATAGCGGCGCTCGATCTGGCGGTAGACGGCGTTGGCCAGGAAGCTGCGCGGCTCGCTGGACTTCAGGTGATGCACGAGCCCGACGCGCATCAGCCCGGGTCGAGAACGGGCCAGGCGTCGATTCGACCGGATCAACGCCGGGTGGGAGAGTTCGTCCTGCACCAGAACGTCCGGCGAGGCGGCGGCGATGAGATGCTCCGCCTCTGATCGCAAGCCGCGGGCCAGGCGCGAGCCGTAGGAGCCGGTGGGCAGCGAGAGGACGGCGACCTCGACGGCGTGGCGGCGCAGGTAGTCGACGACGATGCGATCGTACAGGTAGCCGCCGGAGAGCTGCTCGAGGCTCCCATCGATGACCCATCCAACGCGCACTACAACTCCTGGCGAAAGGAAGCCCAGGCCGTTTCGCTCTCCCACAGTCGAACGAGGTGGACGGTAAGGTGTTTCCCGACCAAGGCCGTGCCCAATCGTCCAGCGAGGATCCGGGCGAAGTGCTCCAGACTCGGGTTGAGCCCGGCGAACTCCGGCAGATCGTTGAGCACCCGGCCGCGGACCGAGCGCAGGATTGCCTCGAGGTGTTTTTCGATTTCCACCAGGTCGACCAGGTAGCCGTGTTCGTCGAGAGAAGGTCCTTCGAGGATCCACTCGACGCGGTAGGGATGGGCATGCTCGACGTTCTCGGCGCCCCAATCCCCGCCGATCAGGTAGTGGCGAGCCTCGAAGTCGCGCTGCAAGCTGAGCCGGTACATCGGATTCGGCCTCACGCGCTTTCCCGGTAGGTGAGCAGCACCTGAATCGCCTCTTCCGGATGGTCGGCGAGCAAGCGATAGGCATCCGCCGCCTCTTCGAAAGCCAGCCGATGCGTGATCAGGCCCTCGGGCGCGACCTGCTGCAGGAAAGAGAGGGCGAAAGCCAGGCGGCGGGCGTGGGTCCATCGTCCGCGCAATTCCGGGGCAAGCGTGCTGACCTGACTGCTGATCAGGCGGATGCGGCTCCGGTGAAAGTCGGCTCCCAGGTCGAGCGACGCTCGTTTCTCCCCGTACCAGGAGCCGATGACGATTCGTCCATCGTAACCGGTGGCGTGGAGGGCCTGGTCGAGGACGGCGGGATCGCCGCTCAGTTCGAATGCCAGATCGGCGCCGGGAGGAGAGGCATCGGCCAGCGCCTGGGCCAAACGACCGGCGTCGTCGCTGCCGGGATCGAGGGACTGCTGCGCGCCCAGGGCCAGGGAGGCCTGGCGGCGCCGGGCGTGGCGGTCGAGAGTCACCAGGATCGCCAGCGGCATGAGCGCCAGGAGCGCCGTCGTCAGCAGCCCCACCACACCCTGCCCGAACACGATCACCTTCTCCCCGGCGAGAGGCCGGCCGTCCTGGACCAGGTTGACCGCGGTCTCCGCGCTGGGAAGCAGGACGGCGCGCTCGATGGGAAAGTCTGCAGGCAGAGAGATCGTCTCCTCGACCCGTGCGACGAAATGCGTCTGGTGAGGCTGGAAGGCGAAGGCCAAGCCCCCGAGGCGGGACGTGTCGACTCCCTCGCCGAGTTGTATCACACGACCGACGGCGGCGTATCCGTACTTGAGCGGAAAGGCCAGGGTGCCGGGCAGGGACGGCAGGGCGGCGTCGGCCGGCATCCCGGCCGGGGCGAGGCCGCTATAGATGAGAAGCTCGGTGCCGGCACTGATGCCGCTGACCAGCGTGCGAACCAGGATCTCTCCCGGCCCCGGGGAGGGGAGAAGTTCCTCGCGGAGTTCGACCGCCGAGGGGGCGGTGAAGTACAGCGCACGTCGCCAAGCCGGACCGGTCACCGCAGCTCACCCCATAGGATCAAGTCCGGCCCGGATGGTTCCCAGCCGAGCAGGCGCAGGCCGGGGAGGTCGCCGGCGCCGGAGGCTAGGGCGGGTTTGCCGGCGGTGAAGACCGGCGCCAGCGTGATCACGACCCAGTCGACCAGGCCGGCGGTGAGGAAAGAGCGCAGGACGCGCGAGCCGCCCTCGACCATTAGCGAGTTCAGACCGCGCCCCAGCAAGAGAGCGAGCGCGGCGGGGAGGTCGATGAGGTTCTCGGTCGTGCGAGGCGCCTCCAGCACTTGCGCGCCGGCGGCGAGCAGGGCGGCGCGCCGGGCAGGGGCCACCGGAGTCCCGGCCACAAACCACGGCCGGCTCGGATTGGCGAAGACGCGCGCCGGCAGGGGAGTGCGCAGATGGGTATCGAGGATGACCGGGTGGGGATTCGGCCCGGGGGCATGCCGGACGGTGAGCTGAGGGTCGTCGGTCAGAATCGTGCCGACTCCGACGAGCAGCCCATCGTGGCGGGCGCGCAGGGCGTGGGTGCGAAACAGGGACGGCGGGCTGGAGAGAGCCAGCGGGCGGCCGTCTCCGAGGGCGATGGAACCGTCAAGGCTTTGGGCGTAGCTAAGGGTAACGAAGGGACGGTCGGCCGGAGCAGCCGCCGACAGCCGGGCTTTAGTCGCTTTTAGGACGTCATCGATCACGGGCAGGGCGGCGACTCGGCGGGGTCGGATTCGAGTCCACGTTGATCCAATGGTTCATGCGCGTCCGCTTGGTCTGCAAATAGGCCTCGCTCTCGTCCGTGGCGGGGATCAGCAGGGGCAGGCGGGCCACCACGTTGATCCCCAGCTCGCGTAGCGCATCGATCTTGCCGGGATTGTTGGTCAGCAACCTTACGGAGCGGACCCCGAGGTGGCCCAGGATGCGGGCGGCGGCGCCGTAGTCGCGCTCGTCGGCCTGGTGGCCGAGGGCCAGGTTGGCGTCGACGGTGTCCAGGCCCTCATCCTGAAGGTTGTAGGCCCGCAGCTTGTCGCGCAGTCCGATGCCGCGCCCTTCCTGGCGCAGGTAGATCAACACGCCGCGCCCCTCGGCGGCGATCATCTCAATGGCCCGGCGCAACTGCTCGCCGCAGTCACAACGCAGGGAGTACAGCACGTCCCCGGTGAAGCACTCGGAGTGGAGCCGGGTCAGCACCCCTTCGGCCTCGGCCAGCGGGCCCATCACCAGCGCCAGGTGGTCCTGGCCGTCCTTGGAGTCGTGGTACAGGCGCAGTTGGAACTCGCCCGTCGGAGTGGGGACACGGGCGCTGGTTACCAGCTCAACATCCGCTTCGTTCGGCATGTGCACCCGACCGGCACAGCACAGCGGGCCGTGTCGGAGATTGTCGACCGATTATAAAGGGTCTCGGCAAGGGCTGGCGCTGCCGATGCCACGCCCGGATCTCCCGGGGCTGCTTTCCACGTCCCCGACCGGCGCGGGATGCGGGGGTTCCTATTGATATGAGGCGAGGAGAGTGGTACTCGCTTTTCTGTGGACGGCCTCGCCTCAACTTGTCGCACTCCCACCCCCGACCCCTCCAAGACTCCATCCCCTGGCGAAGCACCCTGGAAGGGCTCTCCGCAATGCCCGCTTGGGGAGAAGGCTTTTCGCACCGCGGAGAGGCCTTACACGCTGCTCCGCCAGGGGCAGAGGGTGAGGCCGGAAGGAAGACGTTGGTGGCCGGACTGTCGCCCCGCGCAACGCCTTCTGCGCCCAGGCTCAGCTGCTGTTTGCCGCGCATCGGGGATTCCCACTTGCACCTGCGCCTCAGGCGCAGCTGCAGGCGCAGGTGTCGCCCCTCCCACTCCGCTTCGCTCCGGGGACCATGGTGCGGGGCACGGAATGACATGGATGGGGGAGCCGGCGGATGTCAACCCCCCTTCGTCTTGTGCCATTCCGAGCGAGACGTTTGGCGAAGCGGAGCGTGGAGCGAGGAGCCCCCCAGGTGTTTCGAACGGCATTCGAGCGGGGATGCGCTATACGCACATCCCCGCTCGTCGACACCGTTTCCGAATCGGGAAGTCGCCTCCCAGCGCTCCGGCGCCCGCGGGTCTTGTCACCCGCCTCTTCCTGCGGTATAGTGCAGATGCAACCTCTCGCAGGAAGGCTGGATGAGCTGTGATGCGCGCTTGCAGGAGGAAATGCGGCTGCGGGGGATGCGCGTCACCCCGCAGCGCAGCGTCATCCTCGAGACGGTCTCGCATCTCGGCGGCCACCCGACCGCCACCGAGGTCTACCGCCAGGCGGCCCGGCTACTTCCGGGCCTGAACGCCGCCACCGTCTACCGGACGCTCGAGTCGCTGCGGGCGGCCGGCCTGGTGGACGGGCTGGACGATGGCGGTCCGGCGCGTTTCTCGCTGCGGGATCTCGATCATCCTCACCACCATCTCGTTTGCTCGGAGTGCGGCGCCGTGGCCGAGCTCGATCCGGCGCCGGTGCTGGGGCTCGCCGCGCAGGTTCGACGGCGCCACGGGTTCCTGCTCCAGGCCGACCATCTGACTCTGCCCGGCCGCTGCCGCAAGTGCGCCGGTCGCCTGCGGAAGGAAGGCTAGCCCGTGGTCGCCGCGCTGGCCCGAATCCACATCCCCGATGGATTCCTCACGCCGGCCATGGCTGCCATCGGCTGGGCGATCGCCCTCCTGATGATTGTCCTCGCGCTGCGCCAGACGCGGCGGCAGCTCGACGACCGAATGGTGCCGATGATGGGGGTTCTGGCGGCGTTCATCTTCGCCGCGCAGGCGATTAATTTCCCGGTGGCCGCCGGGACCTCCGGCCATTTGATCGGCGCGGCGCTGGCGGCGATCGTCATGGGCCCGTGGGCGGCAACGCTGATGATGACGGCCGTCCTTGTCGTCCAGGGGCTGCTGTTCCAGGACGGCGGTCTGCTGGTGATGGGCTGGAACATCGTCAACATGGGCGTGGTGGCGACGTTCTCGGGCTACCTGACGTACAGACTGGCCTGTCGGTTCGGCGGCGGGTCAAGGACGGCCAGCCTGGCAGCGGCTTTTGCCGCCGGCTGGATCTCGGTGGTCGTGGCCGCCGTGGCGACCTCGATCGAGCTGGCGGCCTCGGGGACGTCGCCACTGGCCCTGGCCGCGGCGGCGATGGGGTCGGTGCACGCCCTGATTGGGATCGGCGAAGGGATCATCACGGCGGCGGCCGTCGGCCTGCTCATGGCCACCCGACCGGAGCTGCTGCGGGGCGGCGCGGCGGCGCCCGGGACCCGAAAGGCAACGTTCGTCCTGATCGGCCTGGCGCTGGCGCTGATGGTGGCGGCGTTCTCCCCACTGGCCTCACCGAGCCCGGATGGCCTGGAATCGGTCGCCCGGCAATACGGTTTCCTGGGCCTCGGCCAGGCCGCGCCGTATCAGCTCCTGCCCAACTACAGCGTGCCTTTCGTTTCCAACCCGGCCCTGGCGACGATCGCGGCCGTCATGCTCGGGACACTGGTTGTCTTCGGCGGCGCAGTCCTCGTCGGACGGCTGGCGACGCGCCGCCACACCGCCGGGCGCTAACGGATGCACTTCGACCTCACCGACCAGTACCGTCCGCGTGCGAGCTTCATTCACCACCTCGATCCCCGGGTCAGGGTGGTGGTCGTCCTGGCTTTCATCGTGGCTGCCGGTTTGATGCCGGTCGGTGTGTGGACCGGCTTCGGCTTCTTGCTGCTGCTGGCCCTGGCCGCGGCGTTGGCCAGCGGCCTGGGGGTGACCTTCGCGTTGCGGCGATCGTACATCGCTCTTCCCTTTGCACTGGTGGCGGTCCCGCTCCTGTTCACCGTTCCGGGCGAAGTGATTTACCAAACCCCTCTTCTCGGGTGGACCATCACCGCCCAAGGGCTGGAGCGTTTCCTCAGCCTCCTGCTGCGATCGTGGATCGCGATCCAGGCGGCGATCCTGCTCACCGCCGTCACCCCGTTTCCGGACGTGTTGTGGGCCCTGGGCGCCTTGCGCCTGCCGCGCCTGCTCGTCGCCACGATCGGGTTCATGTACCGCTACTTCTTTGTGATGGCCGACGAGACCGCCCGCATGCTGCGCGCTCGGACCGCGCGCTCGGCGTCCGTCGAGGGCCGCCGCAAGCCCTCCGCCCTTTGGCAAGGCCGTGTGGCCGGGAACATGGTCGGCAGTCTGTTCCTGCGGGCGCTCGAGCGCAGCGAGCGCGTCCACGCCGCGATGCTGGCCCGCGGCTACAAAGGCCAGATGCCCAGCCTCGCCCAGCGCGCCATGCGCCCCACGGATTGGCTGGCCGCCGCCGGAGCCGTGCTGCTCCTGGCTGGCCTGCTGGCCCGGGCGTCGAGGCCCTGACGCATGCATCACACGATCGAAGTCCGCGGACTCAGCTTCGCCTATCCGGACGGATCCCAGGCGCTGCGCGGGGTCGATCTGCACATCTCGCCCGGCGAGAAGGTTGCCCTGGTCGGCCCCAACGGCGCCGGGAAATCGACGCTGATCCTGCATCTCAACGGCATCCTGCGCGGCCAGGGGGACGTGCGCGTGTGTGGCCTCCCGGTGGAAGATGAGAACCTGGGCCGAATCCGCGCCTCGGTCGGTCTGGTTTTTCAGGACCCGGACGACCAACTGTTCTCGCCGTCGGTGGGGGAAGACGTCGCCTTCGGACCGATGTACATGGGCCTGGACGAAACGGAGGTCAGCCGTCGGGTGCAGCAGGCGCTGACGTCGGTCGGGATGCCGGGCAGCGAGGGGCGCGTGCCGCACCATTTGAGCGGCGGGGAGAAGAAGCGCGTCGCCATCGC
This sequence comes from uncultured Anaerolineaceae bacterium, assembly GCA_964448245.1. Classification (GTDB taxonomy): domain Bacteria; phylum Chloroflexota; class Anaerolineae; order Anaerolineales; family E44-bin32; genus DATEVL01. The sequence goes on along the minus strand of CAYUWF010000036.1, from coordinate 5,113 downwards.
CACGGTGTTGGCGATGGACCCCGAGATCCTAGTGCTCGATGAGCCGACGGCCGGGCTTGACCCGCGCGGCCGCCGCGGCCTGATTCGCCTGCTGGGCGAACTGCCGCAGACGATGCTGGTCTCGACGCACGACCTGCGGATGGTCCAGGAGCTCTTCCCGCGCACGGTCGTACTCGACCAGGGACAGGTGGTGGCGGACGGGCCGACAAACAGCCTGATGGCGGATGCGGCCCTGCTCGCGGCCCACGGGCTGGAAGCGTAGCTGGCTGTCCACCTTCGTTCTGATTGATCTGGTTTCGGCCTCACCCCCTACCC
>CAYUWF010000036.1:0-4698 GCA_964448245.1 uncultured Anaerolineaceae bacterium | reverse complement strand
CCCTCGAAAAGAACATCCCCTCCCCCGCTGTAAGCTGACGTCACAGACTGCCTCATGCGGGGGAGGGGCAGGGGTGGGGGAGTGAGCCGGTTCGAGAAACGCCGGCGATCCGAGGGGGTTACCGGTTTCCTCAAGGGCAGTGGAGGTTTCCCTATGGCCAACGACGCCTTCGGTTCGGACCGGCAGCCCTTGGCCGGGATCCCCTCGTTCATGCGTCGCCCGGTGACCCGCGCCATCGGCCGCGGGGATGTGGCCATCGTCGGTGTGCCGTTCGACTCGGGCGCCTCCTACCGCAGCGGCGCCCGCCTCGGCCCACGCGCCATCCGCGAGGCCTCCTTGCTCCAGTGGGGCTACAACAAGGCGCTGGAAGTACACCCGCTGTAGCACCTGAACGTCATCGACACCGGCGACGTCGACGTCATTCCTCCGTCGATCGAAGACACTTAGGTGAACATCCAGAAGGAGGCGTCGGCGCTGCTCGATCGGGGGGCGACGCTGATCGCCCTCAGCGGTGATCATTCGATCAGCCTGCCGCTGCTGCGAGCGCACCACGCCAAGTACGGACCGCTGTCATTGATCCGTTTCGACGCTCATCCGGACACCTGGCCGAGCGAGTACGGCGGGAGGCCCTACAGCCACGGCACTCCCTTTCGCCGGGCGATCGAGGAGCAGCTCGTTCGTCCGGGCTACATCCAGGTGGGCGTGCGCGGGCCGACGACGGCCGCCGGCGACCTGGCCGAGGCGCGGCGCCTCGGCGCGCGCATCGTCACGCTCGACGAGGCGCTGGCCCTGGGGATGCCGCGGGTGGTCGAGGCCATCCGCGAGACGGTGCACGCGCCGATCTACCTGACCCTCGACATCGACTCAGTCGACCCGGCCTTTGCGCCCGGCACCGGTACGCCCGAGGTCGGGGGTTTCACCAGCCACCAGTTATTGTCCCTCGTCCGGGGGCTGGCGGGGCTCGAGGTCGTCGGCTTCGCCCTATGGAGGTCTCCCCGCCGTATGACTCCGCCGGAATCACCGCCATCCTGGCGGCGAATCTGGTCTTTGAAATGTTGTCCCTGGTGGCGCTCCGGCGGCGCGAGGCGGAAGAGGGTCGATGAAGACACTGCGTCTGGTCGTGCCGCTGGCGGTCGTCGTCCTCCGATTCCCCCGTCGGCTCCCGGGTTGGCTCGGGCCGGAGATGTTGCACCACGACCGGGGTGACCTTCCGCGCCCAAGTTCGTTTCTCGCCCTCGCCGGCGCGCTTCGACTTCGCTCAGCGCGCCTGAGAGAGAGGCATCCTGAGCCCCTCGGCTTCCCTCGGGGACGCTTCGCGGTCGCTCGGGGCAGGCTCAATCGAAGGATGCCGTTCCCCCAGTAGTGGCAGCAATCGCTTGAGGCTGGCCCGGCGCCAGGCGCCAGAAGAAAGGGCTTGCCAATCTTGACTAAGTTAGGTATACTTAACTTAGGAGTTTGTCTTGATACGCCTGAGCCCTGCGGTCGAAGACTATCTCAAGGCCATTTACGAAGCCGGTGAGGAAACGGCCGGAGCGCCGGCTGGCACGGCCGCCCTGGCGGACAAGCTCGGCGTGACGCGCGCTTCCGTCACCGGGATGCTCAAGAAACTGGCCGCCGCGCCTGAGCGCCTGGTGACCTACACCCGCTATCGAGGCGTGCGTTTGACCCCCAAAGGCCGCGCGGCGGCTCTGGAAGTCGTCCGCCATCACCGCCTGATCGAGTCGTATTTGACGTCGGCCCTGGGCTACTCGTGGGACGAGGTCCACACCGAAGCCGACCACCTCGAGCATGTCATCTCGGAGGACTTCGAGGAGCGCATCGCCGCCTACCTGGGCGATCCGGCGGCCGACCCCCACGGCGCCCCCATCCCACAGCGCGACGGCAGCCTGCCGCCCCGCCATGAGATGCGTTTGTCCGACCTGGAAGCGGGGACAGAGGCGGTCGTCGCCCGCGTCTCCGATCGCGACCCCGACCTGCTCCGTTATCTCGACCGTCTCGGTCTGCGGCCGCCGGCGCGGCTGCGCGTTGTCGAACGCGGTCCCTTTGACGGTCCGCTGCATGTCGAAGCCGTCGACTCGGGTGCGATCGTTCCGTTGAGCCGGCGCGTGACCGACGAAGTCTTCGTGGTCCCCGAGACCATTGTGGAAGGAGTTTAGGACGATGGATTCTCCCGAACCCGGCAAGAGCAGGATGTCCCGCCGGGACTTCATCAAGGCCGGTCTGCTCAGCGGCGGGGCCACGGCGGTCGCCGCGACGTTAGGGCCGGGACTTGACCACGCCGCCCACGACCATGCTTCGCTGCTTCGCCAGGAGCCCACGCCGCCGGCGCCGGCGACGGAGCAGGACTATCCAGCAGGCCACCACCACGGCGGGATGGGCACCGTCGGCCAGGTCGACAACGCCCGCAACGGTTTTGACCCGCACGCGATTCTGCAAGACTGGGACTTCGGCCAGGTCAGTACGCTGTCCGGCGGTCAGACCCTGCGCGAGTACAGCATCGTGGCGGTCGACAAGGAGTTCGAGATCGCGCCGGGGGTTTTCTTCCCGGGCTGGGTCTACAACGGTCGAGTGCCCGGCCCGACGCTGCGCTGCGTCGAGGGCGACCGGATCCGCATCGAGTTCTTCAACGGCGGCAGCCACCCGCACACGATCCACTTCCACGGCATCCACGCCGCTTCCATGGACGGCGTGCCGGGCATCGGAGCTGGAGACATCCCTCCCGGGGGCAGGACCATCTACGAGTTCGACGCCTTCCCCTTCGGCTGCCATCTCTACCATTGCCATAGCAACCCGCTCAAGCGTCACATCCACAAAGGGCTGTACGGCGCCTTCATTATCGACCCCGATCCGGCCCGGCACCAGGGAGAGGACGAGGCCATCGCCCGCTCGCGCAACCATCTCTTTCCCGAGAACAAGGACATCAACGAGATGGTGATGGTGATGAACGCCTTCGATACCAACTTCGACGGCGAGAACGAGGTCTACGCCGTCAACACCGTCGCCTTCGCCTACATGAACGACCCGATTCGCATCCGCCTCGACCAGCGCCAGCGCCTGTACCTGGTCAACATCACCGAATTCGACCCGATCAACTCGCTGCATCTGCACGGCAACTTCTTCGACTACTACGACCACGGCACAACCCTGCGCCCGACCCACAAGACCGTCGATACCATCATGCAGTGTCAGGCGCAGCGGGGGATTCTCGAGTTCGACTTCAAAGGCTTCGAGCCAGGGCTGCATATGTTCCACGCGCACCAGAGCGAATTCGTCGAGCTGGGATGGATGGGGTTCTTCGAGGTGACCGCATGACCCCGCGGCCTTCGTCGGAGTCTTCTGTGGCAGGCCGCGGGGTGAGCGCCCGCGAGACCGCCTCCGGTCGCCGTTCCCTGCCCCCGTGGCTGGTGTGGCTCATCCCGCTGGCGGCGCTGGCAGCGATGCTCGCTTTCCTGGCCTTCGGTGATCCCTTGGCGGTTTTCCGGTCCGACTTGCCGCCTGCGGAGGCGCTGAGCTTCGAGCGGATCGACGTGACGGCGGACGGTTTTCGGGCGACGATCGTCAACGGCGGGCCGGCACCGGTGACCATCGCCCAGGTCCTCGTCGACGATGCCTACTGGGATTTCACCATTGACCCGTCGTCAGAAATACCGCGGCTGGGACGGGCGACGCTCACCATCCCCTATCCCTGGGTCTACGGGGAACCGAATATCGTGCTGGTGTTGACCTCGACCGGTCTGGCCTTCGAGGGGGAAGTGGCGGTGGCGGTGGAGACTCCCACTCCCGGCGCGACTCAATTCCTGGCCTACGGCCTGCTGGGCGTTTTCGTCGGGATCGTCCCGGTCGCTCTCGGCATGCTGTGGTTTCCCGCGATGCGGCGAATGGGGCGCAAGGCGCTTAACGCCGTCCTGGCGCTGACCATCGGCATGCTGGTCTTCCTGCTGATCGATACCGCGCTGGAGGCCTTCGAAGTAGCGGCCGGCCTGCCGGACGTCGTGCAGGGCCAAGCGCTGGTGCTGTTTTCGGCGCTGCTGGCCTGGTTGGTGCTGCTCGTCGTCGGGGCGCTGCGCCGGCCCGGCGGCGAGGGCTCCGCCACGCCGCGGGCGCTGTACGTCGCCGGCATGATGGCGATCGGAATCGGCCTGCATAACATGGGGGAAGGCATGGCCATCGGTGCGGCCTTCTCGCTGGGGGAGGCCGCGCTCGGGTCGTTCCTGGTGGTGGGGTTCACCCTGCACAACATCACCGAAGGCATCGGCATCGCCGCGCCGCTGACGCCGGGGCGGGAAGGGCCACCGGCCGGCTACCGACCGCACCTGAAGACCTTCGTCGTGCTGGCGCTGATCGCCGGCGCCCCGGCGATCCTCGGCGCCTGGATCGGCGGCTTCGCCTACAGTCCCATTCTGGCGGCGATCTTCCTCGGCATCGGCCTGGGCGCGATCTGGCAGGTGATCGTCGAAGTCGGCCGCTTGCTGCGCGACGACGCCGCGCGGCACGGCGATTCGGCCATGACGTGGGCGAACTTGGCCGGCTTCGCCGCCGGGGTGGCGGTGATGTACCTGACGGCGCTGCTGGTCAAATTCTAGTGGTTCAGTGGTGAGTGGTCGGTGGTCAGGAGGAATCGCCAATCGCCAAATCGCAGTCACCAGCTACTGCTCCGCGTCCACTGTCCACTGACCACTGACCACTGAGAGAGGTGAA
>CAYUWF010000035.1:0-21595 GCA_964448245.1 uncultured Anaerolineaceae bacterium | reverse complement strand
GACGAACCTGGAAACAGGACGAGTGGACTCCGCGGTGAGGAAGGATTATCGCCTGTGCAGATGACGAAGGGAGAATCGGAGAGGTAGGGGGCGTCATCATTCCCCGCGGCTGAGGCGGCGGGGTGGCAGGCGGAGTCGCGGACGCGGTCCGGAGCAACGGGCGCGTCGGTCGTGTCAAGCCGTGGCCGGCAGGATCGGGCCGCGGCTTGCTTGATTCTCCTGGACCGCGGTGAGGCGTGCATGGCGGAGATCACCGCGCTCAAGGCTGATCGAAGACGTCCCTCGCGCGTCCAGGTCTACCTGGACGGCCGGCGCTGGCGGGCGATTGCGTCTGCCGCGGCGGCCGGCCTGGGCCTCGGGATGGACGTCGACCCCGACGCGCTGCAGGCGATCGAGAACCGGTCGAGCGAGGCCGAGGCGCTGGAGCGCGTCGGGCGGCTGCTGGTCGGGCGCCCGCGTTCCGAGGCCGAAGTGCGGCGGCGGCTGGAACGAGCCGGCTATCCCCCGCCGACGATCGGCTCCGTTCTCGAGCGCTTGCGCGCCGCCGGGGATCTGGACGACGGAGCGTTCGCCCGGGTCTGGGTCGAGAACCGGATGGCGTTTCGGCCGCGGGGGGCGGCGATGCTGCGGGCCGAGCTGCGGCGCAAGGGGGTCGCGCCGACGCACATCGACTCGGCCCTGGCCGACGTCGACGAAGCGGAAGCGGCCTGGGCTGCCGTCCAGCGCGCGGCGCGGCGCTGGGAGAATCTAGAGACCTCCGCCCGGCGCCAGAAGATCTACGCCTATCTGCTGCGCCGCGGCTTTGACAACGAAACCATCCGCCTGGTGCTGCGCCGACTGCGGGCGGCGGCCGAGGGCGAAATCGAGGAGACACTGTGAGCGCATCCTTGGGGATCGGATTGGGGATCGGGTTGATCGCCCTGCTGGTGGGCGTCGGGATCGGCTTTCTGGTCCGACAGATGCAGGAACGGCGGGCCGGCCAGGCGCGCCAGGCGGAAGCCGAAGGGATCCTGGAGTCGGCGCGCGTCAAGGGGCGCGAGATCGAACTCGGGGCGCGGGATGAGGCGCTGCGCCTGCGCGGCGAGGCCGAGAGCGAGGCCTCGCGGCGGCGGACTGAGCTCGGGCGGGAGGAGGAGCGGCTGCAGCGCCGCCGGGCCGAGGTCGACAAGCGGGTGGAGCAGATCGAAAAGCGCGACGAGCAGCTGAACAAGCGGCAGAGCGCCCTCGATCGGCAGGAAAACGAGCTCGAGGCACTGCGTCGACAGACGACGGAGGAATTGCAGCGCGTCTCGGGCATGAGCCGGGACGAGGCCAAGGCGCTGCTGCTGGCGGAAGTCGAACGCGAGTCGCGCGCCGATATGGTGCGCGTGATCCGTCAGATCGAGGAAGAGGCCCAGAGAGAGGGCGAGCGGCGAGCGCGCGAGCTGATCGCCGACGCCATCCAACGGGTCGCTTCGGACCACGTGGCCGAGATCACGGTCTCCGTCGTGCCGCTGCCGTCGGACGAGATGAAGGGCCGCATCATCGGCCGCAACGGGCGCAACATCCGCGCCTTCGAGCAGGCCGCCGGCGTGGACGTCGTCGTGGACGATACGCCGGAAGCCGTGACCATCTCGAGCTTCGATTCGGTGCGCCGCGAGATCGCCCGGCGGTCGATGGAGAAGCTGATCCTGGATGGGCGCATCCATCCGGCGAACATCGAGAAGACCGTCGACCAGGCCCGCCAGGACGTCGAGAAGACGATCGTCGAAGAGGGCGAACGAGCGGCGTTCGATGCCGGGGTGGCCGGACTCCATCCGGAAATCACCAAGAAGCTCGGCCGGCTCAAGTACCGCACCTCCTACGGACAGAATCAACTGGCGCACGCCGTCGAAGTGGCGCAGCTGGCAGCGGTGATCGCCTCCGAACTGGGGGCCGACGTCGGCCTGTGTAAGGCCGGCGGTCTGCTGCACGATCTGGGCAAGGCCATGGACCACGAGGTGGAGGGGACGCACGCCGCCATCGGCGCCGAGTTCGCCCGCCGCCATGGGGTCAACCCTAAGGTCGTCAACACGATCGCCTCGCACCATCACGAGGTCGACCAGGAGTCGGTCGAAGCGGTCATCGTCGAAGCGGCCGACGCCATCAGCGGCGCTCGCCCGGGAGCCCGACGCGAGAGCCTGGAGCAGTACATCAAGCGGGTGCGCGGCCTGGAGGAGATCGCCAATTCCTTCCAGGGGGTCTCGCAAAGCTTCGCGCTGCAGGCCGGACGCGAGATCCGGGTGATCGTCACCCCGGAGGACATCGACGACCTGGCGGCGACGCGTCTGGCGCGCGACGTAGCCAAGAAGATCGAAGAGGGGATGCAGTACCCCGGTCAGATCAAAGTCACGGTCATCCGCGAGACCCGGGCGATCGACTACGCGAAGTAGCCCTCACCCTTCGCTGGTGGACAAAAAGGCCTGGACCCCCGCCTCCCCTTTGGGATCCCCTCCGGGATGCGAAGCGCGATGCGAAGCGCGATGCGCGGGGGGACAAAGAAAGACAGGTCATTCTCGCGGAAGTCGAAGACACCCCCGAAGCGGAGCGGAGTGGTGCGGGAATCCAGGAAAGGCACAGGGCCTGGGCCCCCGCTTCCGCGGGGGCGACGTGCTCTTCTTGAGCCTGGCCCTACAGCTCGGCCGGGTTAGCTAAGATCCGGCCCCGCTCGGGGTGGCCGTAAAGATACCAAAAGCGCGCTTCGGGATAAGCGGCGCGCAGGTTGTGCCCCCACAATAACGGCGCCTGCTCGAGCCAGGGTCGCAGAGCCCGATCGAGGCGATCGAGAAGGGCAATCGGGGTCCCCTGCGATCGACTTCCCAGAACCCCCTGCAAACGATCGATGATCACTCTGTGCCGGACTTCGGAGGCGTATTCGTCGGCCTCGGTGGGTTTCTCTCCGAGCTCTTGCATGTAGGCGCGCCACAGGCTGAGGCGGCGGGGAACCTCGGCCGAAGCCTTGGCTTCGATGACGGCCGGCTGGGCGGCGCGCTCTGCCTCCCACCGAAGGCGGAGCTGGTCCCAACGCGCCTGGTCGGCCGCGGCGAGGGCCGGCCGAGAGGCGTGGAGTGCATCGAAGGCCAGCAGCAGACTGCCCAGGCTGAGGTCCTGGGCCATTCGAGGCGGAGGATGGTGGAGCGGGCGGAAGATGTGTGGCGAGAGAAGAAACGCCGTCAGCTCTTCGAGGGCGGCGGAGAACCAGGCGAGCTGGATCTCAGGTGTGGGAGGCACGGCCAGCCGACGAGTCGAGCGCCTGGCGGATGGCATCCACCAACTGGCCTCGCGTCGCCGGCTTGACCAGGTAGCCCACCGCCCCCAGCCGCTCCCCGATCTCGCGGTCCTCCGGACGATCGCGCGCCGTCAGGATCACGACCGGGCTCTTCTCCGAGGCGCCGTGCAGCTCCTGCAGGCTTCGCATCACGTCGAACCCTGTCAGGTCCGGCATCATCACATCCAGCAGGAGCAGATCGAAGACCTGCTCGAGCGCCAGACGCAGACCCTCCTGCCCGCTGCGGGCGGACTGGATCTCGTAGCCGGCGGTGCGCAGGGTCAGTTCGAGCAGACCGACGGTATCGGGTTCATCGTCGACAACCAGGATCTTCGCCGGGTCGGCCATAGCCTGAAGATTGTATACCGTCCGCCCGGCTCGGCCAAGGCGCCAGCCTTAAAGGAACAGGCGCAGGGGGTGTTCGAGGTAAGTCCGCAGGTGCTGCAGCCAGCGGGCGGCTTCGGCGCCGTCCGTTACGCGGTGGTCGGCGGACAGCGTGACCGCCATGCGCCAGCCCGGGATGACCTGGCCGCCTTCGACGACGGGGACCTCGCGGACGGCGCCCACGGCCAGGATGGCGGCCTCGGGCGGGTTGATGATGGCGATGAATTCATCGACTTCATACATCCCCAGGTTGGAGACGGTGAACGTCGAACCTTCGATGTCTTCGGGGCGGACGCGCCCATCGCGGGCGTGGGCGACGAGCTGGCGCAGTTCGGACGAGATGACCGGCAGAGGTTTGAGGTCGGCGTCGCGCACGACGACCGTCAGCAGGCCTCCTTCGACCGCCACCGCCGTGCCGACGTTGACCGCGGCGTGGCGGACGATCCGCTCGCCGTCGAGGGAAGCGTTGAGCGCCGGAAAGGACCGCAGCGCCAGGGCACTGGCGCGCACGACGAAGTCGTGGAAGGAAAGCCGGGCGTCCTCCGGCAGAGCGGCGTTGGCCTCGGCCCGCATCCGCACGAGCTGCGCCGCGTCGAGGTCGGCCGTCAGATAGAAATGCGGCGTCTGCTGCTTGGAGGCTGTCATCCGGCGGCTGATGGCCTGGCGCAGCCGGCTGGGAGAAACGACTTCGTCCTGTTCCGGGTGTGGAGGAAGCCCGGGCGAAGCCTGGGTGGCGCTGCCGAAGAGCGGGACCGCTCTCGGCTGGCCCATCGCCGCCGTCACGTCTCGCTTGGTGACGCGCCCGCCCGGACCGCTGCCGGCGACGGTGCGCAGGTCGAGGGCGTTCTCGCTCGCCATTCGTCGCGCCAGGGGAGAGGCGCGCACGCCGCTCGGGATTCTGCCGGGAGTCGTCTCAGCCGCCGGAGCCAACGTCGGCTGCGAAGGAGTCGCCGTGGCTGCCGGCGCGGCGCCCGGCTGCCGCTGCGCCGCCGCAAGGCCGGCGATGTCGTCGATCGGTTCGTCGGCCGTGCCGATGATGGCGATCGGCGTCCCGATGGGGACGGCCACGCCCTCGCCGACGAGGTGCTTGCGGACGACACCCGAAACACTGGCCTCGACCTCGACCGTCGCCTTGTCGGTCTCGATCTCGGCCAGGACCTCGCCCTTCTGAACGGTCTCGCCGACGCCGCGCACCCAGCGCACCAGCGTGCCTTCGGCCATGTCGAATCCGAGTTTGGGCATCGTGACGACGGTCGCCATTAAAGCACCTTCCGCACGGCGGCGATGATGTCCGCCGTCTGGGGGAGCGCCGCCTGTTCCAGATCGTGGTTGTAGGGAAGCGGCACTTCCTTCTGCGCCACGCGCCCGATCGGCGCGTCGGCGAAATCGAAGGCCTCCTCGTAGATGCGGGCCGAGACCTCGGCGCCGACGCCGAAGGAGCGCCAACCTTCCTCGACGATGACGGCCCGGTTCGTCCGGCGGAACGAGTCAAGCACCGGGCCCATGTCGAGCGGCCGCAGTGAACGAAGATCGACGATCTCGACCTCGATGCCTTCCTGGGCCAACTGCTCGGCGGCCTGCAGCGAGATCTGGAGCATCTTGGAGTAGGTGACCAGAGTCACGTCGCGGCCCGGGCGCTGGATCTTCGATACGCCGATCGGCTCGATCACCTCGCCGTCGGGCACCTCGCCCTTGGCCTGATAGAGCGTGGCGTGCTCGATGAAGAGCACGGGGTCTTCCGATCGGATGGCGGCCTTCAGCAGCCCCTTGGCATCGACCGGCGTCCCTGGGGCGACGACCTTCAGGCCGGGGAAGTGGGCGAAGACCGCATCCGGGGTCTGCGAATGGGTGGCGCCGAGCTGGCGGCCACCGCCGCTGACGGCGCGGATGACGACCGGCACGGTGAATTGTCCGCCGAACATGCTGCGCAGCTTGGCCGAGTGGTTGACGATCTGGTCCATCGCCAGGAAGGCGAAGTTGATCGTCATCAGCTCGGCCACCGGTCGCAGGCCGGCCATGGCGGCGCCGTTGGCGGCGCCGACGATGACGCTCTCGGCGATGGGTGTATCCAGCACGCGCTCCGGGCCGAAGTGGTCGTAGAACCCCTTGGTGACGGCGTAGGTGCCGCCCCACACGCCGACCTCTTCGCCGAGGATGATGACGCGCTCATCGCGCTCCATCTCCTCCCACAGCGCCTGCGAAATCGCCTCGCGGATGGTGATGATCGCCATCGGTCAGCTCACCGGCTCGGCGTAGATGTCGTGGAAGAGCTCTTCCGGCGCGGGGTTGGGGCTGGATTCGGCGAAGCGGACGGCGTCCTCCATTTCGTCTACGACCCGCGCCTCCTCGGCCTCGAGCTCTTCCGCCGTGACGTCCTTGCCTGCCATCAAGCGACGGCGGAAGATCCTGACCGGATCCTTCTTCTGCCACTTCTTGACTTCGTCGGGGGTGCGGTAGCGCTCCGGATCGCCCATCGAATGGCCGCGGAAGCGATACGCCATGACTTCCAGCAGGAAGGGGCCATTGCCGCGGACCGCGGCCAACGCTTTCTCGCCGGCCTGGCGGACACCCAATACGTCCATCCCCTCGACGCGTTCATTCGGCATCCCATAGGCCTCGGCCTTCTGCCGAATCTCCGGGACGGCCGATGCCCGCTCGACCGAGGTCCCCATGCCGTACAGGTTGTTCTCACAAACCCACAGCACCGGCAAATGCCAGACCATCGACAGGTTCAGGGCCTCGTGGAAGTAGCCAATGTTGGTGGCGCCGTCGCCGAAGAAACAAATGGTCACGGCATCCAGGCGGCGGTACTTGTCGGCCAAGGCCATACCGGCGGCCAGCGGAAGGTGCGCGCCGACGATGGCGTGGCCGCCCCAGAAATTGCGCGAGACGTCCGCCAGGTGCATCGAGCCGCCCTTGCCCTTGGAGGTGCCGGTGGCCTTGCCGAGCAGCTCGGCCATGACGGCGCGGACAGGGATGCCGCAGGAGATGGCGATGCCGTGGTCGCGGTAGGCGGTGATGACCCGGTCTTCCGGGCGGCGGACGGAGAGGACGCCGGTGCCGATGGCCTCCTGCCCGATGTACAGGTGCAGGAACCCGCCGATCTTGCCCTCCTGGTAGAGGGCGGCCGAACGCTCCTCAAATCTCCGGACGAGCACCATCTCGTGGTACATCCGGAGCAGTTCAGCTTTGTCGAGATCGCGGGCCAGATCGGCCATCCCTCACCACCCCTTGGATAACACCCAATCGCTGCAGGGGAGGCGATGGGTACAGAACGCCCCGGCGAACCGGGGCAAGAAGATTGTACCAAAGTCCCCCCGGCCCCCCTCAAGGTGCATCGCCCCCGGGAAGCCCGGCACCATGGACGTCGAGTTGTGCCAGGGTGAGATCGAAGCCGCGCGGCAACGGGATGGCCAACGTCACCTCGGCCGAGTCGCCGGGCTCGAGGACCGGCGGTCCGGCCGACCAGCCGGCGGCCTCCAGGCGGCCCTCCTCCCCCGTGATCGAGGCATAGGCCGCCGGGTTCCTTATCGTCTCCCCATCGCCGCCGGTCAGTCGCACCCGAAGGAAGAGCGTGCTCCCAACCGGACGGTACTCGATCACCTCGGAGGGGATGGGTATGGGGCGTTCTTCGGCGGGCGTGGTACGTGGAATGAGCTGCCATCGCACTTCGTCCGCGTCCGGCAGCCCCAGGCTGGTCCCGGGAATGCGCAGGGCAAAGGACAGGCGCTCACCGGGGGAGAGGGGCAGGGGGAGAGGCACGGAGTCGCCGGCCAGCCATTCGTCCTGTTCAAGGACGAGGGCGGTGAGGGTCAACCACAGCGGCTCGGGCGAGGTGTTCCGGACGACGGCGGTCACGAACGGATTCCCTTGATCGTCTTGATGGGATTGCGCGCCCAGGATCTCCACTGCGGGCGGTTGCGCGTTCCCGGGTCGGGCGATCGGGAAGACCTCCCAGGCGAGACTTTCGCTTCCGCGAGGGAGGCGCACCAAGAAAGGCAGGGCGTCATCCGGCCCGAGGGAGTCCGCGGCGGGTCGGGCGTCGACGACGGCTGCCGCCTTTCCCGTGGAGTCGCGCCCGAGCAGGCGCACGGCCTCGACTAGGGCGTCGTTCTGTCCCAGGTTGTCGAGCCTTCCGAGGGCGACCGTCGATCCTTGCGCGTCAAGGAAGGTGCGCAGAACGCTGCCGCGTACGATGGGAGATGACACGGCTGCCGTCGGATTTCCGAGCAGGGTCGCTACGGCGGTTGCCGGAACTCCTGCTGGGCGGAACGCCTCCCGGAATGGCCAGCCCGAACCTGCCGGCAGCGGATCCGACGGGACCGCGATCGTGCGGCGGGCGATGTCAGCGCCCGCCGCATTGCGCAGGACGATCAGGACATGCGGAGCCTCGATGGAGTCGGCGGCCTCGGCCAGTCCGATCACGAACCACTCGCCATGAGAATCCGACGGGACGAGGTTCGCTTCGGAAGGAAACGTCAGAGAGAAGGCGGGCGTCGGAGTCGGGGTAGGGGAGGGGGCGGCCGAGGAGGCAGGCGTGGCGCAGCCGGCCAGCATTAGCAGGCAGACCCAAGCGCCGATCGGTGAGGGTAGTCGTGTCGCCATAGAGCGGCCAAGTTTGCGTTGCAGGCCTCCCGCCTTATACCACGCGCCCGGGGCACCGAAGGAGGGCCGGTCACGCGACCCTTGACAAAGGCCATCCCAACGATTATAAGATACCGACCGGTTGGTCTATCACACGGAGAAGATCATGCCCAGAACGCACCAGAGCATGGAGACCAGAGCCCGCATTCTCGATGTCAGCCGGGACCTGTTCGCCGAGCTGGGCTACGATGGTACCGGCGTCGCCCTGGTTTGCGAAACGGCCGGGGTCAGCAAGGGCGCCTTCTATCACCACTTCCCGAGCAAGCAGTCGGTCCTGGAAACTATCTTCGAGGACTGGCTGAAGGGCCTCGAAGCGGGGCTCGACCTGTGGAAGGACGAGGAGCACGCCGTCCCGATCGTTCTGTTAGCCGCGGCGGCCGCCGCTCGCCCGGCCTTCTCCGGCGCCGACCGCTCGCGGCGACTGCTCCTGGAGCTCTGGAGCCAGGCGGCGCGCGATGCCGGGCTGGGCGTCGTGGCACGGGCCCCGTACCAGGGGTATCACGACGGGCTGAAGACCCTGCTCGATCGAGGCGTTCGACAGGGTTCCCTGCGCCAACACGACACGAGCTCCGGCGCCCGCGTCCTGGTGGCGCTGGCCGTGGGCGCGCTGCTACAGAGTCTGCTTGACCCCGGCGACGGCGACCCGGGGCGCGTCGTCACCGAGGGAGTATCGATGTTGCTGCGCGGCATCGCCCAGGAGTCCTGACATGCATGTTCTGCTCACCGGCGCCTTCGGTAACATCGGCGGGCACACCCTCGAGGAGCTGCTGCGCCGCGGTCACCAGGTGCGCGCCTTCGACGTGTCCACGGCGGCCAACCGCAAGGCGGCGCGGCGCTTCGCACGGCAGCCGGCCTGCGAGATTGAGTGGGGAGATCTGCGCGACCCCGACGCCGTCGGCCGGGCCGTCGAAGGAGTCGAGGTCGTGATCCACCTGGGGTTCGTCATCCCGAAGCTCTCGGCCACCGGGGTCAGCAGCGAAGACCGGCCGGATTGGGCGCGGGAGATCAACGTCGGAGGGACGCAGCGCTTGCTGCAGGCCATGCGCGCCCGGGCGCACCCGCCGCGCATCCTGTTCGCCTCTTCGCTGCACGTCTACGGCCGGACGAACGACCGCACGCCGCCGCTGCACGCCAACGACCCCGTCGACCCCATCGAGCACTACGCCAAACACAAGGTGGCGTGCGAGCGGATGGTCCGCGACTCGGAGCTGATCTGGGCCATCTACCGGCTCCCGGCGACCCTTCCGCTCCGCCTCGTACTCGACGCCGGGATCTTCGACGTGCCTCTCGATAACCGGATCGAGTTTGGTCACGTGCGCGATGTCGCCGCGGCCCTTGCCAAGGGACTGGAGACCGAGGCCATCTGGGGGAAGTTGCTGCTCATCGGCGGCGGGGAACGCTGCCAGTACCTCTACCGCGAACTCGTCGCCGAAGTCCTGGACGCCGCCGGCGTTGGGATGCTCCCCGCCCGCGCCTTCACGCGGACCCCGTTCCCGACCGACTGGCTCGATACCCGCGAGAGCCAGCGCCTGCTGCTGTATCAAGAGCGGACGGTGGAGGACTACGCTCAAGATCTGCGGGCCGTGCTCGGATTCCGCCGCCACCTGGTGCGGCTGCTGCGCCCCCTCGTCCGCTGGTGGCTGCTGCGCTACTCCCCCTACTGGCATCGTCACGAGACTCCTTCGGTCGCTCTCGTCACCCCGCGTCCCTCCTAAAGGTATTCCAAAGAAAGACGCGGGGTCACCCCGCGTCCCTCCTAAAGGTATTCCAAAGAAAGACGCGGGGTCGCCCCGCGGCTCCGGCGGAATCGGCGCCGCCACGGCTCGAAGCCTGCCCGCGGGCGGGGGCAGCTCCCCGCGAGCTTAGAGCTCGCGGGGAGCTGCGCGAGAACTGGCCGTCTCAGGCAGGGATGGCGGGGACCACCGGCAGGTCCGCCATCGACCGGGCGATCTCGGCCTCCGGAGAGGCGTAATCCTCGAGCTGTCCATGCAGGAAGCTCTCATACGCCGCCAGGTCGAAGTTGCCGTGCCCCGAGAGGTTAAAGGCGATGACGCGCGACGTGCCTTCCTCGCGGCAGCGCAGCGCCTCGTCGATGGCCACCCGAATGGCATGCGCCGATTCGGGCGCGGGCACAATGCCTTCGGCCCGGGCGAACTGGACCGCGGCCTCGAAGGTCGCCACCTGCGGCACGGCCACGGCCTCGATGTCGCCGTGGTCGTACAGGGCGCAGACGTGCGGCGCCATGCCATGGTAGCGTAGGCCGCCGGCATGGATCCCCGGTGGGACGAAGGTGTGCCCAAGCGTGTGCATCTTGACGATCGGTGCCATCTCGGCCGTGTCGCCGAAGTCGAAGGCGTAGCGCCCCTGCGTCAGGCTCGGGCAGGCGGTCGGCTCGACGGCGACGACGCGCGTCGACCGGCCGGCGCTGAAGTTCTGATGCAGGAAGGGGAAGGCGAAGCCGGAGAAGTTGCTCCCGCCACCGACGCAGCCGATGACCACGTCCGGGTACTCGCTGGCCATCTCGAACTGACGAATCGCCTCCAGCCCGATGACCGTCTGGTGCATCAGCACCGGGCCGAGCACGGAGCCGAGCGAGTACTTCAGCGCGCCGTTCGAAGCCACCGCTGTTTCCACGGCCTCCGAGATCGCCACCCCCAGTGAGCCGGGGTGATCGGGCATGTCCTTGAGGAGCTTGCGGCCAAACTGCGTCTTGTTCGACGGGCTGGGCGAGACGCTCGCCCCGTACGTCTCCATGATCACGCGGCGGTACGGTTTCTGATCGTACGAGACACGAACCATGAAGACCTGGCACTCCAGGCCGAAGAAGCTGCAGGCCAGGGCCAGGGCCGTGCCCCACTGGCCGGCGCCGGTCTCGGTGGCGAATCCCTTGACGCCTTCTTCCTTGGCATAGAAGGCCTGTGGGATGGCGGTGTTGGTCTTGTGCGATCCCACGGGGCTGACGCCTTCATACTTGTAGTAGATGTGGGCCGGGGTATCGAGCACTTTCTCCAGGCGCAGGGCGCGGTGCAGCGGGGAGGGGCGATACAGTCGGTAGAGCTCGCGCACCGGCTCGGGGATCTCGATGAAGCGTTCCCCGCTGACCGCTTCCATGATGAAGCGCATAGGGAAGAGGCCGGCCAGGAAGTCCGGCGTGACGGGTTCCTTGGTTACCGGGTGGAGCACCGGTCCCGGCGAGACCGGCATGTCGGGGTTGATGTTGTACCAGGCCCGAGGCAGCTCTTCTTCGGGCAGGATGAAACGTGTGCGGGTCATCGTTCACCTCCAAGGTGTGAGATCGCGGATCCGACTCTTCTTCTTGGCCTCCAGGGACTTGGATCCAGGCCCGGCGAGAGCCGCAGGCGCCGAGGCACTCGGAGTCTGTTTTTCAGCAAGTTCTTCGGTTCATTAGCACGCCTCCCATCCTCTCGGGAAGGCGTCGCCTTGAGAAACAACACGCGCCCATCCCGGATTGGGGACGAGCGCGTGATCGCCCGTGGTGCCACCCCGTTTAGGCTGGAACAAAACGCCCCATCGATGGTGCGACGGGGCGGGCCAGCCTCACTCTCTCCAGGCACAGTCCCGAGGCATGAGCCGAGGAACGATGCCTGCGCCTGATAACGGTGGCGTTTCCGGCTCGGGCTATCCCTCGCTGCGCTCGGGACGTCGCCCCTCGGTTCCCTCGGGGCTCCGCTCGTTGCAGCAGTCTTCACCCTGCGGCTCGGAGGTCCATTCCCCACCGGCGCTCGTGCGGGATTTCACCCTTTCCCCCGCTCGCTGACCGCCGCTTCGGTGGGTACTCGTCCTCGTCGAAGCCTGTGATCGCTAGATTGTGAAGCGATCCTATCTGAAATGTTGTTCTGAGTCAAGCACAGGGTGCTGCCGACCCCTGCAACGCTCGGTTCGGGTGCTTCCCGATACCTGTCATCCCGAGGGCCACCCTAATAAGTTGCGAAAAAAACGGCTGCGGTCGTCCAACCCCCACCCCTGCTCCTCGCGAAGCATCCCGAAGGGTCTCTCGCTGCGCCCGCCGCGCCGCGTGTCCCTGGGATTCCTGCAGGGGGAGTGGATCCCATTTCGCTCACGGCATGCCTCGGTCGCCGGAAGGAGCAACGAAACGCGGTCGCACGAGGCGGCCTCCGCTCAGGGAGGGAGATGGGGGCTGCGTCCGGGCGTCCGCCACCGACCACCGACCACTGACTACTGACCACTGACCACTGATCTAGTACACCGGCAGCTTCGGATCGACGCGCTGCGCCCAGGCGTTGATGCCGCCGCGCAGGTTCTTGATCTTGCGGAACCCGGCGCCGGCCATCAGCTCGACGGCGCGGGCCGAGCGGCTGCCGCTCTTGCAGAAGAAGACGATCTCGTCGGCGCTGTCGAGCTCGTGCATGCGCGCCGCCAGCGACCCGAGCGGGATGAGCTCGGCCTGCGGCAGCCGCGAGATCTCGAGCTCGTGCGGCTCGCGCACGTCGACCAGTCGAATGGGATCGCCCTGCTTGAGCTGCTCGGCCAGCTGCTCCGGCTCGATCTCCCATTCCGCCGCCAGCCGGTCGCCATCCCGATCGTGGCCCGGAACGCCGCAGAAGGCCTCGTAGTCGATGAGCTGGGTGACTTCGGGCGAGGCCGAGCACACCTTGCAGCCCGGGTTCTTGCGCAGGCGGACGCGGTCGAACGTCATCGCTAGGGCGTCGAAGAGCAGCAGCGTGCCGATCAACGGCTCGCCGATTCCCAGCAGGACCTTGAGCGCCTCCGTCGCCTGCAGCGTCCCGATCGTTCCCGGCAAGACCCCGAAGACACCGCCCTCGGCGCACGACGGCACCAGGCCGGGGGGCGGCGGCTCGGGGAACAGGCAGCGGTAGCACGGCCCACGGTCGGCCCAGAACACGCTCACCTGCCCTTCAAAGCGAAAGATCGAGCCGTAGACGTTCGGCCTGTGGGTCAGCACGCACAGGTCGTTGACCAGGTAGCGGGTGGGGAAGTTGTCGGTGCCGTCGAGGAGCAGGTCGTAGCCCTGGCTGATCCGCTCGGCGCTCTCCGACGTGAAGGGTTCGTCGTAGACATCCACCCGGATCGACGGGTTGATGTCGAGCAGACGCCGCCGGGCCGACTCGACCTTGCGCTCGCCGAGCGAAGCCGTCCCGTGGACGATCTGACGCTGCAGGTTGGTGAAATCGACGACGTCGTAGTCGACCAGGCCGAGCCGGCCGACGCCGGCCGCCGCCAGGTACATCCCGGCCGGGGAACCAAGGCCGCCGGTGCCGATGAGAAGGACGGAGGCCGCCTTCAGCTGGCGCTGGCCGGCCAGCCCAACCTCGGGCATCAGCAGATGGCGGGAGTAGCGCAGGATTTCCTCGTGGGTGAGGGCGTGGCCGTCACCCGGAGCGGGCGATCGTTCCATGTCGTTTCCCTTCGTCGGGAGCGCCGGGGCGGCCGCGTGACTCAACCTCCGGGGCCGGCGCTTCTTCCGATTCTAGTCCTGAGGCGGCCTCACCGCCCCGGTACACCCCGTTAGGCCCGCGCAGCCTCCCGCTGTCCTGCCGGGAGGGCGAGACGGCCGAAACGGCCAGGCCGATCTGGGCGAGCTGGGCTATCAACGTCTTCTCGCGCGTCGGCCCGTGGTTCACCCGCCGCGGGCGACCGGCGCTGTCGATGAGGAAGGTCGTCGGCACGGCCAGCACACCCCACGCGTCGGCCAGAGCCGGCTGCGCGGCGGCGTCGACCTCCAGGATCTGAAGCCGGCCCCGGAAGCGTTCGGCGAGATGCGCCAGGGCGGGCTGCTGCACGGTCTCGCAGGGCGCGCAGCCGGGCGCGGTGAAGTAGAGGATCGCCGGAAGCCCGGCCCGGTAGCCGATGAGGCCGAGCCCGGCCGCGTCCCGCGAACGCGTCGCCCGCCACTGCACGAAACGCCAGGCGGCTAAGGCCGCGGCCGAGAGAAGCAGGAGGACGAGCAGCCGCTCAACCACGCGTCACGCCGCCGGCCGTCTACCGGGCAGGGCGCCTGGCGGCGGAGCCTTCGAGAAACCGGGCACGTGGAGCCGCGCCAGCCAGTAGTAAATGGCGCAGCCGACGCAGATGCCGGCGAACAGGTTGACCGCCGCCAGGATGGCCACCAACGCCGCGAGACTCCAGCCGGGGAACGCCCATCCGAGGGCGAAACTGAGCGCGCTGAGGCTCAAGAACACGCCGCCGAGGAGCTGCGCGAATCGATGGGGCTCGGGGTTGTCCGATAGCACATCCGGGCGGAGCAGGCCGGCACCCCGCAGCCAAGAATAGAACCACCCGAACGCTGGGCGCGAGCGCGCCGCGCCGATGAGCATCAGCAGGCCGACGGCCAGGACCAGGACGGGCGCGTCCGCGACGAACGCCGCCATGAGCAAGCCGATGATCACGGCCTGGTTGGTGCGCAGGGCGGCATGGTCCACCGGACGCACGGCCGGGAGATCGGCGCCGCCGGCGATGCTGGGGACAATCATCACCCGGTCGCCCTCTACCAGGGCGGTCGCTTCGCCCCGCAGGCTGCGAATGTCCTGATCGTTGACGAAGACGTTAACGTACGAACGCAGGTGCCTGTCGCCGTCGAAGAGATGCGGCTCGAGGGAAGGGAAGCGCGCCGTCAGGTCTTGCAGGGCCGCCATCACCGAGGACGCCGAGGTCTCGATTTCCTTGCGGCCTTCGGTGTAGGGTCTCAAAGGTGTCGGGATACGAACGATGCTCATGGTTCTCCTCAGCGATCGGAATGCATGTCCAGGGTCTCCTCATCGAAGCGGCTGCGGTCCTCGGCCAGCCGCCAGGCGCGGCTCTCGACGGCGGCGCCGGAGTCGACACGCGTGATGAGGTAGGTGTAGAAGGGAAGGGCTTGGTCGAGATCGAAGGCCGACGGCTGCGCCGGGTGATCGGGGTGCGAGTGGAAGATCCCAAGGGTCGTCAGGCCTTCCTGCTCCGCTCGATCTTCGGCCGTCATCAGGTCGCGGGGCTCGAGGCGGTAACGATGGCCCCTGGCGTCGGCCTCCCAGCGGTTCGCCAACGGCAGCACCTGCTCGATGTGGCGACGGTCCCCATCCTCGATCCTGCCCAGCAAAAGGCCGGCGGCTTCCTCGGGGTAGGCCCGCTCGGCGTGCCGGCGGATCTCGTCGGCCAGAACGCGACGAAGCAGGAGCGTCACGGCCTGCTCCAGAAGTCGTGTCCGAGATACTTGAGGCCTGAATCGGGGAAGAGCACGACGACAAAGCCGCTCTCGAGGCGGCTGGCCAACTGCAAGGCGGCGCCGGCGGCGGCGGCGGAGGAGACGCCCACCAACAGGCCTTCCTCGCGGGCGATGCGGCGAGCCATCGCGTAGGCGTCCTCGGTGTCGACGGCGATGGTCTCGTCGACGACGGTCGGATCGTAGATCGGCGGGACCGGGCTGGTGGCCAGGTGCTTTAGACCTTCGAGGCCGTGCAGAGGCGTCGACGGCTGCACGCCGATGACCCGGACGTCCGCTCCGGATTGGCGCAGGAAGCGACCGGCGCCGGTCACGGTCCCGGTCGTTCCCAGTCCTGCGACGAAGTGAGTCACGCGGCCCTCGCTTTGCGCCAGGACTTCGGGACCGGTGGTCTCGAAATGCGCCCGCCAGTTCGCCGGGTGACTGTACTGGTCCGCGTAGAAAAACCGGGAGGGCTGCTCGGCGGCCATCTGCGCCGCCACCTCCCGCGCGCCGTCCGAGCCCTCCGTCGGATCGGTGAGCGTCAGCTCGGCGCCGAGGGCGCGCAGGATCGCCAGACGTTCGGGGCCGGCGTTGGACGGGATCGCCAGGTGGACGCCCACCCCGAGCGGCGCGGCCAGCGTGGCATAGGCGATGCCCATGTTGCCCGACGTCGAATCAAGAAGACGCCGCCCGTCGCCAAGATCGCCCTGCTCGACGGCCTGGCGCAGGATCCAGTAGGCCGGGCGGTCCTTGACCGATCCCGAGGGATTCGTCCACTCGCACTTGGCCCAGACTTCGACCGCGGGGCTCACGCCCGCGCTGACGCGCTGCAGCCGGACGAGCGGGGTGTTCCCGACGCGCGGCAGCGCGGCTTGGGCGAGTTCGATCGACGTCGGATAGGTCAGCGTAGGTTCAGGCATTCTGTCCCAGGGAAATGAAAGCGGCCAGCGGACGGAGACGCGAGTCCCGCGTCCGCACGGCCGAAGGTCCGTGCGGGAGCGGAGCGCCGCCGTTGGTTGGCCGGTCTCGGCGCGAGCCGCTCCCGCTAGAGACAGGAGCAGAGGAGGGGGTAATGCCTCATTTGGATTTCTATGATAATCCTCATCAATATTATCACACTGCTGGGATGGGCGTCAAGTTCCGCAAGATTGGTTGACAGCGGGCCTGTGCGGCATAGTCCTTGCCCGGCGAGGTGACCCATTTCCTGTCGTTGCCAACCCCCCGGTTGATATAATGACAGCCACAAGGAGACATCAACCCTGATGTCGAACCGTCGGGGCCCGGACATGGGGGAGAGTGAAGGCGCGCCTCTCGCTCGGGGCGTCCTTCGCCATATGGGCGTGGTCTTCGCCGCGGCGGCGCTTTTCGCCACGGCGTTTACGGCCTGGAGGCCCGCCAGCCTCTCTCCTGGGGAGTTCGTCGAACAGCTCCTGGAGGCCGCCTCCGGCAGGCCGGCCGCCGTCGAGCCTTCAGCCGGAGGCGAGATCGTCCCTGCCGAGAGCGGCGTGCGTATCGGGATCGTCGCCGGGCACTCCGGGCCGTATCCGACCACCGGCTATGTCGACCCGGGAGCGGTGTGTGAGGACGGGTTGACCGAATTGGAGGTCAACCAGAACATCGCCAACCTCGTCGTGCGTTCGCTGCAGGCGGCGGGATACAACGCCGAACTCCTGCAAGAGTGGGACCCGCGCCTGACCGGCTATCGCGCCGTCTCCCTGGTTTCGATCCATGCCGACTCGTGCGTCTTCGTCAGCAACGACGCCACCGGCTACAAAGTCGCCGCGGCGCTCGACACCGCCATCCCTGATCGAGCCGGCCGCCTGGTGGACTGCTTGGCCGATCGCTACGGCGCCGCCACCGCCCTGGCCTTCCGTGCCGATAGCATCACCCGCGACATGACCGAGTACCACTCCTTCTACGAGGTCCACAGCGACACGCCGGCGGCGATCATTGAAACCGGCTTCCTGTACCTCGACCGCGAATTCCTGACGCGCGAGCCCGAGCGCGCCGCGCGCGGCATCGCCCAGGGCATCCTGTGCTACATCAATAACGAGCCGGCGGCGCCCCCGGATATGCCATGACCGCCGCGGCGGGCGATGTGCGCCGCCTGCTCGAGCAGGCTAGGGCCGCCCTTGTTCGCGGAGACAAGGTCGGGGCCCGACGCCTGGCGCGCCGGGCCGTCCGTCTCGATCCGCGCAGCGAGGCGGCCTGGCTGACACTGGCGGCCGTCTCGGAACCACGGCCGGCCCTGGCCTACGCCGCGCGCGCCCTCGAGGTCAATCCGCGCAGCCAGCCGGCGCGGCGGGCGATCCGCTGGGCGGTGCGGCAGCTCCCGCCGCGCGAGCGCCCCCAGGCGCTGCGGGAAGTTCGGCTGCCGGCGTCCTTGGCGGTCCAGGTCGTCCCGCTCGAAGCCCTCACGTCGCACCGTCTGTTCTCGCCGCGGGTGGCCGTGCCGGCGCTGGCGCTCGTGGCCGCCGTCGGCCTGTGGGCGGGCAGCCCGCCGGCCGACGCCCGCCAGCCGCAACAGGAATCGTCGCCGGTCGCCAAGGCCAGCTTCACGCCTACGCCGACCGACACGCCGACCCCGACCCCGACGCCCACCTCGACGCCGACGCCAACCGCGACCCCCACGCCGACGGAAACCCCCACGCCCACCGAACGCCCCGATGTGTCCTGGGACTACTCCGAGAATCCGGCGGAGATGGCCAACGAGGGCCGCTGGATCGATGTCGACCTGAGCGAGCAGCAGGTGACGGCCTACGAAGGCGACCAACCGGTGCAGACCTTCATCGTCTCCACCGGGACGCGCTACCACCCGACGGTGACCGGCCAGTTCCGGGTGTACGTCAAGTACAGGGCTGCGCCGATGTCCGGCCCGGGTTACTACCTCCCGGGCGTCCCCTACATCATGTACTTCTACTCGGGCTATTCCCTGCACGGGACGTACTGGCACAACAACTTCGGAACGCCGATGAGCCACGGCTGCATCAACCTGCGCACGCCGGACGCCGAGTGGCTCTACGGCTTCGCCTCGATCGGGACGCTGGTCAATGTCCATCCCTGACGCCAACGAGCTGGATCGCCTCCCGCTCGAGCTACCCGCCCGGATGTCGCGGCGGGAGTTCATGCGCCTCTCCGGGATGAGCCTGCTGGGCATGGCCGTCCCGGTGCGCTGGACTCGCTCGACCCTCGAGACGAGCGATGGCCAGCTTGGCCGCATCCTGCAGGAGAAGACGGACGTCTACCTCGAGCCGACGTTCCTGGCCCGCCACGTGAAGACCCTCTGGCGCGACGAGGTCCACCCCATCCTCTCGGCGACGGTCGGCGACCCGCTGCCGGAGACGAATCGGGTATGGTACGAGGTCCCGAACCTCGGCTATGTCCACTCCTCGGCGGTGCAACCGGTGCGAGCCGAGCTGCAGCGCGCAGTGCGCACCGTTCCCTATCTGGGGACGTTGGCCGAGGTGACCCTGCCGTTCATCGAGGCCTACTGGGAGCCGAGCAAGAAGGCCAAGCACGCCTACCGCTTCTATTACGCCACGACCCATTGGGTGAACGGTGTGACGTGGGACAAGAAGGACCGCGCCTGGTATCGCATCTACGACGATCGGATCGGCCAGCACTACTTCGCCATCGCGGAGGGCCTGCGCCCGGTGCCGCTGGCGGAGCTCACGCCGATCTCTCCCGAAGTGCCGCCGGAGGAGAAACGGATCGAGGTCAGCCTGACGGAGCAGTGGGTCAAATGCTACGAGAGCGGGACGCAAGTCCTCACCGCGCGCATCTCGAGCGGGGCGAAGTTCGACACGGGCGACACCTTCACCCCGACGGGCGCCTTCACCACATTCCGCAAACGCGGTTCACGGCACATGGCCGCCGGCAATCGCGCCACCGGCTACGACCTGCCGGGCGTCCCATGGGTCTCGTACATCACCCAGGAAGGGATTTCGTTCCACGGCACGTACTGGCACAACGATTACGGCACGCCCCGCAGCCACGGGTGCATCAACATGACCCCATCCGCCGCCAAGTGGGTCTACCGCTGGACGCATCCGATCGTGCCCGGCGACCTCGACGAACTGTGGACCGAGGCCGGCACGGCGGTGCGGATCGTCGCTTAGCAGTTTCTTCGGACGTCTAACCCCCACCCCTCAGACTACCTCCCCCTCTCCGCCACGCTTCTTCACTCAACCGTGCCCTGTCCGCGGAGAGGGGGCAGGGGGTGAGGGGGGAGCGGCATGCGGGTACCTTGGCGCGACCAGCAAGCCATCTTCCGCAAGACCGCTCCGATTCCCCAGGTATCAACACACGTTAGAATCACACCATGGCCCGTTACGCGCTTTTCGGCGGTCTCGTCGTCGACGAGGACGACAAGCCGGTACCGGTGGTCAACGTTGGGGACGAGGCCTTCTACGTCGTCGACGATGAAGGCTTCCGGCGCCACATCGAGAGCGAGCGCGTCGACCGGCAGGTGCTCGAGACCCTCAAGGGGAAGATCGAGGGCCATGAAGACATCATCAGCCGCGGCACGATGGAGCTCATCGGGCAGGAAGACATCTTCACCAAGGCAGCCATCGAGGCCTCGCTGCACAACCTGGAAGCCCAGTTCGACCAGTTGCTGGCGCACGGGCTGCCCGAAGACGCCCGCGCCTGGCTGGGGATGATGGGCTTCCGGGTCGTGATCGATGTCCACGGCGACGTCGTGCGGGTGGAAGAGCCGCCGGGCGCGCCCGAGTCCGATGAATGAACAGAATGGGAGGCAGATTCCCCGGCGAACAATGAGGTGGGATCAGCGTAAGGGATGATCGTCATTCCCGCGAAAGTCGAAGACACCCGAAGCGCGCCTAGCAGCCCACCGACCTTCCATTGGAAGGTCGGAGTTGGGCAAGCGGAGTGGTGCGGGATCCCAGGGGGTGAGGACTAGTGGCGACCGTTTCCCTGGTGAAGGAAGCTCCAAGAAGGCGGCCGGGACTGCGTTAACACTCCTCTCATAGGCCCGTGCTAGAATGTCGAAACCGGCGTGAGGTAGATCGTGAGTTTCTCCGAACACATCATCGACGTGGATGAGGCGACCTTCGGGGACGAAGTCCTACAGCGTTCCTTCGAAGTCCCGGTCGTGGTGGATTTCTGGGCGCCGTGGTGCGCGCCGTGCCGCACCTTGGGGCCGATCCTGGAGCGCGCCACGATCGCTGCCGGCGGCGCCTTTCGCCTGGCGCGCGTCAATGTCGATGACAACCCGCAGCTTGCCATTCGATTCGGCGTGCGCGGAATCCCTGCCGTGAAGGCGTTCCGCCAGGGCGAAGTCGTCAGCGAGTTCGTCGGCGCGCAGCCGGAGCCGGTCGTGCGCAGGTTCCTGGAGCGCGTGGCGCCCTCGGAGGCCGACGCCGCTCTGGTGAGGGCCCTCGGATTGCAGACGACCCGCCATTGGGCCGACGCCGAGGCGGCGTTCCGGGAAGTGCTCGAACGCGACGATGCCAGCCCGGCGGCCAGCCTCGGCCTATTGGAGTGCCTGTTGATGCAGGGGCGCGGCCTCGAGGCGAAGCGCTTGCTTATGGATTTCCCGCCGGGCACGGAGTGGGCCAGGGCCGAGAGACTTCGGCCGCTGGCCGGGCTGCTGGCCGAGGCCGAGTCGCTCGAGCCGGTGGACCCGGCGGATCCCCTGGCGGCGCAGGTTGTCCAGGCGGGTCGGCTGATCGCCCGGGGGAACCTGGAAGCGGCGATGGACGGGCTGCTCGACGCCCTGCGCAGCGACAAGAACTACCGCGGCGGACAGGCGCGCTTGGCGCTGCTGGGGCTGTTCGCCCTGCTCGGCGATGCGGATCCGCTGACCCGCGCCTATCGAGACGAGTTGGCGTCGATTCTGTTCTGACCGGGACTTCGCCAGGCGATCTTGGGGCCGTCACAGCCCCCGGCACTGCCAGAGAGACGTAGGGGCACGGCACACCTGCCCTAGCGGGCGGCGCTAGGGTACCGTGCCCCTACGTTTTTTCTCTGGACCTTGTGGCTCGCCGCCGTTCCAGTGAGGAAAACCACTATTTCGGCAAAGTCCCGCCGAGCGCCAGCGTCCCCCAAGTCGTCGGGTTGAGAAGCTTGCGCGTTGC
>CAYUWF010000034.1:18140-21893 GCA_964448245.1 uncultured Anaerolineaceae bacterium | reverse complement strand
ATGCCGGTCAGCCAGGTCTTCTTGCTGACGGACGGCGGGGTGATCCTGGCGGCCGCCCTGGTGCTGGGCTGGGAGAACGGGCTGTACTCGCTGCTGGCCCTCTTCGTCTGGGGTTTGGCGACGGACTACGTCCTCGAAGGTCCGAGCGTCGTGCGTACGGCCTTCATCGTCACCGATCACCCCGACCGCGTGGCCGAGTCCATCATGCGCAGCCTGGGCATCGGCGTGACTTCGTGGGCGGCCGAAGGCAAGTTCACCCAGGAGCCGCACACCGTGCTCTTCTGCACCGTCAGCCGCCCCGACGTCGACCCGCTGCGCTCGGCAGTGGCCGAGGGTGATTCCTCGGCGTTCCTGGTCATTGGCCACGGCCATCAGGCCACGGGCGGGGTGCTGCGGGCCGGCCAGGCCGGACCGCCTCCCGAGGCCGTCGCAAGGACCGGGGCATCTGCCTCGGCCGTGCCCGCGCCCAAGAAGCGCAGACGAGCCAGGACCGCCCCACGCCGGAGTGCGGCCTCGCGCAAGCGCCGACCGGACCCGAGAAAGTAGACGGATGGCCGCCGGCAGGTCCCCGGCGACTCCGGGGGAGGAGGAAGAATGGGGCGAGTCATCCTGATCGTCTCCGACGCGCTGCGCGACGACACGGCCGCCCAGCAGATGGGCTATCTGCAGCATCTGGTCGAAGCGGCGAAGGCCACCCGCTACACGGTCATCGCCGAAGTGCCGACGATGTCGCGTCCGCTGTATGAGACGCTGCACACCGGCGTGCCGGTGAGCGTGCACGGCGTGACCAACAACCGCGTCGTGCGCCGCTCGACGATGCCGAATGTCTTCGAGGAGGCGGTGCGCCAGGGCCGGACGACGGGGGCCTCGGCCTACTGGTGGTTCTCCGAGCTGTACAACCGGGTGCCCTATGACCCCGTCGCCGATCGCGAGGTCGATGACCCGGCGTTGGCCATCCAGCACGGCCGCTTCTACGTGGAAGACAACATGCCCGACCGCGAGGTCTTCGCCGCCGGCGCGACGGTGGTGCACAAATTCCAGCCGGACTACGTCCTGATCCATCCGATGGGGATGGATTACCTGGGGGAGACGCACGGCGCCGATTCGCCGCAGTACCGCAACAATGCCATCTTCCAGGACATGACCCTGGCGCATCTGATCCCGGGCTGGCTCGAGCAGGGGTATCATGTCCTGGTGACGGCCGATCACGGGATCAACAATGACCACCTGCACGGCGGCACGCTGCCCGACGTGCGCCACGTCCCACTGTACGTTATCCCGCCGGACGGGAAGGGCCGCGGCGATACGCGCCGCCAGGTTCCGCAGCTGGCGATCGCGCCGACGGTCTGCCGCCTGCTGAAGATTCGGGCGCCGCGATCGATGACGGCCAGGCCCATCGGCTGAGGCCGCGCCGCCCGTCGCGGGGCGGTGAAGGAGAGCAAACCCCATGGCTTCGCAGTACCAACTTCGCCTAGCGGCCAACGGGCAGCACTACTTCAACCTGACGGCCGATAACAACGAAATCGTCCTGACGAGCGAGATGTACACCAGCAAAGCTGGTGCGCAACAGGCCATCCAGGCCGTACGAGCCAACGGGCCGCAGCCCGAGCGCTATGAGCGACGCAGGTCGGTCGACGGCCAGGACTACTTCGTCCTGCAGGCCGCCAACCACGAGATCATCGGCACGAGCGAGATGTACCGCTCGCCGGCAGCGATGGAGAACGGGATCCAGGCGGTGATGCGGGTCGCCGGCTCGGCAAAGATCGACGAACAGCCGTGAAGCGGCCGCGCCAGGGCGGGGCCCACGCCGAGGCCGAATACGGCCTTTCGGTTAGTGAGAGGTAGCAGTGGGTTTTCAACCCGCCCCTACGAGCCAACGGGGCGGACGGGACTTCGGGTCGCCAGTCATGGGTGACCGTGGGCGAGGGGATCAATGGTGTTGACGGACGATCGCAAGACGAAGGCCCAACTGGTGCAGGAACTGAAGGCGTTGCGCAGGAAACTGCGGCGTCTGGAGCAGGCGGCGGAGAGAGGGAGCGGCGAGAAACGTCGGCCGCGGCCGGACGACTACTTCGAGGCCCTCGTCCGCAACAGTCCGGTGGCCATGGTGGCCGTCGACCTGAACGCCGACGTCGTGGCCTGGAACCCGGCGGCGGAGCAGCTTTTTGGCTACACCACCAACGAAGCCGTCGGGAAGAATCTCGATGATCTGGTCGCTCGGTCCGAGGCGCTCCGCGCCGAAGCCCTCGGCTATTCCGGCGATGCACTGCAGGGCGGGCGCATCGATGCCACGACCCTCCGCATGCGCAAAGACGGTTCCCTGGTGGACGTCGAGGTGCTCGGGCTGCCGGTGATCATCCGTGGCGAGCAGCAAGGCTACATCGCCATCTATCACGACATCCGCGAGCGGAAGCGCGCCGAGGAAGAGCAGCGCCGGCAGAAAGAGCACTTCGAATCGATTGTGACGAACAGCCCTGTGGCCATCATCACGGCCGATTTGGAGTCCAGAGTCGCCTCATGGAATCCTGCGTCTGAACTGCTCTTTGGCTACTCGGAGGCGGAGGCGATTGGCCGGAAGGTGGAAGACCTGGTGGCCGGCTCGGAGCTCGTCCGGGCCGAAGCCGAAGGCTACGCCAAGCTCAACCTGAGCGGCGAAGCGGTCCGTGTCGTCACGCGCCGGTCGCGCAAGGACGGCACCCTGGTGGATGTTGAACTGCAGGGGCTGCCGGTGATCATCGGCGGTGAGCAGAAGGGCTACATCGCCATCTACCACGATATCTCCGCCCACAAGAAGGCGCAGGCCGAGCTGAGCAAGCAGAAGTCGTATCTGGAGGCAATCGTCCAGCACAGCCCGGTGGCGATCGTCGTCATCGACCCTGACGCCGACGCCAGTGTGCGGGCTTGGAACCCCGGAGCCGAAAGGCTCTTCGGCTACACGGCGGACGAAGCCATCGGGCACAACATCGACGAGCTGGTGGCCAAGGCGCCGGAAATCTGGGCCGAAGCCGTCGGGCTCAGCCGCAAAGGGGCGAGGGGTGCGGTCATCCATGCCAGCACGCGCCGGACGCGCAAGGACGGCAGCCTGGTGGACGTCGAACTAAGCGCCGTCCCGGTTGACTTCGGCGGCGAGCAGCGAAGCTACATCGCCATCTACCACGATATCTCCGCCCACAAGCAGGCGCAGGCCGAGCTGAGCAAGCAGAAGTCGTATCTGGAAGCAATCGTGCAGCACAGCCCGGCGGCGATCGTCGTCATTAACCCCGACGCCAGCGTGCGGGCCTGGAACCCAGGGGCGGAAAGACTTTTCGGCTACACGCCGGACGAAGCCATCGCGCAGAACATCGACGACTTGGTGGCCAAGGCGCCGGAGATCCAGGGCGAGGCTGTCGGCTTCAGCCGGAGAGGGGCGAGGAGAGCGGTCATCCAGGCCATCACGCGCCGGTCGCGCAAGGACGGCAGCCTGGTGGACGTCGAGTTGAGCGCTGTCCCGGTTGACTTCGGTGGCGGGCAGAAGGGCTACATCGCTCTCTACCACGACATCGGCGAGGTCAAGCGGGCGGAGGCGGACCTGCGCCGGCAGAAGCAGTATTTCGAAGCTGTCGTCAACCACAGCCCGGTGGCCATCGTCGTGATCGGCGTCGACAGCCGAATCTCGGTGTGGAATCCCGGAGCGGAAAAGCTCTTCGGCTACTCACCGGAGGAAGCGAACGGTCGAGACATCGACAGCTTGGTCGCCAAGGCGCCCGAGATCCA
>CAYUWF010000034.1:16235-18040 GCA_964448245.1 uncultured Anaerolineaceae bacterium | reverse complement strand
ATCCGCACGCCGATGAACGCCATCATCGGTATGAGCGGTCTGCTGCTCGACACCGAGCTGGCCGGCGAACAACGCGAGTTCGCCGAAATCATCCGCGACAGCGGCGACGCCCTGCTGACGATCATCAACGATATCCTCGACTTCTCCAAGATCGAGGCCGGGCGGATGGAGCTGGAGCAGACGCCGTTCGACCTGCGCGAATGCGTCGAGGCGACGCTCGACCTGGTGGCGGCTCAGGCCGCCAAGAAAGGGATCGACCTGGCCTACGAGATCGAGGACGGAACCCCGCAGGCAGTCGTCGGCGACCTGCCGCGGACGCGCCAGGTGCTGCTGAACCTGTTGAACAACGGGGTGAAATTCACCGAGCAAGGCGAGGTGGTGCTTACCGTTTCGGCGCGCCGCCTGCCGCGTGGGGAGCACGAGTTCCACGTCACCGTGCGCGACACCGGCATCGGTATCCCGGCCGACCGGGTCGGACGTCTGTTCCAATCCTTCAGCCAGGCGGATGCCTCCACGACTCGCAAGTATGGCGGCACCGGTCTGGGCCTGGCCATCAGCAAGCGTCTGGCTGAACTGATGGGCGGGAGGATGTGGGTGGAGAGCACCGGCGTGCCGGGCGAGGGCAGCTCGTTTCACTTCACCTTCGAGGGCAAGGAGTCCTCGGCGCTCGTCATCCGCCCCGAGCGCCTCGGGGAGCAACCCAGCCTGCGCGGCCGCCGGGTGCTGATCGTCGATGACCACCAGACCAACCGCACCATCCTACTCCATCAGACCCAGGCCTGGGGGATGCTGACACGGGATACCGGATCCCCGGCGGAAGCATTGGCGTGGATCCGGGCGGGCGAATCTTTCGACCTGGCCATCCTCGATCACATGATGCCTGAGATGGATGGGCTCACCCTGGCTGGAGAGATTCACCGCCTGCGCGAGGGCGCGTCGCTTCCAATCGTCATCTTGTCTTCCTTGGGCAAGAGGGACGTCGCCAAGGACGTTCCGGGAATCGCGGCGCACGTCACCAAACCGGTCAAGCCGTCGCAGCTCTTTGACGCCCTGGTGACGATCTTTGCCGAGGCCGAGCCCCCGCTGGCGCAGGAGGTGACTCCGTCCCGCCCTCTGGCGGATCCGGCGATGGCCAGTCGACAGCCGCTGAGGATCCTGGTGGCCGAAGACAACGCCGTCAATCAGAAGCTGGCGCTGCGCCTGCTAGCCCAGCTCGGATATCGCGCCGACGTCGCCGCCGACGGGGTCGAGGCGATCGAGGCCCTGGAACGCCAGCGCTACGACGTTGTTCTGATGGACGTCCAAATGCCCGAAGTCGATGGCCTGGAAGCCACGCGCCGTATCGTTGTCCGCTGGCCGGCTTCCGCCCGGCCGCGCATCATCGCCATGACAGCCAACGCCATGCAAGGCGATCGCGAGCTGTGCCTGGAGGCGGGGATGGACGATTACCTCAGTAAGCCGATCCGCGTCGAGGAGCTCGTGGCCGCTCTCAGCCGAACCCCGGCGCGCGCCTGAGGCCGATGTCGTGGCCGGGCCGCCGAGCCTCGATCGTGCTGCATGGGAGGAGCTGGTGCGGACCACCGGCGGGGATAAGGTCTTCCTGGCTGAGCTGATCCAGACCTTCTTCGACGACACGACGAAGCAGCTGGCGGCCATGCATCAAAGCCTCTTGCAAGGGAAGGCGGAGGAGTTCCGCCGCGCCGCCCACAGCCTGAAGTCGAACGGCGCCACGTTTGGCGCGCTCGAGCTCTCCGGGATGTTGCGCGAGCTGGAGGAGATAGGCAAGAGCGGCAACCTGGAGGGCG
>CAYUWF010000034.1:12833-16135 GCA_964448245.1 uncultured Anaerolineaceae bacterium | reverse complement strand
CGAAATGGAGATCACCACAACGCAGGAGCAAGGCCGGGTTCCGGTAACTGTCTTTCACCTCAAGGGCGAACTTGATGCGGTCTTTGCTGAACAACTCCGACAGCAGGGCCGAGAGGCCATCGCTTCCGGCACGCGTTATCTGTTGCTTGACCTGGCCGAAGTGCCCTACATCGCCAGCGCTGGCCTTCGAGCCTTCCAAGAGTTCTTCACGCTGCTTCGGGAGGGCTCGGAGGACGAAGGTGACAAGGACATCCATCAGGGGCTGCGCGATGGCACGTACAAATCGCCCAATCTGAAGCTGCTCAACCCTACCCGCCACGCCGTCGAAGCGCTGTCGACGGCCGGATTCGACATGTTCCTGGAGATCCATCACAATCTCCGGGACGCCGTCGCCTCCTTCTGAGGTCTGCCGGACCGCGTCCCCCAGGCGCAAAGCCGATGGCCTCGGGGGCAGGCATCGTTATGCGAGCGGAAGCCTCTCTTCGCATCTCGGCCGATCTCGGGAATCTGGCTGCCATTCGGCAATTCATTCGAGAAAAGGCGGCTAAGTTCCAGGATGACGAGAACGACCTCGAGCCGATCATCCAGGCCGTCGACGAGTCGGTCACGAACATCGTCGTCCACGGCTACCGAGGCCAACCCGGAGCCATCGAGATTGAAGTGAGGCTGGCGGAAAGCTCCCTGGCGATTCGCTTGCGAGACCAGGCGCCGCCCTTCGACCCGACGGCCGTGCCCTCACCCGATGTCACTTCGCCTCTGGAAAAACGACCTGTCGGAGGCTTGGGCGTCTACCTGACCCGACGCCTGGTGGACGAGATGATCTACCGGCCAATGCCTCAAGGCGGAAACGAGCTGACGTTGGTGAAAAGAATCGTCAAACCGCGTGGCAACGAGGCGTGAGGACGGCCCAATGGAGGCTCGGGCGCCGGTCTCGCTGGAGGCCTGCGCCGCCTGAGAGGTGAAGCATGGCCAGCGATGAGGGTCGCATCCTCGTTGTAGATGACAACCCGGTGAACCGCCGGCTGCTCGTCCGCGCGCTCGAAGCGCAGGGTTATGCCGTGCAGTCGGCCGAGGATGGGCGCCAGGCGCTGGAGTTGTTGCGGGCCGGCAAGCCCGAGGCCTTCGACATCGTGTTGCTCGACATCCTGATGCCGGTGATGGATGGCTATCAGACCCTGGCAGAGATCAAGCGTGACTCCGACCTGACCCACCTTCCGGTGATCATGATCTCCGCGCTCGACGAGATCGACAGCGTGATCCGCTGTGTCGAGATGGGTGCCACCGACTACCTGCCCAAGCCGTATAACGCGGCGCTACTGCGAGCGCGCATCGGCACCAGTTTGGAGCGGAAGCGCCTGCGCGACAAGGAGAAGCTCTACTTGAGGGGTCTCGAACGCGAGCTGGAGATCGGCCGGGAGATCCAGTCGAGTTTCCTGCCTGCGGCCCTGCCTCAGCCCCCCGGGTGGGAAATCGCCGTCCACTTTCAGGCCGCGCGTCAAGTGGCAGGCGACTTCTACGATGCCTTCCCCCTCGACGCCGAAGGCGGAATTGGCTTGGTGGTGGCCGACGTGTGCGACAAGGGAGTCGGCGCGGCCCTGTTTATGGCTCTGATCCGCACTCTGGTCCGGGCGCTTGCGATTGGAGGCGTTTCATTTGATGGCCATCGTCCGGCACCGTGGCCGGCCTCAGGTCGACTGGCAGACGGAGAAGCGCGCTTGGACCGCGCCGCGCTTGTGAAGAACGCCGTCCTGCGGACGAACCACTACATCACCCAAACCCATGCGGCGGCGAACATGTTCGCCACACTGCTGTTGGCGGCCCTCGACCCCTCCACCGGCGAGCTGACCTACGTCAACGCCGGGCAGGAGCCCGCGCTTGTCATCGGTTCGGGCGGAGTCAAGGCGCGCCTGGCGGCCACGGGTATGGCCGTCGGAATCCTGCCCGAAGCGGATTTCCGCGTGGAAAGACTGGCACTCGAGCCCGGAGATGTGTTGCTCGGGTTCACCGACGGGGTGCCCGACGCGTTGAGTCCAACCGGCGAGCGCTTCGGACGGGAGCGGATGCTCTCGTTGCTCGCGCCGCAACCGAACTCGGCCCGCGAACTTCTGGATCGCATTCAAAAGGCCCTCCTGGCTCACATGGGAGATGCCGCCCCGTTCGACGATGTGACGATGTTGGCTGTCCGTTATGGGGGAGAATTGGTCGTAGGGTAATCGCACGCCATCCGGACTTCCCGGACGAGACCGCCGGGGCGGAGCCGGCTCGGATGGTCGGGGCGGGTGCGGTAAGGCTGGCCCTCCAATCTTTGGCGGTGGAGAGCTTGGAATGCGCGGGTCTGCCTTCCCTCGCCAAACTGAGACGGGAGAGCTTTGCGTAACCATGCCGCTCTGTGCAACCGTCGCTCGTTGATCACGGTCTCGGAGCGTACGTGTGCAAGGAACTCAGGAAGCGAAGACCCCGGCATCGTTGCCGGGGTCAGTCCGACTTCCTGGTCCGACGGGAGCTTCAGTGGGCCGTCAGCCCATGAGGGTAGTGAGGTGGTCCTGTATCTGAACTGCAGCTTCAGCGGCGGCGGTGAGGTCTTCATTGTCAGCGGCGGACCGCAGGTCGCCAAGCAAGGTGTCGATGCCTTCGGCGTCCGCGTCGCGAAGAGTGTGGGTGAAGCGGTCGCGGATCCACTCGAGGCTGGCGACATCGCCGGCCACGCTGGCGGGGTCGCCGGCGCCTGCGTCTAAGATGACCTGAGCTGCCCATAGATCGAAATGGGCCAGATCGACCTCAGCCACCGGTCGGTGACGAACCTCGAAGTCCAAGACGGCCCGCGCCGCGCCGATCGCCGCCTGGGCAGCCTCGCTCGGCTGGCGGGCGTCGACCGCCGCGACGAGCTTGACCAGTGCCGATGTCATCTGGGCCTCCAGGGCCCTGGGCAGTTTGCCGGTTCGATAGGAGTCCCAGGCGGCCAATGCCGTCTCCAGGTTGGAGGAAGCGATGCTCCAGTCCTCGGACCGGGCGGCTTCCATGATCTGGCGGGTCGCCGACGAGAGTGACTCGAGGTTGGCCGGCATCGGCTCGCCCAGCGCGTCGATGGGGACGGCCAGGGCAGCGGCTTCCAGGTCGCCGCCAGCTCCGGAGAGGAATTCGCCGTACCCAGGGGCGAAGATCTTGCCCTCGGTGCTGCCGTCCATGTGGAGCTCCTGCACGACGATCGCGCCACCGACCGGACCCCGGGGCCCGTGCACGGTCTGGTCGACGGTCCTTACGGTGACCTCCTCAAATACGACCCCGGGGGCGTTCTCGGGACG
>CAYUWF010000034.1:0-12733 GCA_964448245.1 uncultured Anaerolineaceae bacterium | reverse complement strand
TCCAGGATGCAACCAAACTAACGGCCAGGATTATGAAAACGATGAAACCGGCATGTGGCCGGTTCTTAGGATAACTCTCGGGGCAAGGAAGAGGGAAGCCGGAAGGCTTCCCTCGTGCACCGAGTTTGTCGAGCTCCGTTCAATGGGGGGAGCTGCGGCGGCTATCCCCCGTCTTCGGTCACCAGACTGAGCAGACTTCCCGTGGTGGCGTCGACCCTGACCTCGGCCCCATTCGAGAGTTCTGCTTCAAAGGTTCCGTCCTGTTCAAACTCGATCTCCTTCACGGACGTGCCTGGATACGCGGCCGCTACGATGGCGCGCGCCTCGTCGGCCGTAATGCCGGTTTCCGCAGGTGCCGCACCCTCCGACCCCTCGGCGTCGGAATCCTCGCTCGCTGACTGGTCTTCAACCTCCGGCGCGTCGTTATCCTGATCGGCAAGGCAGTCGGCATCCTCCGCTTCCCCTGCATCGCCGGCGTCGCTCTCGGCCTCCCCGGCAACGTCGTCATCTGCGCACGCGTCTGTCGAGCGGGCGGACGCCGCAGGGGCAGCCGAGGCCGGCAATCCCGTCAGTGCAGAGGCCGCCACCAGCGCACCGATGAGTAGGCCAGTCAGTATCAGAACAACCGTCGAACGCTTGTTCAGTTTCATGGTGTTTGCCTCCATGTCGAATGGGGGGCATTTTCGGTCTGACTCCCCAGTCACCCGAATGCTAGAGCCCGTGCCTAAGAAACGGGTGAGATGGGACTAAGAACCTGAAGGATCAGGGGCCGGCATCCGGCCTGGCGTCGGGAAGAGCGGCAATGTCAACAGGAATGCGGTCCCTTCGCCGAGTGTGCTGTGCACCCTAAGCGTGCCGCCGTGAGCCCGAGCAATCTCATAGGCTATGGCCAATCCCAGCCCGGCGCCGCCCTGACCGTCTGGGCGGGAGCGGTCGCCGCCCACCCGGTAGAAGCGCTCGAAGAGGTGGGCCCGGTGCTCGGTGGGAATGCCGGGGCCGGTATCGCGGATGGCGATTGTAACCTCTGTGTTCGACCGCTCAGCCTCCATCGACACTCGGCCGCCGGCCGGGGTGAACTTGATAGCGTTGTCCAACAGGTTGAGGAACAACCGGATCATTAGGTCCATATCTCCGGTCACCGTCAGTCCCTGGGCGTCCGATCCGAGCAGGGTGATCGATTTGGCCTCTGCCAATGGCCGGACCTGATCCACCACCGCCGTCAGCAAGTCATCGAGCGCGATCGGGTCCTCCCGCCGCTGGACCTTGCCCTGATCCAGCCGAGCCATAAAGAGCAGGTCATGGCTCAGGCGGATCAGCCGGTCGACCTGCCCCTCCATCTCCTGGAGCGAGTCACTGTACTCGGCCGGTCCCCGCGGTTGGCTGAGGGTGACCCCGATAGCCCCTTTGAGGGCGGTCAGCGGCGTGCGCAGCTCGTGGGCCGCGTCCGCGGTAAAGCGGCGCTCCCGGTCAAAGGAGGATTGCAGACGGTTGAGCATCTCATCGAAGGTTGCCGCCAGCCGACCGAGCTCGTCAGGTGGGCCGGTGTAGTCAATGCGGCGGGATAGGTCGCTGGCATTGATACCCTGGGCCGTGCGGGTGATCCGGTCGATCGGGAGCAGGGCCCGGGAGGCGATAAAGTACCCGCCGGCGCCGGCCAGAAGCAACGCCAGGGGTACACCCCATAGCAGCTGAAGTCGAAGCAGGAAGAGAGTCTGCTCCATCGACTCTAGGGCCTGGGTTACCTGGAGCCAGCCGCCGGCCGACATCCCGGGCAGGTCGAGGTGTTCGTTGTATACCCGCCAGGAGTCGTCACCGTCGGTGTAGCTGGCGTAACCCGGAGTCGGAGCCCGAACGGGGGCTTCAGCCGCCCGGCTCAGGCTGTCCCACACCGTCCCGTTCTCGGACAGCAGCCGAATGGCGATGTCCTCCCTCAGGCGGGCAAGGGCAGGCGAGCTGTCTGGATTCTGAAAGGCCAGGTCGCCGTTTCGGGTGGCCACATTTGCCCGTGCTTGCGCCGCGGCCAGCTGCAGGCCAGTGTCGACCTGGGCCAGCAGACCGCGCTGCACCTGCGCGTACAACAGCAGGCCGAAGAGCAGCAGGATCACGGCCAGGGACGACAGATACCAAAGGGTAAGGCGCAAACGGAGCGGGAGACGACTGGAGCGCGGCTGAAACAGCACCGGGCGGCTATCCTTCCTCGCTCAGGCGATAACCCACTCCGCGCACGGTGTGAAAGAGCGGATGCTCACTTCCCTGGTCGATCTTGCGCCGCAGGTATCCGATGTATACATCGACCACATTCGACTCGTTGTAGAAGTCGAAATTCCAGACGTGCTCGCCGATCTGGGTGCGGGTGAGGACCTGGTTGGGGTGGCGCAGTAGGTACTCCAGTACGGCGTGCTCGCGCGGGCTGAGGGCAATGGACCGGTCGCCGCGCCGCACTTCCCGTCGGGCGGTATCCATCTCGAGATCTGCGACCCGGAGAACGGTCCCGGTCTGCAGCGGGGGGCGGCGCAGCAGAGCCCGCACCCGTGCCAGGAGCTCGGCGAAGGCGAAAGGCTTGACCAGATAATCGTCGCCGCCGGCATCCAGCCCTTCAACTCGGTTGTCGACGGTGTCGCGGGCGGTGAGCAGCAGGGTAGGCGTGCGATGCCCGCGGCTGCGCAACTCGCGCAGCAACTCCAGGCCGTCCATTCCGGGAAGCATGATATCCAGGACCAGCACGTCGTAGGCGGCCGCCAGGGCATAATCCAGCCCTTCCCGGCCGTCGCGGGCGACGTCCACCGCGTAGCCGGCTTCGGTCAGCCCCTGGCGGACGAAATTCGCTATCCCGGCTTCGTCTTCGACGACCAGGACCCGCATCGCGTTGCTCCCCACCCAATTCTTATCATCCGGGTCTAAGAAAGCAATGAGAACCCCGGCCTGCCTACCGCCTCTTCGTTCCGACCTCGGCTCCATGGCCCAACCGGACCCAGCGACGTTTTGGGTTCAGCCCTACAATATCCTGCCTACCGACGCCGGCGTACAGCGCCGCCTTCGCGCGGAAGAACCGCGGGCGCCCATTGGCCAACGCACGTGTCGTTCCGCGGCCGGCGAGGTCCTTGCCAGATGATGACAGAGATTCGGACCACCACCTCCGCCGGCCTTCACGTGTATGAGTCGGGTGAGAGCGGCCTGCCGGTGCTGCTCTTTCTGCACGGATCACCCCTCAGCGGCCGGATGTGGCTCCCCCAGCTCGAGGTCCTGGCGGAGTTTCACTGTCTCGCCCCTGATCTTCCGGAGCACGGCCTAAGCCAGGCGGTGCGTCCTTTTTCGATGGACGATTGTGTGCGGTGGCTCGGTTCGTTGGTGCGTGAGGCAGCGCCTGGCGGACGAACTCACGTCGTTGGCTTGTCCTTCGGCGGAGTTGTGGCATAGGCGCTGATGGTGCAGGAGCCGGACCTGGTGGACTACGTTATCCTGAGCGGCACGTCGGCGCGCATGAGCGGGGGCCTCTACGCGATCCTTCGACTATCCCTGGCGCTGAACCGGTCCTTGCTGCGCCTGCTCTCGCCCGGCGCGCTGGCGACGCTGGTCCGGTGGCAGACCGGAATCCCGCGGTCGCTGTCGCCGCTGATCGAGGACGACATGAAGAGGGTTGACCCCGACTCCTTGAGCCGGTTCATCCTGGCGACCTACGGCGACTCCTTCACGCCGGCGACGAGGCGCTCGCCGGTGCTGGTCCTGGTGGGCGAGAAAGAGACGCCCGTAGCCAAGCCTGCCCCGAGCCGCGTCGAGGGGTTGATGGCGCGCCGTCTGAAGCGGGAGATCATAGGTGCGCAAGGGGCCATCGTTCGAAGCCTCGGCCACATTTGGAACTCCAGGCGCCGGAGCTGTTTGTGGAGGTCATCCGGAGGTAGATAGCCGGAGCGCCACTGCCGGACCGGCTCGTTCCGTTCTCTTAACCCCAAGACCTTGCGGGAGGCTGCGCTGAAAGCCCCGCTTCTGGCGGTTTGACTCCCCAACTGCGCTGTGCTAGAATACAAAGGTTGGTGTATACCAATAGACCATTGGTGGTCCAATCAGCCAAATGGCACAAGCACACGGTCCGGCGCCTGTTTCCCTCGCACTTGAACCCCCTCGCGACCGGCTGATCGCCGGACTCCCCCTGCACGTCCAGATCGCAGAATCGCTGCTGGCCCGAATCGAGTCCGGCGAGTTGGTCGCCGGCGATCGTCTGCCTTCCGAACGCGACCTGAGCGATGCCCTGGGGGTCAATCGCCTGACCCTGCGCCGTGCCTTGCGCTCGCTGGAAAGCCAGGGTCTGATCACCCGTCGACCCGGTCTGGGAACCCACGTCGCCGCGCCCAAGATCGAGCGGCAGGCGGCGCGCCTGGTTTCCTTCACCCGCGGTATGCAGCAGCGCGGCTTCCTCCCCGGCACCCGGCTGCTTTCCGTTGAGCACTTCCCGGCCCACGCCGCGCTGGCAGCCGTGTTGCAAATCGGCACAGGGGCGCCGGTGTGCATCGTCCAGCGGCTGCGGACCCTCAACCACGAGCCGGTCCTACTGGAGCAGTACACTCTCCCGGACGAGCGATTCCCGGCACTCGAGCGCCACGATCTGGAAGGGCGCTCGATCTATGCCCTCCTGCAAGAGGCCTACGGCGTTCAGATTCGGCGGGCGCGGCAGAGCCTCGAGCCCGTCGCCGCCGGAGAGTATGAGTCGGGGCTGCTCGGCGTCGCCCCGAGCGCCCCGCTCATGCTCGAGCGGCGCTTGTCGTTCGATGAGCACGACCGTCCGGTGGAGCATGGGCGCGACCTGTACCGCGGCGACCGCTTCCGTTTCGTTACCGAGACCGCGCCCTGGGAGGGATGACCGCACCGCCATGATCGAGTCCTACATCTCGCTTCTATCGCCGGATCAGGTGCAACAGGTGCACGACGCCTCGCTGGAGGTCCTCGAGAACGTCGGCTTGCTGGTGCGCAACGAGCGGGCCCGGACGATTTTCGCGCAGCATGGCGGCCGGGTCGACGCCGCCTCCCAGGTCGTGCGCTTCCCGCCGGCCGTCGTCGAGGAGCACCGCGCCTCGCTCCCGCCGACGTTCACCTTCGGCGCGCGCGATCCGGCCTTCGATCGGACGATCCCCGATGACGCGCCGCTCATCGTGACGGGTTCCTCGGCCCCCAATATCATCGATCCCGACAGCGGGCACGAACGTCGGGGGCGGGCCGAGGATCTCGCCCGCATCGCCCATCTGGTGAATGAGCTCCCCGCCTACGATGTCTTCTCGATTTCGACACTGGCCGAAGACGCCCCGGCCGGCTACTTCACGCTGACTCGGTTGTATCCCTCGCTCAAGTACTGTCGCAAGCCGGTGCGGGCCAGCGGGCCGCCGGAAGACACCCGCAAGATCCTGGACTTCGCCTTCCTGGTCGGCGGCGGGGAGGCGGCCTACCGCGCCCATCCCTTCGTCACGCACCACTATTGCCCGGTCGTCTCGCCGCTGACGATGGATTTCGATTCGACGGAGATGCTGCTCTTCTTCACTGAGCAGGGCCTGCCGTGTTACCCGACGATCGTCCCCAACGCCGGCCTGACGTCGCCCCTGACTCTGCTAGGTACCCTGGCGCAGGGAAACGCCGAATTCCTGGCGGCAGCCGTCCTGGAGCAGATGGTCCGCCCAGGCAAAGCGACGATCTACGCCAGCCTGCCGACCGTGGCCGACATGCGCACGGGCGCCTACGCCCCCGGGGCGATCGAAACCGGGATCTTGTTCATCGGCACGGCGCAGATGGCGCGCTACTACAAGGTCCCCTGCGGCGGATACATCGGGCTGACGAACGCCAAGGTCAACGATGCCCAATCCGGTTATGAGACGGGGATGTCGGCCATGGCCGGGGTGCTCGGCGGGGTGCACATGTTCAACATGGCCGGCCTGATGGACGCCCTGATGTCCTTCGATTTCGCCAAGGCGGTGATCGACGATGAAATCGCCCAGATGCTCAAGAAGACCGCCGCCGGACTCGAGTTCAGCCGCGAGAACCTGGCGCTCGACGTCATCGCCGAGATCGGGCCCGCCGGGATGTTCGCCGACAATCTGCACACCGTCCAGCGCATGAAGACCACCGCGGTTCTACCCGAGATCGCCGACCGCGACCCGCGCCAGCTGTGGCTGGAGCGGGGCGGCCAGGACTCGCAGGCGCGCGCCATGCGGCGGGTGCACGACATCCTGACACGCCCGAACAACGCCGGCTTCACGCCCGAGCTCGACCAGCAGATTCGGGAGACCTTCCAGGGCCTGCTGATGGCCGAGCTCAAGCCGCCGGACGGCTGGACCCGGCCGGCCGAGGCGCCCGGAAGGGACCGTCCCGACCGGGCCGAACGCCGCAGGAGGCGGAGCGCGTAATCAGTGATCCGTGGCCAGTGGTCTGTGGTCAGTGAAGAATCGTTGCTCTTCCACTGACCACTCACCACCGACCACTGACCACCATGCGGATGCTGAACGTGAGATGCGCAACGTATGACGCCCTTCACCATTCTGCTCGTCCTGGCTTCAGCCGGATTCCACGTCGTGACCCACGTGGCGCTGAAGCAAAGCCGCGACCGATCGGCCTTCGTCTGGTGGATGCTGATTTGGGCCGGAATCCTGTTCCTGCCGATTCCGATGCTGGGCTGGACGGCTATCCCGGCCGTCGGCTGGGGGTTGATGGCGTTCAGCGCCGTTTTCGAGGCCGGCTACTTCGGCGCCATCGCCCTCGCCTACCGGGGTGCGGACCTTTCGGTGGTCTACCCGCTGGCCCGCGGCACGGCGCCCTTGTTGCTGATGGTCTGGTCGATCGTGTTCCTGAACGAGTCGCTGACCCCCGGCGGAGTTCTGGGAATCCTGATGATCACCGTCGGCCTGTACACGGTCAACCTGCCGAAGCTTGGGGCCTGGCGCGAGCCGCTGCGCGCCCTGCGGCGAGTGGGGCCGCGTTGGGCGGTGGCCGCCGGCGTGTGCACGTCGGCCTACACCGCCATCGACAAAGTCGGGATCGGCTACGTCCCGCCGCTGCTCTACACCTACCTGGCGCTGTGGATGAGCGTCGTGCTGCTCACGCCGTGGACGCTTCGGCTGGTCGGTCGCGCCGGTCTGCGGGCCGAGATCCGCTCTTCGCGCGCTGGCACGGTCCTGGCGGGATTCACGACGCTGGCGGCTTATGGTCTTGTGTTGGTGGCGATGAGCCGCGGCATGCCGGCGGCCTACGCCGGCTCGCTGCGCGAGATCAGCGTCGTGCTGGGCGCGGCCTACGGCGTGTTGGTCCTCAAGGAGCAGGGCGGCCCGATGCGCATTCTCGGGGCGAGCTTCATCGCGCTGGGTGCGGTGATGATCGGATTCTTGGGATGAACGTTTCGTTTTGCGCCTCACCCCCTTACCCCCTCTCCGCGGAAAGCGTGCGGACCGGCGAAGGTGCTAGGCGAAGAGGGGGAGGAGAATTCGGGAGGTGGGGGAGCGAAGCTCCCCCACCTCCCGGAAAACCCTCTTCCCTCCCCCTGCAAGGGGACATTGAAGGCGAACCGTCTTCAAGCAGGGGGAGGGGCAGGGGAGGGGGTCAGGCGCGGCAAAGCGTCGGATCCGGGCAAGGACAACAGGCGTGACTTCGGGCGATTTCGCCACCCACAAGCTCATTCTCATGCCCTCCGGACGGCAGGGCCAGGTGCCGCACGGGACGGATCTGTTGGCCGCGTCGCGGTCGTTGGGGGTCGAGCTCGAGTCGATCTGCGGCGGGCGGCAGACGTGCGGCAAGTGCCAGGTGGCCGTCGAGGAAGGGACTTTCGCCAAGCACGGGATCACCTCCGCCGCCGGCCACCTTTCCCCGGCCGGGCCCGTCGAGGCGGAGTACTGCCAGGCGAACGATATCGTCGGGAGGCGGCTGGCCTGCGCCGCGCAGGTCGTCGGCGATTTGCTGATCGTCGTCCCCGTGGAGAGCCAGGCGCGCAAGCAGTTCATCGCCAAGGCTGCCGGCGAACGCACGATCGATGTGCAGCCGGCGGTCCGGCCGTACTACGTCGAGGTCGCCCCAGCGACGCTCGAGTCGCGCAAGGGCGGTTGGGAACGGCTACAGGAGTCGTTGGCCGCCGACTGGAAGTTGAACGCGGACCGCGCCGCGCCGACGGTGCTGGCTGAGCTCCCGGCGGCCCTCGGCCGCGACCGAGGGAAGCTCACCGTGCACGTCTGGCAGGAACACGAGGTGCTGCGGGCCCAGCCTGGGTACCGCGAAGCGGCTTACGGCCTGGCGATCGACATCGGCTCGACGACGGTCGTGGCGCATCTGTGCGACCTGCGCACGGGTGCGCTGCGCTCGACGCAGGCGGCGATGAATCCGCAGGTGCGCTACGGCGAAGACCTGATGAGCCGGGTCAGCTACGCCATGCGCGAGCCGCAAGGTACCGAGCGCATGCATCGGGCGATTATCCGCACGCTCAACGAGTTGACGGAGCAGGCGTGCGCCGCGGCCGGCGTGGCAGTCGAGGATGTGCTCGACGCCGTCATCGTCGGCAATCCGATCATGCATCATCTGGCCCTGGGCATCGACCCCTCCGACCTGGGCGGGGCGCCGTTCGCGCTGACGGTCAGCGGGCCGGTCGACGGCCGCGCGGCGGACATCGGGCTGCGGCTGAACCCGGCGGCCCGCCTGTACCTGCTGCCGTGTATCGCCGGGCACGTCGGCGCCGACCATGTCGCCGTCCTGCTGGCCGAGGCTCCCCATAAATCGGACGAGGTCAGCCTGGTGGTCGATGTGGGGACCAACGCCGAGATCTCGGTCGGGAACCGGCAGAAGATCGTTTGCGCCTCCAGCCCCACAGGCCCGGCCTTCGAGGGGGCGCAGATCACCCACGGCCAACGGGCGGCGCCCGGGGCGATCGAGCGCGTGCGGATCGATCCGGCCACGCTCGAACCGCGCTGGAAGGTGATCGGGCATGAGGCCTGGATCTCCGGGGACGAGGCGGAGCCCCCGGCCGCCGCCCGAGCCACCGGGATCTGTGGAAGCGGTATTATCGAGGCCGTCGCCGAGCTGCGGATGGCGGGCCTGCTCCGGCCCGACGGTCTGTTTGTGGAGGTCCGCCCCACGCCGCGGTTGCGCCGGCGCGGCCGAACGTTCGAATACGTTCTGCTGGGAGCCGCCGCCACGGCCACCGGCGGCGAGATCGTCATCACCCAGAGCGACGTGCGCGCCATCCAGCTGGCCAAGGCGGCGCTGTAT
Source organism: uncultured Anaerolineaceae bacterium (assembly GCA_964448245.1). Classification (GTDB taxonomy): domain Bacteria; phylum Chloroflexota; class Anaerolineae; order Anaerolineales; family E44-bin32; genus DATEVL01. The sequence goes on along the minus strand of CAYUWF010000034.1, from coordinate 3,508 downwards.
ACCGGGGCCTGCCTGCTCATGCGCCGCCTGGGGATCGACCATGTCGATCGGATTCTCCTGGCGGGCGCCTTCGGGTCCTACCTGAGCCCGCTGCACGCCATGGCCCTCGGCCTGATCCCGGATTGCGACCTGAGCCGGGTGACGGCGGTGGGCAACGCCGCCGGCGATGGGGCGCGCATCGCCCTGCTCAACCGGCAGGCGCGCGGCGAGGCCGAACGGTTGGCCCAATGGGTGGAACACGTGCAGATCGCCACCGATCCTGCGTTTCAAGATACGTTTGTGGCGGCGCTGGCACTGCCGCATGCATCGGATCCTTTTCCCCACCTGGAGGGCCTGCTGCCCGAGCCGGTCGAGGCGCCGGCCGCGCCCGGCGGCCGCCGCCGGCAGAGGGCCTGCTGACCGAGGAGAATATGACGGAACCGCTCGACCTGACGAAGCTGGAGACGCCGGAACTCATCCAACAGATGCAGGATGATCTGTACGATGGACTGGCCGACGAAGTCACCACGGGGGTCCGCATCTTGCTGGAGCGCGGACTGACGCCCTACGACATCCTGACCCGGGCTCTGGTCGGCGGCATGGATGTCGTCGGCGCCGACTTCCGCGACGGGGTGCTGTTCGTCCCGGAAGTGTTGATGGCGGCCAAGGCGATGAAGGCCGGCATGGTGATCCTGCGCCCGCTGCTGGCCGAGACCGGCGCGCCGCAGGTCGGCACGATGGTCATCGGCACGGTCAAGGGCGACATCCACGACATCGGCAAGAATCTGGTGGCGATGATGATGGAAGGCGCCGGATTCAAGGTGGTCAACCTGGGGATCAACACCGACGCCGACAAGTTCCTGGCGGCCATCCACGAGCACAACCCCGACATCCTGGGGATGAGTGCGCTGCTGACCACCACCATGCCCTACATGGACGTCGTCATCAAGACGCTCAAGGAGCAGGAGCTGCGCCACAAGCTGATCGTGCTCGTCGGCGGGGCGCCGCTCAACGCCGCCTTCGCCGAAGAGATCGAGGCCGATGCTTATTGCCGCGACGCCGCCGTGGCGGTGGAGACGGCCAAGAAACTGATGGCCATCCGCCGCGCCCAGGAGGCCTAACGATGGATCGATGGCAGGCCCTGCTAGACCGAGGCGGGCACGCGCTGGCCGATGGGGCGATGGGCACGATGCTCTTCGATCAGGGGCTGGAGAGCGGCGGCTCGCCCGAATTGTGGAATGTCGAGAACCCAGACCGGGTAGCGGCGGTCCACCGCGGCTACCTCGAAGCCGGGGCCAACCTGATCCTAACCAACACCTTTGGCGGCAACCGCTTTCGCCTGGCGCTGCACGGCCTCGAAGGTCGTGTCGAGGAGTTCAACCGTGCCGGGGTGCGGCTGGCCCGCCAGGCGGCCCTTATTTTCGGGGATCAGGCGGTGGTCGCCGGTGATATCGGGCCGAGTGGCGGGATTCTCGAGCCGCTGGGCGACCTGGCCTACGCGGCGGCCGTCGACGGATTCGCCGAGCAGGCCCGGCCGCTGATCGACGGCGGCGTCGATGTCGTTTGGATCGAAACGATGTCGGACCTGGAGGAAGTCCACGCTGCGATCGACGGTGTCCGGCGCGTTTCGCCGACGGTGCCGCTGCTGGCGACGATGACCTTCGACACCCGCGGGCACACGATGATGGGCGTCACGCCGGAGCAGGCGGTCGAAGCCCTGCACGGCTGGGGCGCCGCCGCCGTCGGAGGGAACTGCGGCAACGGCCCCGACGAGATCCTGGAAGTGATCGAGAAGATGAAGCGCCATTCTCCCGACGTGCGGCTGGTGGCCAAAGCCAACGCCGGCATCCCGGCCTGGAAGGATGGCCGGGCGGCATATGGCGCCGGGCCGGAGGAGATGGCCGCCTACGCCACGGCCGTCGCCGAGCGCGGCGCCTGGCTGATCGGCGCCTGCTGCGGATCGACCCCGGCACACCTGCAGGCGATGGCGACCGCCCTCGGCGAGCGCGTTGCGTGACTTCGAGCACTTCCTTGGGACAAGGCCCAGCAGCGGAGACGAGTCGATGACTGCCAGCCTTGAAGACCAGGTTCGAGAGGCCGAGGGACGGTGGCTGGAGCACTGGAAGGACGGCCCGCGTCGAACGCGTGGGACGACCCTGCCGCTTCAAACAGGAGATCCCGCGCCCAGCTTCCGTCTATCGGACCAGGCCGGCAAGCCCTTCGAACTGAAAAGCCTATGGCAGGGCCAGCCCGCTCTGGTGCTCTTCTGGCGCCACTACGGCTGCTCGTGCGGCGTCGACCGGGCGCGCCGCCTGATCGAGGAGGTTCCGAAGGTCGTCGAGATGGGCGCCGCCGTGGCGATCATCGGCCAGGGCGAGCCGGAACGGGCCAAGGCCTACGCGGAGAAGCACGCGCTTCCCCCGCTGGCCAGGACTACCCCGACGCACGTATCCTATACGCCGCCATCCGCGCGGCGGCCCGAGGCGGTTGAGCTGTGACCGAAAACGCCGCTTTGCCGGAGAAGCCTTCCGTCGCCATCATCGCCTGTGGCGCGTTGGCGCGCGAGGTGCTGCAGCTGCGCGACAAGTACGGCTGGCCGGCCGAGGTCGTCGGCGTGCCGGTGCTGCTGCACAACACCCCCGACCGGATTCCGCCCGCCGTCCGTCGACGGATTGGCGAGATGCGGGCAAGCCACGAGCGGGTCGTGGTCGTCTACGGCGACTGCGGCACGGCCGGCGGACTGGACGCGGCGCTGGCGGCGGAGGGAGTCGAGCGCATCGCCGGCCCGCATTGTTACGAGATCTACGCCGGCGACGCCTTCGAGGGGATGATGGCCGAGGCTCCCGGCACGTTCTTCCTCACCGACTACCTGGTGGGATCGTTCGATCACCTCGTGTTGGAGAACCTCGGCCTCGACCGCTATCCGGAGCTGCGCCAGGACTATTTCGGGAATTACACCCGCGTCGTCTACCTCGTTCAGCGTGAAGACCCGGCGCGGCTGGCGCGTGCCCGCTGGGCCGCCGATCAGTTGGGCCTGCCGCTGGAAGTGCGGCCCGTCGGCCTGGGCGCGCTGGAAACGCGGTTGGTGGAGCTGATGAACCGTGAGTGAGGTGCAAATCGTCTTCTGGCGTGATATCCCGGCGCAGGTCAAGGCGCGTCAGGGCCGGGAGCGCGCGGCCGGCGGCCTCACGCCGCGCTTCCAGGAGGCGGTCGATGCCGCGGCGATGCGGGCCGGGCTGACCGAAACCGATGACTACCTTGGCGAGTGGCGCGCCTCCGACTGGGAGGAGCAACCCGGCACACCGGAGGAGGCCGTCGAACAGCGCGCGGCGGAAATTGAGGTCGAGTACTCGGTCGAGTCCTTGCGTCGGATCGTGGAGAATGGGGGCCGCCGGACGTGAGCATGCGGAATTCAGAACGGTGGACCTGCATCACAATTATCGTATGAGTCGATTCTCCGGCCTCACCCTCTATCCCCCTCTCCGCCGCCTAGGACTCGGCCATGCATCGGCACGTGGCGGAGAGGGGG
>CAYUWF010000033.1:0-22510 GCA_964448245.1 uncultured Anaerolineaceae bacterium | reverse complement strand
GGGGGGTGGGGGGAGCGGAGCTCCCCCCACCCCCCAAAGCTATTGCCCCCTCTCCACCCCGTGTCCGACAATGTTCAGAACGTCGTCGGCGGAGAGGGGGAAGGGGGTGAGGCACAAGGTGTTTCTCAAGCTCCTAGGAGGCACGCAATGGCTCAAGATCGCGCTTCGCATCCCGCAGGGGATCGCGCTTCGCATCCCGCAGGGGATCAACCGGCGCTGCTCAAAGACCTGCACTGGCTCGGCCACGACACCTTCCGCATCGATCGGCCGAAGGTGATCTACCTCGACCCGTGGAGGCTTCCCCCGGGAAGCCCGCCGGCCGACCTGATCCTGGTCAGCCACGATCACTTCGATCATTGCTCGCCGGAGGACGTCGAGAGCATCCGGCGCGAAACGACGATCGTCGTGGCCAACGCCTCGGCGGCCGGCAAGCTGCGGGCCCCGGTGCGCGTGCTGCAGGCCGGCAAGTCGATCGAGGCGGCCGGCGTGACGATCGAGGCCGTCCCGGCCTACAACGTCGACAAGAAGTTCCACCCGCGCGACGCCGGCCACATCGGTTTCCTCCTGCACCTGGGGAGCGAGCGGTTGTACTTCGCCGGCGACACCGATCTCATTCCCGAGATGAAGGGGCTGGCCTGCGATGTGGCGCTGCTGCCAGTGAGCGGGACGTACACGATGACGGCCGAAGAGGCGGGGCGCGCCGCCGGCGTCATCCGGCCGCGGGTGGCGGTGCCGATGCACTACGGCGCCGGAGTGGCCGGGAGCGCCGAGGACGCCGAAACCTTTCGCAAGACGAGCCCGGTGCCGGTGGTGATCCTGAGGATGGAAGGCCTGCCGCCCTCGGAGTGAGCCGACACAAACCCATTTTCCGGAGGAAAACGGATTTTGTCCTTCCCGACAACGGGTTTGTCAGACCGGCTCGATCCGCTCGAGGTCCGGGAAGAACTGCCGCACCGTCCCGGCCACCCAGCCCTGCAAGGTGGTCGCCGAGAGGTGACAGCCGGCGCAGGCGCCTCCCATCTGCACGCGCAACACCCTGCCGTCGTAGTCCACCAGGCGCACCCAGCCGCCGTGGTATTGCTCGATGTACGAGCTCAACCGATCGAGCAAGGCCTGCAGGCGCTCCAGGTCGGGGGCACCGACGCGATGGCTGTGGGCGCTCTCGTTCATGGGTTGCGGACCTCCCGGACCGGACGCATCCCCTGGCGCAGCACCTCCATCACGTGATCGTGCGTGCTGGTCAGGCGCAGGGCGATGACTTCGGCCAATCGCTCCCGCAGGATCACTCCGGTGGCGGGGTGCTCCGCGCAGATCCGGCGCAAGTCACGGCCTCGAATCGACAGACAGCGGCAGTCCGCCGTGCAGATGGCGCCGGAAGTGTAGCTCGGCCTTCCCAGCGCCGCCGACCAGCCGAAGACCCCTCCCGATTCAATCACACTGACCGTCAGGGCCTCGCCGTCGTACGGCTTGAAACGGATCTCGACGCGGCCCGAGAGCAGCAGGTAGAGGCGATCGGCGAGCTGGTCCTGATGGAAGAAGACCTCCCCGGCGTGGTGTTCCTCCATCCGGAAAGCCGCAAGGATTCGCCTGCGGTCGCTCGTCGCCAGGCCGTGGAAGAAGGAAAGGTCTTCGAGGGAAGGAGTGCTCTCGACCACGCCAGGTCCGTCCGACCGGAAGGTGAGGCCAGTCTAGCCGTCGGCCCCAGGCGGGTTCAGTACTATCCTTCCGCGGTGTCCGGACGACCGTCACCCCTCGGCCGGGAAGGGTTTGTGATAAAAGCCACGCGCCTCTTGACGCTCTTCCCCGATTCGGTATACTAGTGTCACAGGCAGACGTCTGGGTGCCCCCCTCACCTAGATGTCTGCCTGTGATTTCCTCAGGCACTCCCCGCCACCTTCCTCAAGGCCCGAATGAGCCGCTCGACCTCATCCGGGGTGTTGTAGTGAACCGCACCGACTCGCACGAGCCCGCCGCGGTCTTCCAGCTCCAGGCGCTCCGTGACCGACTGCGCGTAGAAATTCCCGTCCCAGACGTTGAAACCCGCCCCGGCCAAGTGTTCGGCGACGGTCCGCGGGTCCCGACCGGCAACGGTGAAGGATACAGTGGGCAAGCGCGCCGCCATCTGCTCGGGGTCCGTGATGCCGTAAAGACGCAACCCGGGAACGGTCTGCAACCCGGCGACCAGGCGCTCCGTCAGGGAGCTCTCGTAGTCTTCGATCAGACGGAAAGCGTGGTCCAGCCGGGTTCCCCACTCGCCGGATCCGCCCCCGGCCAGGCCGGCCAGATATTCGACCGCGCCCAAGGCGCCGACGATGTTCTCGTGGAGCTGGGTGCCGGTCTCGAACTTCCCGGGGGGCACGTCCGACGCCGGCCGCACTTTGTAGGCGCGCAGGCGGGCGAGCAATTCGTGCCGGCCGTAGAGCATGCCCAGGTGGGGACCGAAGAACTTGTAGGCCGAGGCCACCAGAAAGTCGCAGTCGAGGGCTTTCACGTCGATGCGCCGGTGCGGCGCGTACTGGACGGCGTCGACGTAACACAGGGCGCCGGCGGCGTGGGCACGCCGGGCGATCTCCGCCACCGGGTTGACCGTGCCGACGGCGTTCGAGGCGTAGCCGACGGCCACCAGGCGGGTGCGCGGCCCGAGCAGGGCGTCCAGTTTGGCCAGGTCGAGCGTGCAATCCTCGGGATCGAAATCGAGCCAGCGCACCAGGCAGCCGCGGTCCTCGGCCATCAGGCGCCAGGGGGCGATGTTGGCGTCGTGATCGAGCCGGGTGACGACGATCTCGTCGCCGGGCAGGAACTCGCGGGCCAGGGCGCGGCTGATCTGGAAGGTCAGGCTGGTCATGTTCGCGCCGAAGACGATTTCTTCGGGCCGGGCGGCGCCGACGAGAGCCGCCATGCTGCGGCGCGCCTCCTCCAGCAGTCGATCCGACGCCCGGCTGGTGGCGAAGGCGCCGTCGCGGTTGGCGTTGCTCGTCGTCAGGTACCCGAGCATGCGGTCGAGCACAGGTTGCGGCACCTGTGTCCCACCGGGGTTGTCGAAGAAGACCGTCTCGCCTTGCAAGGCGGGGAACTGGCGGCGGACGGCGGCCACGTCGAGAGTCATGCGGACACCTCCGGTCCGACGGCACGAAGCCGCCGCTCGGCCTCGGCCAGGTCGGCCGGGGTGTTGACGTTGAAGAAGCAGTAGGGATCGGGATCGACCGCCTGCGCCTCGTCGGCTTCGACGAGGCGCAGGCTCACCTCGGGGAAGAAACTGATCACGCGCCGCTGGCCGGCGTCGAGGGCGCGGCGAATGGCCGTCCCGCACGTGCGCCGGTAGACGGCGAAGAGCGGTTCGTATTCGCCGCCCGGCCGCGGCACGACGGCCTCCGCCGCCGCGCTCAGACCCAGCATGTGAGCTGCCAAGGCGCGGCTGGCGAACGGCATGTCGCAGGCGACGACCAGCACCGGATCGCCGCCGGCCGCCTCGAGCGCCGTCAGCAGGCCGTCGAGGGCACCCGCCCCGGGTTCTTGATCACTGGCGGTGCGGACTCCGAAGATGGCGTAGGCCTCCGGGTGGTTGGTGGTGATGACGACCTCGCCGGCCAACCCCGCCAAGCGGTCGATCACGTGGCCGACGAGCGGCTTTCCCGCCAGCTCGACCAGGCCCTTGTCGCGGCCCATGCGGCTGGATCGGCCGCCGGCCTGGATCGCCAGCGTCACCATGGACAAGACAGGGGACAGTGGAAAGTGGTCAGTGGCCAGCTGCCGTCTTCCAACCACTGACCACTGTCCACTGACCACTCCACCACCGGAAAGATCTCAGCCATGGTCAACCGCCGTCAACACGAAGATCGGCACCTTTCGTGGGGCGGCGTGCCGGGCGTACGCGGCGTAGCCCGGGTAGAGGGCGACGGCCCGCTTCCAGATCCGGCCGTATTCCTCAGACGAGGCTGGGCGGGCGGCGAAACGCTCGGCCCGGCCGGCGGCGTGCACCTCGGCGACCGGATGAGCTCGCAGATTGTGAACCCAGGAGGGATAGCGGCGTCGGCCAAAGTTGGAGCCGATCAGCGCCAACCGATCACCGTCGCGCAGCGCCGTCAGCGGGTGGGTGCGGGCGGCGCCGCTGCGCGCACCGGTCGTCGTGACGCGCAGCACCGGCAGCCCGGTCAGCATCGTCGTCAGACACAGGCGGTCGCCGCTCCAGGCCAGCAGTCGCTGGTCGACCGCATGGACGAGCGGGGCCGCGGCGGGCGTGAGCCCGCGGGCTTCAAACAAGGCTTCTATGGAAGCCCGCGGGCTGACCCAGGCGACCATCACCAGACGCTGGACCCAGAGCTGCAGCCGCGCCGGACGTTGCCGATCCGCGGGGGAGACGGGGGAGTCGGGCACCGCAAGTCATTGTACTGTGGAGGCGCAGGCCCTTCTCGTCCTCGAGCTTGCGGGGAGCTTCAAGCTCCCCGGAAGCTGTGAAGGTCTCAGCTCTCCGGGTTATAATGCGCGCAGGGTGAGGGCATGACGACGCTGGGCGACGTGCTCGACGCGCACACCGTCGAAGGCGAGCTCTATCGGCGCCTCGACGATGGGGCCGTCGAATGCTACGCTTGCGGTCACCGCTGTTTGATCCGGCCGGGTCGCCGCGGCATCTGCCAGGTGCGCTTCAACGACGGCGGCACCTTACGCGTGCCATGGGGATACGTCGGCGCGCTGCAGTGCGACCCGGTGGAGAAGAAGCCTTTCTTCCATGTCCTGCCGGGAACGGACGCACTGACGTTCGGGATGCTCGGCTGCGATTTCCACTGCGGGTACTGCCAGAATTGGGTCACCTCGCAGGCGATGCGCGATCCGGCAGCCGACATCGCCGGCGAGGCCTTTCGCCCGATGACGCCCCAGGCGCTGGTCGAGCACGGGCGCCGGCTCGGGGCGGGGGTCGTCGTCTCGTCCTACAACGAACCGCTCATCACCAGCGAGTGGGCGCGGGCTGTTTTCGAAGCGGCGCGCCAGGCGGGCCTGCTGTGCGCCTACGTCTCGAACGGCAACGCCACGCCGGAAGTGCTCGAGTACCTGCGCCCCTGGGTGACCGCCTACAAGATCGACCTGAAGACGATGCGCGATCGGGCCTATCGCAAGTTGGGCGGCGTCCTGGAGCATGTGCTCGAGACCATTCGCCGCACCCACGCCCTCGGCTTCTGGGTGGAGGTCGTGACACTGGTGATCCCCGGATTCAACGACAGCCCCGAGGAGCTGATGGACGCGGCCCGCTTTCTGGCCTCGATCTCCCCCGATCTACCCTGGCACGTGACGGCCTTCCACCCGGACTATCACATGATCGACCCTCCGCCCACGACAGCGGCGATGCTGGTCCGAGCGGCCGAGATCGGGCAGGAGGCGGGGCTGCGTTACGTCTACGCCGGGAACCTGCCGGGGCGGGTGGCCGGCTACGAGAACACGAACTGTCCGGAGTGCCGCCAGGCGCTTGTCGAACGGGTGGGATACGCGCTGCTTGCTTACCGGTTGACGGCCGACGGGGCGTGTTCGCGCTGCGGGGCGCGCATCCCGGGCGTCTGGCCCGAGTCGCCCGAGTCCGTTCGTGTCGGCGGCCCGGCCGATCTGTACCAGCGGGTGCCGCGCCCGGTCCCCTGAGTGCAACGCCTGCGATGGAGCCCGATGGCCCGGTCAAGATGCTGCTCACCTACGACCCGCTCCCCGATCGGCGGGAGGCGTATTTCAACTACGTCCTGGGGGAATTCGTGCCGGCGCTCGAACAAATGGGGTTGAAGATGTCTGAAGCGTGGCACACGGCCTACGGCGAATACCCGCTGCGCCTGGCGGGCTTCATCGCCTCCGACCAGAGGACGATGGACGAAGTCCTGGCTTCGCCGGCCTTCGTCGACCTGGAGTCCCGTCTCCAGGAATTCGTCGCCAACTACAACCGCCGCGTCGTCCCCTTCGACGGCCGCTTCCAGTTCTGAGCCGGGCGGTTGCCCCTTCGGCCGTCGCCAGCGGCCTGCTGGCCGACAAGGCTGTCTGGACAGGCTGTGACGTATTTCACGAATGGTTGTACAATGGGTGGCCTTGGCCCTTCGCGCTCTGCCGCTTCGTCGACGCCGCACAGCACAGCCGCCCGGCCAGGGCCTGAGATCATCCCACCGCCCCCGCTTTCGGGGGCGGTGGCTTTCTCCTGCTGATTGGATGAAATTGCTTTGATCCACGTGTGACAGTCGGCACTACGGAGTTGGGTCGGCCCGCGGAAAAATGGGGCAGGCGAAAAGGACACCATGCGCGAAGAGATCTGGAAACCGCTGAAGAGGGCGCAGTGCGACGGGACCGGCGAGGAAGTGGCGCTTGAAGTCCGCGTGATCTACCCGGCGGAGGTACTGCCGGATCAGCCCAGCCCTATCCTAGCCCACCGCTGCTACCTGCAACGCCCTCGACCGCCCCGCCTGTTGCTGGGCCGGGACCTGGCCCGGGTACGATCCCTTCGCGTGACACAGATACATTGCCTGCGCTGACTCTCTCCTCCAGTTTGGGTCAGGTGAAAACGAGCGCCCCTTCGACTTCGCTCAGAGGGCGCTCGCGATTCTGCGACCGCCAGCTTCCCGCGAGCTCGAAGCTCGCGGGAAGCTGGTTAGATCACCTTGAGTTTCTTCCCGACCGCGGCGAAGGCTTCCAATCCCTTGTCCAGGTCACCCCGCGTGTGAGCGGCCGAGATCATGACCCGCAGCCGGGCCTTGCCGCGCGGCACTGTCGGAAACCCGATGGCCATGGCGAAGACGCCGGCGTGGAAGAGATCGCGGCTGAACTCCTGGGCCAGCGGAGCCTCGCCGAGCATGATCGGCGTGATGGGCGTCGTGCTGGCTCCGGTGTCGAACCCCAGGCCCCGGATCCGTTGCTTGAAGTGTTCGGTGTTCTCCCACAACCGGCGCACCAGCTCGTCGCTCTCTTCCAGCAGATCGACGGCGGCCAGGCAGGCCGCCACGTCCGGCGCGGTCATGGCCGAGGAGAATAGGAACGGGCGGGCGCGCTGGCGCAGCCAGTCGACGATGACCGACTTTCCGGCCGCCACGCCGCCGACGACGCCGAACGCCTTCGACAGCGTCCCGACCTCGATGTCGACTTTTCCGTGCAGGCCGAAGGCATCGACGATGCCGCGCCCACCCCGCCCCAGCACGCCCTCGCCGTGGGCGTCGTCGACCATCAGCAAGTAATCGTAGAGCCGTGCGACCTCGTAGATGCGGTCGAGCGGGGCGATATCTCCATCCATGCTGAAGACGCCGTCGGTGATGATCAGGCTGCGTCGGTAGCCCTTGTCCCGGTTGGCTTCGATCGTCCGGCGCAGATCGTCGGGGTCGGCGTGGGCGTAGCGCACGATGGTCGCCCCGGACAGCCGGCTGCCGTCGATGATGCTGGCGTGGTTGAGCTCGTCGGAGTAGACGACGTCTTCCTTGCCGACGAGGGCCGGGATCGTACCCAGGTTGGCGGTGAAGCCGGATTGGAAGGTGATCGCCGCCTCGACTCCCTTGAAGGCCGCCAGCCGCCGCTCGAGTTCCAGATGCAGGTCCATCGTCCCGGCGATGGTGCGCACGGCGGCCGGCCCGACGCCGTAGGCCTCGAGGGCCCGCCGGGCCGCCTCGACCAGACGCGGATGGTTGGCCAGTCCCAGGTAGTTGTTCGAGCAGAAGTTCAGGACGCGCTGGCCGTCGACCGTCAGCCAGGCGCCCTGGGGAGAGCCGAGGGTGCGAATGGTGTTGAACAGCCCGGCCTGGCGCAGGCCGTCGAGCTCGTCCTGGATCCATTGGGTCTTGGCGGTCATGAGGAGGCCTCCTGGTCGGGAGGGGTGTCGGCGATCAGCGCCTGCTTGCGCGCCCGCGACATCGCCTTGAGGACGAGCTCGCGGCGCATGGCGCTCGCACGATCGGGCTGGGGTTCGACGAACACCAGGCGCATCGGGCGGTGGGCCCGGGTGTAGCGGGCGCCGCGCCCGGCGGCGTGCTCCCGCAGGCGGCGCTCCGGGTCTGTCGACCACCCGGTGTAAAAGGTTCCGTCGGCGCACTCGACGATGTAGCAGTAGAACGCCGGCACGGGCGGGATTATAGCCTCCGGCTCGGACAGCAACATCCGGACACGTTCGAGGAGCCGACCGGCGATCCGTCCCCTCCCCCTCCCCCTGAACCAGAGGAAACAAGAGTGTAGGGGTTCTCCAGGGGGAGGGGGAAGGTTCTTGAGGAGCGGGGGGAGCAAAGCTCCCCCCGCTCCTCGATGAGTTCACCCCCCTCTTCGCCCCAAGCCGCGGGGGTTTTCGCCTCCGCCCGGCGGAGAGGGGGGAAAGGGGGGCGAGGTGCGGGCAATGCGACAGAATACGCTCGCCTCTCCCCGCAGCTCACACGTTCTCGATCCCCAGTTCCCCGCCAATCCCCGTCAGATCCTCATCCGGGCACGCCGCGCGGCACGAGCGGATAACCCAGGCAAGGCCAGCACCCCCGTCCGCGTGACCTCGGCCGCGCCGCGCGGGACGCGCCTCCGGCCCAGCACGGCGCCGACGTCGAGCAACCAGTCGCCGTCCCGGGCCGTCTGGTCCAGATCGAGGACGGGAATGCCATGGCGTTCGAGATCGGCTTAAATCGGCGCCTCGGCCGGGCTCGGGTGGGCTTCGCAGAAGATGATCTCGGCGCCGCCACACCACAGGGCTTCCGCGACGACCATTGAATTGCGCACCAGCAGATGGCCGAAGACGACCGACTTCTCCCGGAAGGGTCGTTCCGCGGCGCAGCGCTCGATCAGGGCGCGCAAGATCGGGCGCTCGGCCCGCTCTTGCGCGTGGGCCGGCTCCCGGAACAACTCCTTCAGGCCCATCGGGCTTCAGGTTTTCTTCTTGGAAAGGCCGCTGCCCAGGAGGCGGTCGAACAAGCCCACGCGCGGCGCGCCGGCGAACTCCACCCCGTCGTCGGGCCGCGAGGCGGCCCGGACACTCCGCCACTCCTGATAGCGCGCCGTCGCCTCTTCCAGACGATCGGTCAGGGCGTCTTCGTCCGCGGCCGCCAGGAGATCGCGCAGGAGGCCGAGTTCCTCGGCCAGCGCATCCAACCGGGCGATCAGGGGAGCTCGGTTGGCGATCCATTCCGCTGCGACTTCGGCGGCGGGGCCGTCGTCCATCAGCCCGGCCAGCCGGGCGAAGGGCCGACCCACCAGACGGCGCTGGTCGCGCCAGCCGGGGTTGGCCGTCAGGCTTTCGAGCAGCACCGTGGCCAGAATCGCCGGCAGTTCGTCGGACGTGGCCGTCACCGAATCGAGTTCGGCCGGATCGAGGAAGAAAGGGGTCGCTCCGAGAATCGTCGCCAGATCCAGGCAGATATCAATCGCACCCTGAGGTGTGCCGGCGGGAGCGACGATGCCCAGCATCCCTCCGTCGAAGGCGTCGGCCGATGCGGAGGGTAGCTCGCTGTCCTGGGCCAGCGCGCGCCGCGGGCCGAGGAAGGGGACCGTGCCCAGACAGGGATGCGCCGGCCCTAGCTTGGCGCGCACGGGTTCCATCGACGCCGCCTGCAGCCGAAAGGTGCTCAGCACGACGGTCTCGGGCCGCAGGTTGCCGCTGATGGCCTGCGCGGCGTCGATGGCCTGGGATGGCGGAAGGTTCAGGATGACCAGGTCGGCCTCGCCGGCGGCACTTCCTGGCCGATGGACGAGGCGGTCGACGGCTCCCGCCTGCTGCGCCTGATGGGCCGTTTGGGACTTCGGGTCGTAACCGACGCGCTGGAAGTTCTGGCCGGCGCGACGGAGGGCCAGGCCGATCGAGGCGCCGACCGGCCCGGTTCCTAGAATCAATACCTGCACCGGTTGCGCCATGGGGTTTGCCTTCGCTCCCGGTCTCGCGTCAGGAGACCAGGAGGTTGGAGATCCCCAGCGCCGGGCCGCGCACGATCAGGTCGAGCACATTCAGCCCGGAGCGGGAGGACAGGATCACCAGGAGCGCCAGCAAGATCGGGCCGTAGGGTCGAATCTGCGCCAGGAACGCCTGGCCCGAGGGGGGCAGGAAATAGGTCAGGACTTTCTCCCCGTCGAGCGGGAAAATCGGGATTAGATTGAAGAAGAACAGCACCAGGTTGAGGAAGATGAAATCCGCCACGAAGACGGCCAGGATCGAGCTCGAGACCGACACCACTCCGAGCAGAAAGGGGATGGAGGCCAGCAGCGCCAGGCCGACGTTCGAGAGCGGGCCGGCGGCGGCGACGATCATCAACCCGGCCGGTGTCCGCTGCTGGAGGGCGTACGGATTGACCGGCACGGGTTTGGCCCATCCGAATCCCGCTAGGACGAGCATCAGAGAGCCCAGGATGTCGAGGTGGGCCAGCGGGTTGAGGGTCAATCGGCCGGCCAGGCGCGGTGTGTCGTCGCCGAGTTGATTGGCGGTCCAGGCGTGGGCGAACTCGTGCACGGTGAGGGCGATGACCAGTGTGAAAATGCGGGCCAGTAGAAGTTCCGGGGGCAGATTGAGCATGGGGTGGCATTATAGCATCCGTGCCGACAAACCCGTTTTGCCGCGCAAAACGGGTTTGCCGTATCTGGATGCTATAATGCGCGGCCCTGGGCGGAGTGGCCGGCGATGCTGCCCGAACTCCAGATGAATGATGTGCTCCGCCTGCGCAAGCCCCACCCGTGCGGCAACACCGATTGGGTCGTGGTCCGTCTAGGGGCCGACATCGGTCTCAAGTGCCTGGGCTGCGGCCGGCGCATCCTGCTGCCGCGGCGCGAGGTTGCCCGGCGGATGAAGGCTTACGTGAACAAGGCCGGGGCCGATGGCTGAGCGGCGGCGAGCGGTTTTCCTTTTTTCCGACACCGGCGGCGGCCATCGCAGCGCGGCGGAAGCCGTGGCCGAAGCCGTGGCCCGGCGGGCCGAAGGGAGCGTCGAGGTCCTCCTGGTCGACGCGCTCCAGACCTATGCACCGACGCCGTTCAACCGCCTCCCCGGTCTCTACCCCAGGATGGTTCGCACACCGCGCATGTGGGGCATGGGTTTTCGCGCCTCCAACGGCCGCCAGCGCGGGCGCGTCCTGACGACGCTGATCTGGCCTTACGTGCGGCGCGCCTCGCAGCGCCTGGTGGCCGAGGTCAGCGCCGATCTGTTCGTCTCATTCCACCCGCTGCTGATCGCGCCGACGATCAAGGCCCTCGGGTCCGAGCGGCCACCGTTCTTCGCCGTCGTGACGGATCTCGTCACCGGGCATTCGCTGTGGTACCACCATCGTCTCGACCTGTGTTTCCTCCCCACCGAGGATGCGGAGCAGCGGGCTCGCGTCAACGGGATGCGGCCGGAGAGGCTGCGTGTCGTCGGTTTGCCGGTCGCCGAGGGCTTCTGTCGCCCGCCGGGCGACCAGGGGCGCCTGCGGGCCGAGCTGGGATGGCCGCAGGATCGACCGGTGGTGCTGGTGGTAGGCGGAGGCGAAGGGATGGGGCCGTTGTTCGAAACCGCCTGCGCCATCGCCCGCAGTGGTGTGCGCGCGGGGCTGGCGATCGTCACCGGACGCAACCAGAGCCTGCGGCGTCGTCTGGAGCAGGTGGCATGGGAGATCCCCACGTGGGTCTACGGTTTCGAGCAGCGCATGCCGGAGATGATGCAGGCGGCGACGCTGTTGGTGACCAAAGCCGGTCCGAGCACGATCGCCGAGGCGGCCAATGCCGGCCTGCCGCTGGTCCTGTACAGTTACTTGCCGGGCCAGGAAGAAGGCAACGTGGATTTTGTCGTGAGCAGAGGCCTGGGCCGCTGGGCCCCCGGGGCGGTTCAGACCTCGGCCGCAGTGCGGGAGCTGCTGGCAAGCCCGGCTGACCTCGAGCGCGCCGCGTTGGCTTGCCGCCGCGCCGCCCGGCCGCGGGCCGCGGATGACGTGGCGACGGCGGTCATCGATCGCCTGAAGGACGCCGGCCCACGGCGATGAATCGCGGAACGAGCGCCCCGGGATTGGGCGGGCGCGGCCCGACAGGACCCTGACGGACGATGCATAAGTTGGTGGTAGTGATCCGCGGACCGGAGGGGGGCGAACGGCTGGAGCGCCGTTGGAGTGAAGACTTCGTGCCGCTGGCCGAGAAGATGCCCGGGCTGCACCGGGTGCTCGTCGGGCGCGTGGTGGGGTCGCCGGCCGGCCCGGCGGACGCTGTGCTGGTTCATGAACTGATATTCGATGACCTCGACGCGCTGCAGGCGGCGATGACCTCACCCGAAGGGCAGGCCGCCGGGCAGGCGCTGATGCGCTTCGCCGGCGATCGGGCGGAACTCTTCTTCGCCGAACATCATGAAATGGACCTGGGGTCTCCGGCGGACTCGCCGGGACGGTAGGGGGTTCCGGTTGACCCTTCGACTTCGCTCAGGGCAGGCCCTGAGCTTGGCTCGTCCTCGATCCCGCCGCTGGCCCTGGCTGGTGGTGACGGCCCTCGGGGTGGGGGTCTTGGCCGCGGCGGCCGTTCTCGGGATGCGGACCGGCTCCGGGCGCGTGCTGCGCCTCCGTCAATTCCTGACGAATCCGGCAGACCACACCGACTGGCAGATCGCCGCCGGCGATCGCTGCGGCGACGCACCCTTCCGCCTCCCGACGGACGGGTACATCGGTTTCGTCTGGGGCGACGCGTTCCGCCCCGGCCAGCTCCATCAGGGCATCGACATCTTCGGCCCCTCCGGCCCGGACGGACTGGGTAAGACCCCGGTCGTGGCGGTGTACGACGGAACCCTGACCCGCCTGCCGGAGTGGCGTTCGGCGGTGATCATCCGCATCGCCGACGATCCTCTCCAACCCGGCCGGCAGATTTGGACCTACTACACCCACATGGCCGATGCACAGGGCCGCTCCTTCGTCGACGCCGCCTTTCCCCCGGGGACGAGCGAGAAGTTCGTCCGCGCCGGGACGCTGCTCGGTCATCAGGGCAACTACTCGGCCGATCCGGCGAGTCCGACGGGGATGCACCTGCATTTCTCGATCGTGCGCGACGATGGGACAGGCCACTTCCGGAACGAGCTGGTCTTTGCCAACACCCTCGATCCGACGCCCTACCTGGGGGTCGAGGTGAATGCACAGCGACTCGGCGTAGGCCTCGCTGTTTGCGACGAAGCAGCATCCTGATCGTGACGAAAGCATCCTGCGTGTGCCTAACGAAGCGCCGCATGGCGGGCGGCGTATAATGGCCTCGTTGTGCAGAGAGGTCGGAGGTCTCGCGAAGAACCCGACGCCCGACGAGCCGCAAGACGAGACGACGATGGGCTGCCCGCGGAAGGCCACGTCCTGAGATGCCGTACGTTGTCTGCGCCGAGGAGATAGAAGGGCGTTGGATCGCCCATGTCCCCGACCTCCCCGGGTGTTTCGCCTCGCACGACGAGCGTGACGAAGCCATCGCCGCCGCTCCCAAGGCGGTCGAGGCCTACGTCGCTTGGTGCGCCGGGGCCGGGCTCCGCATCTCGGGCGTCTCGCCGCCGATGGTCGTCAGCGAGGTCGTCCGCGCCTGGCAGTACGAACCCGAGTACGAAGTCAACGCCTTCTTCGCCGCCGATCGGCCGCCGGTGGCGGCCGATGAGTTGCCCGAGGTCCAGATGCTGCTGGCGGCGTCGCGCCGGGACCTGCTCCAGGCCGTCCACGGGCTCGATGCGGAGGCCATGCAGCGTGCCATCCCTGGAGAGCGTTGGCCTTTGGGAGGCATCGTCGATCACGTGGCGCGCTCCGAGCTGTGGTACCTCGATCGGCTCGGGCTGGCCTTCGCCCGCAGCGAACTGAGCCCCGAGCCGCTGGAAGCCATCGAACAGGTCCGCCAGCGCCACCTGGCGGTGCTGACGGCGCTCAGTGGACACACGGGCGTGTTGGCGCTGGCCGGCGAGGTGTGGTCGGCGCGCAAGGTGCTGCGGCGGACGCTGTGGCACGAGCGCGACCACACCCAGCACATTCTCCAACTGCGCCGCGGGCGGGGCTGAGCGCGCCCTCGCGAGGACTCCCCATGCCCGCCCAACTGCTCGACGATTACCGCCGTCGTCTGCTGGCTCGCTATCGTGGGCAGGTGACGGAGTACGCCGACCGTTTGGCCACCCTCGACGAGGCGGCCGCGCGGGTGCCGATCAAACCCGGTGAATGGTCGGCGCATCAGGTGTTGTTCCACGCCTGCTCCGTCGACGAGCAGGCCTACGGGCCGCGCCTGCGGCGCATCCTGCGCGAGGACCGCCCGGCGCTGGAAGAGTACGACGAAGTGGGCTGGATGGCGGGGCGCTACGAAGCCGCCGAGCCGACCCGGGTCATCCTCGATCGCTGGCGCTCCGTCCGCGAGGCGTACGCCGCCGAGATGGATTCGGCGCCCACCGAGGCCTGGAGCCGGACCGGCTTGCAGACCCACTGGGGCGAGCGCACACTGCAATGGTGGGTCGAGCGCGCCGTGGCCCACGCCGAGGACCACCGACGGCAGCTGCTGGGGGAATGAGATCTTCCCGGAGGCTTCAAGCTTCCGGGAGGGTGGGAGAGATCCGATGGCCGAGATGATCATTCGAACAGAGGTCCATGACCGCGCCGGCCTGATCCGGATTAACCGGCCCGAGGCGATGAACGCCCTCAACGGCACGGTGATGGAGGAGTTGGCCCAGGCCCTGGAGGCTTTCGACACCGACCCGGCGATCGGCGCCATGGTCATCACCGGCGACGAGCGCGCCTTCGCCGCCGGGGCCGACATCAAGGAGATGACCGAAGCTACCTCGGTCGAGATGCTGCTCTCCGATCGGATCGGGCGCTGGGATCGTCTGCGCCGGATTCACAAGCCGGTGATCGCCGCCGTTTCCGGCTGGTGCCTGGGGGGCGGCAACGAGCTGGCCATGGCCTGCGACATGATCGTCGCCTCGGAGACGGCCAGGTTCGGCCAGCCCGAGATCAATCTGGGCGTGATCCCGGGGGGCGGCGGGACACAGCGCCTGACGCGCGCCGTCGGCAAGGCAGTCGCCATGGAGGTCGTTCTCAACAACCGCACCCTGACGGCGCCGGAGGCTCAGATGCTGGGGCTGGTCAATCGGGTCGTTCCGGTGGAAGCCTATCTGGAGGAGGCGCTGCGACTAGCGAACGAGATCGCTGTCCGCGCTCCGCTGGCCGTCCGACTCGGCAAGGAGGCGGTCAACCACGCCTTTGAATCGTTCCTGGCCGACGGCGTGGCCGACGAGCGGCGGGCATTCTACTTCCTCTTCAGCTCGAAGGATCAGAAGGAAGGCATGCGGGCCTTCGTCGCCAAGCGCAAGCCCGAGTGGACCGGAGCCTGACAGATGAAGGATCTCCGGCGCGGGCGAAAACAAAGGCGGGGCGAAGCGCCCCTCCTCGGAAGATAGGGATGCCTTCCTATCGCGAGTGGGTTTCGGCCTTTCGTGACCTCGGGCTCGGCCCGCACAGCCGCGCCCTGGTTCACGCCTCGCTGCCGCCGTTCGCGCCGGACGTCGGCGGCCCCCAGGGGCTGCTCGGGGCGCTGACGGCGACCTGCGAGATTATTGTCGCCCCGACTTTCACCTCTAACACCCTCATCAGGCCACCCCTCGGCCCGCCCTATAACGGGCTGCGCTATGGCGACGACCCCGCCAATCAAGAGGCGGAGTTCTTCCGCGCGGATCTGCCGACCGACCCTCTCCTGGCCGACCTGGCGGAGGCGATGCGTCTGCACCCCGAGGCCGAGCGATCGAATCACCCGGCGCTGTCGTTCTGCGGGATCCGCGCCGCCCAGGCCCTGGCCGCGCAATCGCTCGAGGAACCGCTCGGCACGGTGCGCTGGCTGGCGGAGGCCGACGCCGACGTGCTTCTGATCGGCACCGATCACCGGCGCAACGTCGGCCTGCACCACGCCGAGCGCGTTGCCGGGCGCAAACAGTTCGTTCGCTGGGCGCTGACCGAGCAGGGCGTGGTCACCTGTCCCCAGTTTCCCGGCTGCTCGGATGGCTTCAACGCCATCGCCTCCCGGCTGGAGGGCGTCGTCCGCCGCGCCGCGGTGGCCGGCCAGGAGATCACCGCCGTCCCGCTGCGCGACCTGATCCACGTCGCTGCCGGCTGGATGCGGGAGGATGGGCGCGCCCTGCTGTGCGACCGGCCTGGCTGTGAGCGCTGCGCCGACGTGCGGCAGTCAGTGCGGGCCGGGGCCGGCTCGCGTTGAGCGATGCGATCACGGCGACCGATTCGCCGGATGACGGGTGGGTGCCGCGGCTGAGCGTGAACGAAGACTGGCGCACGCGCCGCGGCCTGCTTCGCTCGCTGCTCCTCTATTACGGCGTTCCTTTCAAGGTCCGTCGCATCGCGGCGCTCTATCGACCCTTCGTCCACCCGGGGGACCTGTGCTTCGACATCGGCGCGCACGTCGGCGATCGGACGAGGGCGCTGCGGCGGCTGGGGGCCCGCGTGGTGGCGGTCGAGCCTCAGCCCGCCTGCGTCGAGCTGCTGCGCTGGCTGTACCGGAACGATCCCGCCGTTTCCATCGTAGAGGCGGGCGTCGCCGAGGAGGAAGGCGAAGGCACGCTGTGGGTGTCGGAGCGCACGCCGACGGTCAGCAGCCTCTCCCCGGGGTGGGTGGAAAGCGTAAAGGCCGCGCCGCGCTTCGCCGGCGTCACCTGGGACAGGCAGGCGCACGTGCGGGTGACCAGCCTCGACGCTTTGATCGCCCGCTTCGGCCGCCCGTTGTTTTGCAAGCTTGATGTCGAGGGGAGCGAGCTGGCGGCCATCAGGGGCCTGTCGCAAGCCATCCCGGCACTGGCCTTCGAGTACATCCCCGCCCAGCGGCACGCGGCGCGGGCTTGCCTTTCTCGCCTCGAATCCCTCGGCCGCTACGAGTACAACTGGACCGAGCGGGAAGTGCCGCGGCTGCGCTCGGCCGAGTGGCTTTCGGCCGAGGCGATGGCGGCGATCGTCGCCGGCCTGCCGGACGGAGCGCACAGCGGCGACATCTACGCCCGGCTGAAGACAGCCAGTGGCCCGTGGCCCGTGGTGAGTGATCAGTCCGCAAGAGCCGGGAAATCTCCGACCGCCGACCACCGACCACTGGAAGGTTCATGCGCGCTATCTACATCGACAAAGACATCCCGCGGGCGCTGACGGTCAAGTACGTCCGGCGGTTGTGGCCGGGTGTGGTCTGGAGCGCGCTCTCGCACGCCCACGTCGTCGATGTGCCTGAGCCGCCTTTGCCGGGCCCGCGCTGGCTGCGAGTGCGCAATCGCCAGTGCGGCATCTGTGCCAGTGACCTCTCGTTGCTTCTGGTCAAAGCCGATCCGGCGGCGGCGCCCGTGGCGCTTCCCGGCAACAGCCGCTTCTACCTCGGCCACGAAATTGTCGGCGAAGTGACCGAGGTCGGGCCGGCCGTGAAAGGGATCCGTCCGGGTCAGCGGGTCGTCATGGAGTCGCGCTTCACCGGCCCGACCTGCTTCTCCCAGGAGATCGATCCACCCTGTCGCCAGTGCGCCGCCGGGGAAACCCGTCTGTGTGAAAACGCTTCGCGGCAGCGCGGGCCCTCCGGCATCGGGGGCGGATGGGGCGACGGCTACACGGCGCACGAAAGCGAAGTGCGGCTGGTGCCGGAGGATTTGAGCGACGACCAGGCCTCGCTCGTTGAACCGATGGCGGTGGCGTTGCACGGCGTGCTGCGGCGGCCGCCGCGCGATGGCGAGCAGGTGCTGATCATCGGGGCGGGGATCATCGGTCTGCTGACGGCGCAGTGCGTCAGGCTGTCCGCCCCCGGATGCCGTCTGACGGTGCTGGCGCGTTATCCGCACCAGGCCGAGGCCGCCCGGCGTCTCGGCGCCGACGCCGTCTTGCGCGGCGGCGACCTGTACGAGCAGGTGGCAGAGCAGACCGGCGCCCGGCTGTATCGGGCGATGATGAACCGCGGGATGATCCTGGGCGGCTTCGACGTGATCTACGACTGCGTCGGCCGGGCCGACACGATCCTCGATGCGCTGCGCTGGGCACGCGCCCGCGGCACGGTCGTGCTGATCGGAATCGACTTGGCGCTCCTCAGGGTCGACCTGAATCCGATCTGGTACCAGGAGGTCGATCTCATCGGCTCGCACACCTTCGGCGCCGAGCGCGTCGATGGCGGCACGCGGCACACCTTCGAGCTGGTGATCGACCATCTGCGCGCCGGCCGCCTGCGGGAAGCCGGATTGATCACCCACCGCTTCCCGCTGGCCGACTACCGCCGGGCGATCGATACGGCGCTGCACAAGAAGAGCGGGGCGATCAAGGTCACCTTCATCTTGTAGGAGACAAACCCGTATTCCGAAGGAAAACGGGTTTGGCCAGGCGTGGTAAGATGGCGCCGCCATGGACGAGGCCGAGAAGATCACGATCATTGAGGGCCCGCCCCCGACCTTCGAAGCCGTGACCGAAGCGTGGCCGCTGGGCATCGTCGAGGGGCCAAGCCCGTCGGTCGTGGCGCTGTGCCGAATGCGCACCTTCAACGGCGCGGCGCTCGCCGAGCGCTGCGCCCGCGCCTGGCGCGACGGCCTGCCGATCCATCTCGAGTTCCGCGACATGGCCGGCCTGACGCAGCAGACCCAGATCATCGCCGCTCGTTGGTCGGAGGGCGATGAGGGCGATCTTCTCACCCTGTGGGTCCGGGCGACGGCCGAAGGCCTGGGCGTGGAGATCTTCTTCGACGTCGACGACGACGACCCCGACGAAGACGGTTTCGATCCGTCCACCTGACCCCGCGACCGTCGGCGGTCTTGTCTGGCGCTTTCCCACATCGCCTAAGCCCAAACGCATTCGGGGGTAACCATGCCGGGAGACTCGACTCTGCTGTCCGGGCAAAGCGGCGGGGTGCTGACGCTCACTCTGAACCGCCCGAAGGCCAACGCCTTTGATCAGGGACTGATCGACGCCCTGTTGGAGGCGTTGCGCCGCGCCGAGACGGATACCTCTGTCCGATGCCTCGTCCTGACCGGGGCGGGACGGGTTTTCAGCGCCGGCCAGGATGTCACCGCCCTGGGAGCGGTGGACGGCCAAGTGTCGTTCCGCCGGCATTTGGAGCGGACCTATAACCGGCTGATCCTTCGCGTACGCCGTCTCGAGAAGCCGATCCTCGGCGCCATCAACGGCGCCGCCGCCGGCGCCGGCCTGGGCCTCGCCCTGGCGACCGACATCCGGGTGGCGGCGCGCAGCGCGCGCTTCGTCTTCGGTTTCACCGGAATCGGGCTGACCACGGATTCGGCGACCTCGCTGATGCTGCCTCTATTGATCGGCCTGGGGCGGGCATCGGAAATGGCCTTCACCAACCGCGCCCTGTCGGCCGATGAGGCGTTGGCCTGTGGGCTGGTGAACCGCGTCGTCGACGACGCCGATCTGATAGATGAAGCCGGCGCGCTAGCGGCACGGCTGGCGGCCGGCCCGACCCGCGCCCTCGGCTTCACCAAGCGGGCCTTCAACCACGCCCTGCTGCCTCAGCTAGAGGCGGTTCTGGACTACGAAGCGCACCTGCAGGAGGCGGCCGGTCGGACGGAAGATCACCGCGAAGGCGTGAAGGCCTTCCTCGAGAAGCGTGAGCCGGAGTTCCGCGGAGAGTAGAGCGAAGGGCGTCCTGAGCCCTTCGGCTTCGCTCAGGGCAGGCTCCGTCCCTCGCTGCGCTCGGGATGGTATCGAAGGACGCCTGTGTATCGAATCGCCGAACTCACCGGCGGCGCGCTTCGACCCCTCGGTGCCCCTCGGGGCGGGCTTCGCTCAGCGCGCCGGGTGCTGAACGGCGCGATGCCTCGACCCGGCGCGCCGAGACCACCAGCGATTCAGGGTTAAGGCGCACCCGGGGTGCTCGACGCGCCGGGGGGAGGCGCCTGCGCCCTGAGCCTTGCGACTTCGAGCTGGGCCACTTCCGGTTCGAGCTTGCGGAAGAGCGGCGCGGAGGGCTTCAGCCTCCGTCCCGCCTCGAGGGTGGAGGGCGTCCATCGTCCACTGGCCCCGGCCGAATCGTAGACCAGCGCCTCGTGCTGCCAGTCCCCCTCCCGGTAGGTCTCGACATGAGACTGTCCGAAGAGCGGCTGCTGGTAGCCCAGGAAGCCGTGCAAGCGTTCCGCCGAGAACGGCAAGAAGGGCGAGAAGAGCACTTTCAGCGAGTCGATGGCGCGCAGCGCCGTGAACACGGTCCGGGCGGCGGCCGAGCGGTCCTTCTCGATCACGCCGTACCAAGGGGCCCGTTCGAGGTAGACGTTACCGGCGCGCGCCAAGGCCAGCGCCTCGCCCAGGGCCTCGCGCAGATGGACCGCCTCGAGCAGCGCGCCCACTCTGGCAAATCCACCTTCGACCTGCGCCAGCAGCCCCCGATCGATTTCGCCCAGCTCGCCCGGCTCGGGGACGATTCCCTGCCAGTGACGGTGGGTGAACGACAGCACCCGGTTAACCAGGTTGCCCCAGGTGGCGACCAGTTCGTCGTTGTTGCGCCGGACGAAATCGGCCCACTCCCATTCTGAGTCGCGCGCTTCCGGCATCACCGCCGTCAGGTAGAAGCGCAGCGGATCCGGGTCGTAGCGTTCAAGGACGTCCAGCCCCCACACGGCCCAGTTGCGGCTCCCCGAGATTTTCTGGCCTTCCAGGTTGAGGAACTCGTTGGCCGGCACGTCGTGGGGCAGATTCAGCCTGCGCTGAGGATCGTCGTCATAGAGTCGTTCGGTGCCGATCAGTTGGGCCGGCCAGATGACGGCGTGGAAGGGGATGTTGTCCTTGCCGATGAAGTAATACGTGCGCGCCGCCGGGTCGTACCACCAGTCCTTCCACGCCTCCGTCCGCCCCTGGTGGGCGGCCCATTCGATCGAGGCCGACAAGTACCCGATGACCGCCTCGAACCACACATACAGGCACTTGCCCTGCCAACCGTCGAGCGGGATCGGGATCCCCCAGTCCAGGTCGCGAGTGATGGCGCGCCCGCGCAGCTCGCCGCTCTCCACCGTGTAACGCGACGGCGCCAGGACGTTGGGCCGCCAGTGGTCCTTCCCCTGGCGCAGGTACTCGCGCAGCGCCGGGTTGAGGCGCGCCAGGTCCAGGTAGAAGTGCTCGGTGGGGCGCAGCTCGAGCGCCGCCCCGGCGGGGGACCGCGGCCGGATGAGCTGCGTCGAGTCGAGCAGGTTGCCGCAGTTGTCGCATTGGTCGCCGCGGGCGTTGGGGTAGTGGCACAGGTAGCACTCGCCCTCGATGTAGCGGTCGGGCAGGAAGCGACCCTCGGACGGGGCGTACCACTGCGGCTCTTCCTGGCGGTAGAGGAAGCCGTGATCCAGCAGCGCCGAGAAGATGTCCTGCGAGACGCGGAAGTGATTCTGGGTGTGCGTCGTCGTGAACAGATCGTAGGTCAGGCCGAGCTTGAGGAATAGCTCGAGGAAGCGCTGATGAAAGCGCTGGTAGACGGCCTGCGGCGAGGTCTGCTCGGCGTCGGCGCGGACGGTGATCGGCGTCCCATGGGCGTCGGTCCCGGAGACCATCAGGACGCGGTTTCCCGCCAGGCGGTGGTAGCGGGCGAAGATGTCGGCCGGCAAGTACGCGCCGACGATGTTCCCCACGTGGATGTCGGCATTGGCGTAGGGCCAAGCCACCGAGACCAGGATGTTGTGGGTCATGGTCGACCTCGCTTTCGGTGCCAGAAACGAAACCGCCAGCCATCGGCTGGCGGGGAGGTGTCGCCGGAGGCGCTCAGGCGCGCCGGGCCGGTGCCGGTCGACCCCGTTCGACCGGCTTTGGGCCCCACATGACCATCATGCGGACCGATCCTCGGATCCGCATCTCTTCCTCCACGTCGCCGGGCCGGATTCTAGCATCGCCAGTAGGCGTGTCAACCCTCCAAGCTTCCCGGAAGCTCGAAGCTTCCGGGAAGCTCATCCGGGCCGCGGCAGGGCGTCGACCTTGGCGGCGAAGATGAAATCGCTTTCACTCAACCCTTTGATCTTGTGGGTCCAAATCGTCACACCCACCTTGCCCCAGGCCAGGTGCAGATCAGGGTGATGGCCGATCTGCTCAGCCAGCTCCCCCACCTGGTTGGTGAAGTCCAGCGCCAGGCGGAAGTCCTTGAAGCCGAATTCTTTCTGCAAGTGGTGGTTCTCGACGACCTGCCACTCCCCGCCCAGGCGCTCCAACCACGGCCCGATCTGTTCGGCCGTCATCGGCGGGATCCCGCCCTTGCACGGGACGCATTCCATCTGAGCCAGTTCTGACATTCGCTATTCCTCCTGGGGCCGGCATCCTGAGCGAAGCCGAAGGGCTCAGGATGTCGGAACCCTCAGGCGCGCTGAGCGAAGTCGAAGCGCGCCGGTTGTCCCAACGAAGGCTTCGGCATCCTTCGATACTATCCCGAGCCCAGCGAGGGACTACGCTCAGGATGCCCTCGACCCAGCCTGCCCTCGACGCAGCCTGCCATCGACGCAGCCTGCCCTCGACGCAGCCTGCCCTCGACGCAGCCTGCCTGCGACGCAGCCTGCTCTCGACGCAGCCTGCCCTCGACGCAGCCTGCCCCGAGCGAATCCGAGGGGCTCAGGATGCCTCGCAAGGCTACGTGGCGGGGGCGAGTGACTTCACGAAATCGA
>CAYUWF010000032.1:8942-22826 GCA_964448245.1 uncultured Anaerolineaceae bacterium | reverse complement strand
CCGGAGGGGACCCCTCGGCCTCCCTCAGGAAGCCAAGCGGAGGGCCACGGGGCGATCGCGCCTCGCATCCCGGAGGGGACCCCTCGGCCTCCCTCAGGAAGCCAAGCGGAGGGCCTCGGGGCGATCGCGCCTCGCATCCCGGAGGGGACCCCTCGGCCTCCCTGAGGAAGCCAAGCGGAGGGCCTCGGGGCGAGGAGGGGGCGGGGGCGCGGCAACTGCTGCCGGTGGCGCTGGACACCTACTGGCAGGTGCGCCGCGAGATCGCCGACGACCTGCAGCCGTTCGGCCTGACGACGCCGCAATACCTGGTGCTGGTACATCTGGTGGCGGGCCGGCGGGAGGCCGGGATGCGGGAACTGGCCCGCGCCGGCCGGCACGATCCGTCGACGATGACCGCCGTGATCGACGGTTTGGTGCGGCGCGGCTGGGTCGTGCGGCGCCGTTCGGCCGTCGACCGGCGCCGGGTGGTCGTGCGGCTGACGCCGAAGGGCCGGCGGACGTACCAGCTGGGGACGCGCCGCCTGATCCTTCGATGGCGCCGGGCGCTGCGGACTTTCCCTGGGGTGGAGCAATTGCAGCTCCTCAGTCTCCTGCTGCGCCTGTTGGAAGGGCTGCAAGAGGCCGCGGCTTTGGCGCCGCGAGGCTCCGCCCGGCACGTCGGGTCGGCTTGACGGGCGATGTCGCCCTTCTATCATCCGCGGGCGATCGCGCTGCATCGCGCTTCGCATCCTGTAGAGGACCCCGGAGGGGGCGCACCCGTCCCGGTCGTCTCGCCGCTCGAACGGGGTATCTTTCGGGATCGCGCCTCGTCGCGCTTCGCATCGCGCTTCGTCGCGCTTCGTACCCTGTGGAGGACCCCGGAGGGGGCATCCCGGCGGGGACCCCGCAGAGGGCATCCCGCGGGGATCCCGCGGCCGACCGCAAAGATCTGCAGCAGGGGCGCGGGGCAGACGGCAGCTCCCTCGTCCGGCCGATGAGGGTGCTTGCTTGGCTGCCAGGAGGTGGCCGATGATCGACGTTCAATCGTTTCGCGACGACGCCCAGGGGCTGACGCGTGACCTGATGCGGCGGGGATTCGAGGCGCCGGTGGCGCAGGTCGTCGAACTCGATACGCGGCGCCGGGCGCGCCTGGCCGAGGTCGAGACGTTGAAGGCCGAGCGCAACCGCGCCTCCAAGGCCATCGCGGCGATGAAGGATGCTGCCGCGCGCACGGCGGAGATCGAGCGCATGCGCCAGATCGGCGAACAGATCGACTCGCTCGACGGAGAAGTGCGCCGGGCGGAGGCCGAGCTGCAGGAGATCCTGCAGTGGGTCCCCAACCGGCCGGCGCCCGAGACGCCGGACGGCCGGGACGAAAACGAGAACATTGTCGTGCGCCAAGTGGGCGAAACGCCGGCGCTCGCCTTCAATGCCCGCCCGCATTGGGACCTGGGGCCGGCGCTCGGCATCCTGGATTTCGAGCGGGGCGTGAAGATCACCGGCTCGCGTTTCTACCTGCTGCTCGGGGCCGGCGCGCGGCTGCAGCGCGCCCTGATCGCCTGGATGCTCGACCTGCATCGGCGGCAGGGCTACACCGAGGTCTACCCGCCCTTCGTCGTTCGCCAGCAGACGATGTACGGCGCCGGCCAGCTGCCGAAGTTCAGCGACAACCTGTACCGCGATATGGAGGACGACCTGTGGCTCGTGCCGACGGCCGAGGTGCCTCTGACCGGGATGCACATGGATGAGATCCTGGAGGACGGCGATCTGCCGCGCCGCTACACCGCCTACACGCCCTGCTTCCGGCGCGAGAAGATGTCGGCCGGGCGCGATGTGCGCGGCATCAAGCGCGGCCATCAATTCGACAAGGTCGAGATGTACACATTCTGCGCGCCGGAGGACTCGCCGGCCGAGCTCGAGCGGATGCTGGCCGACGCCGAATCCACCTGCCGCGAGCTGGGGTTGGCGCATCGGGTCAAGGCGCTGTGCGCCGGCGACCTCGGTTTCAGCGCGCAGCGCTCGTTCGACGTCGAGGTCTGGGCGCCGGGGGTCGGGGAGTGGCTGGAGGTTTCGTCGATCTCGAACTGCGGCGCTTTTCAGGCGCGCCGGGCGAACATCCGCTACCGTCCCGGCGGCGGCAAACCGCGCAACGTGCACACCCTCAACGGCTCGGGGCTGGGGCTGCCGCGCACGATGATCGCCGTCCTGGAGAATTTCCAGCAGGCGGACGGGAGTGTCGTCGTCCCAGAGGTGCTGCGGCCGTGGCTGGGGGACCTCGAGGTGATCCGGAGCGAGGGGTGAGGCCCGCGCGGCCGCTTGAGGCAAACCCGTTTCCGGCGGGAAAACGGGTTTGTGTGAATCCGACGAGGACGAGAAAGTGACCGATCAGGCGATCACGTTCCTGGTGGGGCTGGTGATGCTGGCGGGACTCGCCGGCGCGCTGATCCCGTGGTTCCCGGATATCCTCCTGATCTGGGGCGCTGGCCTGGCCTACGGCATCCTGGCGGGCTGGGGCACCTGGGGGCCGTGGATCTTTGCCCTGATGACGGCGGCCGGGTTGATCGCCTTCGTCGCGGAAGTGGCGCTCAGCACGGTCGGCGCGCGGGTGGGCGGCGCATCGGGCTGGGGCATCGTCGCCGGCTTGGTGTTGGCGGTTCTCGGCCTGATCGTGTTCTCCCCTCTCGGCGCGTTGATTGGCCTGGCGCTTGGGATACTCCTGGTGGAGGGGTGGCGCCACCGGGACCTGCGCAAAGCCGCCGGTGCAACGGCAGGTGCCGTTGTCGGCTGGGGAGCCTCTCTCGTCGTGAAGGTCAGTCTGTCGCTGTGGATGGTCCTGCTGTGGGGGATATGGGTGGCCGTGGGCTAGGGTTTCCAGGAGTCGGCTCGTGGCCTGAACGGGGTGGACTGCCTGCGGGCATGCTTTGCCCGCGGCGACGGAATCCCCGGCCCAGGGCAAAGAGCCACCCCCGCTCTGGCCCTTCGATCCATCGACTACGCTCGGGACAGGCTGCGGCCGAGGTGGCAGCGCGGCCTCCGCTCAGGCAGGAAAGAAGACCATCCCGACGCCGAGGTCCTCTAAACCGCGTTCTGCCCAGTGCAGGACGAGCGTGGATGAATCGGCGAGGGCCGCAAAGAGGTCCGGGATCGTGGCCGGATTTTTCATCAAGGCCAGGGCGCGGACGGCGTTGATCCGAGCCCCTGCTTCGGCGCCCTGCATGGCGCGGCGCAGCTCGGGCAGGGCGGAAGGGCCGAGCCCTGCCAGGGCGTCGGATGCCAAGCGGGCCGTCAGCGAGTCCGGATCAGCCAGGAGACGGGCCAGGGCCGGGGCGGCATCCGCCGATGGTTGCAGCCTGAGCCCGAGGGCCGACGCCTGACGGACCGACGGATCGGGATCGTCGAGAGCGGAGGCCAGAGCGGGGGCAACCCGCGGGCTCGGGATCGCGGAAGCGGCGCACACGGCCCACCACCGTGCTTCCCCCGAAGGGGAATCAAGCAACTCGAGGACCATGTCCAACGCAGGTTCGCCCAGGCCGGAAAGGGCGGCCACGGCGGCCTCGGCGCGCGCCTCGTCCTGCGACGACAGGTCGGCGACGAGGTGCGCCAGATCCGGCATGGGGAGAGTCAGTCGCTGGGAGGCGGGACGGGCAGGTCGGCTTCGGCCGTGCCGATCCACTTGGAGCCCTCGTCGATCAGCATCACCGGGATGTCGTCGACGATCGGGTACTTGCGCCGGCAGTCGGGCTCCTGACACACGAGCCAGGTGTCGCGCAGCAGGACGAGCATTCCATCCTTGTCGCGAACGCAGTGGGGGCAGCGCAGGATCTCGAGCAGGTCGGGGGCGATCATAGGAGGTTCCTGGATGGGCATTCTACCATGAGGGCACCTCAGGCTGGAGGCCAGCCGCCTTCCCTTCGTGCCCGAAGCCACCTGAGGCCGCCACGGTCGGCGGCTGAGAGAGTCCTGTGCCGGTTTCCGGGATCATCCGGCTGCCCCGAGCGCAGCGATCGCCGCGATCGCCGCGAGCATGAGCGCACCCGCCAGGACCGACAGCGTGGCCCAGATGAGCGTCAGGTGCAGCTGGCGACTTGTGGATCTCGGTGGCTGAGGCGAGCCGGCCGCCCGGCTCGCCTGGAGCAACGATTCACCCCGCGCTTCGTTGATCAGATCTCGGTAATGCGCATCATGCAGCAGCTTGCCCGTGTAGTCGTTCATCTTCCTGCCCTCTCGCGGCCCCAATCTTGCCGCCTGGGTGGTGGCCCGGCCAGACCGTCCTGTCGGCACACGTCTGCGAGGTTCACAGGTCGCATGTCTCGCTGAGCGGCACGTCAAAACACTCGGCCAGCTTTCCGTGGAACGGAGGGGTGGACTCGGCCAGGTTCTGGCTCGACGCCCGGACGTCCGCGTGGCAGGCCGCCATCTCGCCAAACGACACGTCGAAGCACTCGTCCAACGTAGGCCCAAGCGACCGCACCGAGCCCGCCGAGGCCTGATCGGCAGGCCCTTGGCTACGGTCGAGCGCGCTAGCCGCCTCGGCCGAAGAGCTGGTGATCTCCTTGGTGGCCGCTGCCAGCCGGACCGTCAGCGCGGCGACGACGATAAGGGCCACGACTGCCAAGATGTTGAACACGCGATGACCCGACATCCTGTTCTCCTGTTCTGTGTGCCGGGCGCCGACGGACCGGCCCCGGTGGCTGACTAACCCTAGCGCCCCGCTCCTCACCGAAAGCGACAAGATTCACCAAAATTCGACAAGACGCCGCTGCCAACGCCGTCCGCCCTATAATGACCAGTGACGGTCGGCGGCTCTCCTGTGCCGGCCGACTGGCGCCCCGGCATGCTAGGTCACCCGTCCCCACTGCCTCTCGAGCGATTCACCAGCTTTGGCGACCTGCTCAAGTTCCTTCGTCGCCGGGCCGGCCTCACCCAGCGCGAACTCTCCATCGCCGTCGGGTACAGCCATGCCCAGGTCAGCCGGCTGGAGCTGAACCAGCGCGTGCCTGATCTGGCGACGATCGGCGCCCGGTTTGTCCCCGCCCTCGATCTGGACCGCGACGCCGCAACGGCGTCACGACTGTTGGAACTGGCGGGAATGCCGCGGGAGGCGGCGCCGACCCCGGGGCTGGCGCCGTTCAAAGGTCTACAGTTTTTCGATGAGGCAGACGCCGATCTTTTCTTTGGTCGGGAGACCCTGACCGCCAAGCTTGGGGATCGGATCCGGGCCTGCCTCTCCGTCTCGCCGCCGCTGCGATTCCTGGCGGTCGTAGGCGCTTCCGGAAGTGGAAAATCGTCGATCGTCCGAGCGGGGCTGATCCCTGCGCTGCGGCGCAGCGCTTCGTTCGAACGCTGGGAGATTCACTGCCTAACGCCGACCGCCCGGCCCCTGCATGCCCTGGCCGCCAGCCTCACCCGGGAAGCGGGGTCGATCTCCGCCACGACGACCGTCATGGACGACCTGGCGCGGGATCGGCGGGCGCTGGATCTGGGGGTCGCCCGGCTCCTGGAGATAAGGCAGAAAGACGCTGGGCAGCCCAGGCCGCGCTCCCCCCAAGGTGTGCTCTTGGTCGTCGACCAGTTTGAAGAGCTTTTCACGCTGTGCCGAAATGAAGCGGAACGCAGGGCGTTCGTCGAGAACCTTATGACCGCTGTCTCTCAACACGACGGAGCGACCTTTGTCGTTCTCACGTTGCGCGCCGACTTTTATCCGGCCTGCGCGCCCTACGCCGAGCTGCGCCAGGCCCTCGCCCAGCAGCAGGAATACATCGGGACGATGAGCGCCGAAGAGCTGCGCCGCGCCATCGAGGAACCCACACGGCGGGGCCAGTGGAACCTCGAGCCCGGCCTGGTGGAATTGCTGTTGCAGGACGTAGGCGCGGAGGGGGGCGCTCCGCCGGAGCCGGGCGCCATGCCCCTGCTCTCCCACGCGTTGCTTGAGACCTGGCATCGCAGGCGCGGCCGGACCATGACCGTCTCCGCTTACCTGGCGTCGGGCGGCGTCAGCGGCGCGATTGCCGAAACCGCCGACGCCGTCTTCCAAGATCAACTGGATGCCGATCAGCAGGCGATTGCCCGAAACATCTTTCTACGGCTGACTCAGCTGGGGGAGGATGAAACCGTGGCGGACACCCGCCGCCGGATCGGCTTCGATGAGTTGATCCGAACCTCCGAGGATGCGGCGCCGGTCCGTGAGGTCCTCACCCTTCTGGCCGATGCCCGGCTGATCACGACCGACGAGGGTGTGGTGGAAGTGGCGCATGAGGCGCTGATCCGGGAATGGCCGACCCTGCGTAACTGGCTCGAGCAGGATCGCGAGGGTCTGCGCCTGCACCGGCACCTGACCCTGGCGGCGGAATCCTGGGAGCGGCGGCGTCGCGACGTTGGCGAGCTGTATCGCGGGACGCGCCTGAGCCAGGCGATGGAATGGGCCGAGGCCAACCCTGCCGCGCTGAGCGGATTGGAGACGGCCTTCCTGGACGCTTCCCGGGCTCTGGCCGAGCGAGATGCTGCCGAGCGCGAAGCCCAGCGCCGGCGCGAGTTGGAAGCCGCACAAGCGCTGGCTGAGACGCAGCGGCAGGCGGCGGAGCAACTGCGCCGCCGTGCACGCTACCTGGCGGGAGCGTTCGTTCTGGCGGTCGGCATGGCGGGCCTGGCGTTGTGGCAGGGGGAGCGGGCTCGCCAGAGCGCGGTCACGGCGCAGCAGGAACGACGGACCGCCTTCTCCCGCGAACTGGCCGCGGCGGCCATGAACAATCTGGAGATTGATCCGGAACGCAGTATCTTGTTGACACTCTACGCCGCTTCGGTCCCGATCGAGACTGACGAGGAGATCCTGCCGGAGGTGAAAGAAGCCTTGCATCGCTCGATCGTGGCCTCGCAGGTGCGCCTCTCCCTGGCGGGCCACGAGACCAGAGTGCTGACGGCGGGATTCAGCCCGGACGGGGAGTGGCTTGCCACCATCGGTAACGACGGTGTGACCATCGTCTGGGACGCTGACACGGGCGCGCAGCGACTGCGGCTGCCGGGGACCACAGAGCCGAGCGACTACTTCAGCACACAGCGCTTGGCTTTCAGCCCCGACGGGAGACGACTCGCTACTGCCGACAGCAGCCTCGTCCGGATTTGGGATACCGAGTCGGGGGATCTGGTGAGGACTCTCGAGGGGCATGAAGGTGATGTGTGGTCGATCGCTTTCAGCCGGGATGGCAGGAGCCTTGCTGCTGGAAGCGCGGACAACACCGTGCGGGTATGGGACGCGGAGTCGGGTGAGCCGCGGCGGGTCCTGACCGGGCATGCACAGCCTGTTGGTGGGGTAGCCTTCAGCCCCGACGGCCGATGGCTGGCTTCAGGGGCCGATGACAGTACCCTGAAACTCTGGGACGCAACGACAGGGGAAATGCGGCGGGAGGAGACCTTCAGTGACTTCGTAGACAGCGTGAGCTTCAGCCCGGATGGCGCGTTTCTCGCGGCCACAACCGGGGATGGCCTGCGAGTCTGGCGGGTGGTCCTCCCACAGAACGAGGAGGCCGATCTTGTTGACCTGGAGCAAGTTCTCGCCATCGACGAGTCTGTAGGATCGGTGACCTTCAGCCCGGATGGCGGCCGATTGGCGGCGGTGATTGGGAGTGCAGCCAAGCTTTGGGATGCGCGCACAGGGCGGGAGCTGATGACTCTGCCGGGTCATACGAACTGGGTGACCGATGTGGCCTTCAGCCCGGATGGAACCTCCTTGGCAACGACGAGCTTTGACGGTACGGCGAGGATGTGGAGTCTCCTGCCCGGGGAGGAAACGACGACGGTGGTCGGCGAGGGGCTGCGAGTGGCCTTCAGCCCTGACGGGGCGACCCTGGCGACGGACAGCGCGGATGGCGCCACGCTGTGGGACGCAAGGACCGGCAGGGCCCTGCTCGACCTGGCGGGTCACTCGCTGCGGGTCATGGGAGTTGCCTTTAGCCCCGACGGAAAGCGCCTGGCGACGGCCAGCCTGGACGCGACGGCCAAGGAATGGGAAACGACGAGCGGCCGCCAGGGATCGAGCTTCATCGGGCACGAGGTCGGGGTCCGAGATATTGCCTACAGCCCCGATGGCTCGAGGATCGCCACCGCTGGCTTTGATCAGACCGCACGAATCTGGGACGCCAGGACGGGCGATGAGATCCTGAATCTCCTCGGCCATCAGGGCTTGGTGCTCGGAGTGGCCTTCAGCCCGGATGGAACCCGGCTGGTGACCTCCAGCACCGATAGCACCGCCAGAATGTGGGACGCGACGACGGGCGAATTCCTCTTCACGATGGCAGGTCATGCTGACCCCATCCCGGATATTGCCTTCAGTCCCGACGGGACAAAGGTTGCGACCGCGAGTCAGGATGCCACTGGGAAAATCTGGGATGCCACCACCGGCGTTGAGCTGCTCACCCTGAGCGGGCATGGCGCAGAGATCCAATCGGTCGCCTTCAGCCCGGACGGCAAATGGCTCGCCACCGGCAGTGGAGACAACACCGCCAGGGTGTGGGATGCAGCCACGGGCGAGCTCATCCAGACGTTGCCCGGAAGCCTTGGCGGAGTGACGGGCGTCGCTTTCAGCCCCGTGGCGGAGGATGCGCTGCTCGGCGTCGCCAGCTCGGATGGGGTGGTGCGGGTGTTCCTGCTGCGGACGGAAGATCTGCTGGCTCTGGCCCGGTCGCGGGTGACGCGGACGCTCCGGCAGCCGGAGTGTCAGCAGTTCCTGCACATGGAGCAGTGCCCAGCTTCAGACCTCTAGTCTCGGGCGGCCGTCGCCCGCACTCCTCCCATGTCATGCCGCCCCTCCGGTCTCTACCCTCTTCAGGGCACCCGAAGGGGTGCAGACCGCCACGCCCTTCGGCGCACCCGAAGGGGTGAGGGCGGGATGCTGCGCGAATGACACGAATCGAGAAGCCACGCCGCTTTGGATCGGCCATCGCTCACGCCTTCGATACCATCCCGAGTGAAGCGAGGGACTGTGCGCCGATCCGCCGCTCCCGCTCCGGCTCAGCGCCCCGCTCAGGGAGGAGGGGATCACTCCTCGACGTTGGCGTCTTCGGGGAGCTCGGTGCCCGGGCCGTACTCGTAGATGGCGCGCCACGGGAGGTAGTGGGTCTTGATGCGGTTCTCGTACAGGACCTCGCCGTTGCGCTGGACGGTACGGTAGACGACGACGTCCAGTCCTTTGGCGGAGTAATCGACCTGCAAAAGCTTGCCTTCGGGCAGATCCGGATTCTCGCGGTAGAGCGTCTTAGGCGCCTTGACTTCGTTCGAGCGGTCGCTAGACCAATCGACCGTCCGTCCGTCGGAGGTCGAGTAGAACTTCCACAGTAGCTGGTTGCCGTAGATGTAGGTTTCCATCAGCAGCCAGTCGGGCGTGTCGTTGGTGAACTTGAAATCGACCAGCGGCAGGAAGACGGTGGCGTCCATGCCCGGGCCGGGCGATCCCGTCCCCTGCTCGTAATACCCGACGCGGTAGGCATGCGGGTAGCGCTCGACGATAGGGTAACCGCCGAAGAACACGGCGCGGAAGAGCGTCGTGCTGACCTGGCACACGCCGCCGCCGACGCCCTTGATGGTGCGGTTGCCGTAGATGATCAGGGCTTCGGCGTAGCCGTTGTCGAGGCTGATGTCACCCAGATAATCGCTCATGGAGAAGGTCTCGCCGGGCGCCACCAGCACGCCGTGGAACTCCGCCGCGGCGGTCGTGATGTTTTGAATCCGCTCGGGGCTCGAGCCGGAGAAGTAGGTCGAGGCGCCCTCGATGCCATACGAGGCCATCAAGACGTTCTCGATGATGCCGAGCTGTTCGGCGGTGGCATCGTCGCCGACGGCCGGAGGCGCCGTCTGGAAGACGAGCGGAACGTCGTGCCGGGCGCTCCCGGCTGCCTGCTGGATGGCGTCGAGCGAAGCCGGAACGTCCAGGGTTCGCCCGATGACGGCCGCCCGCAGCAGATCGAGCTGACGGGTATCGTCGTTGAAAACGAAGCGGGCGTTCTCGGGAGATCGCTCGAGCACGGGCACGAGATCGGTCAGCATCGGAATCAGGACCGCCTCGTCCAGCCCGACGATCAGCCGGGCGGCGCTGCCGTCCTCGACGCGGCGGAATCGAATCAGCCCCGCCAGTTCCTCGGGTTCGAAGACCCACGGCCCGGCGCCGTCCGCCGTCAACGAGAAGGGCTGCGACAGCAGCAGACGGGCGACCTCCGCCTGGGCCGAGGCATCCAGGATCGCCGGAGGCGTTTCGTTCACCGGCAGGTCGATGACGGCGTCGGTCATCGCGGCGACGGCCGCGGCAATCGAGTCGAGGGTACCGGCGATGTCGAGTTGGCGGCCGATCTGCCCGTCCGTCACCTGCACCTGGCGGCCGTTGATCAGCGCGCCGGCCTCGATCGTCGGCCGGTCGATCTGCGCCGCGAGCGTGCTCAGGTAGTCGGCCGAGACGCGCTCGTTGAAGATCAGGATCGGCGGGAGGACGACGCCCCGGAACCAGGCGTCGATATGCTCGCCGGTCTGCGTCAGGACGTCCCCGGAACGGCCGACGGACAGCGCCGCGGCCGCCATCGCCGGGGCATCGAGCACGGCGCCCACCTGTGCCGGGCTGGCGGTCCAGACCTGCGAGCCATCGCGCAGCGCCAGGCGCCCGGTGACCGGATAGCTCATCCGCTCCCCCAGCGCGACCTCGATCTCCGGCTCGGACATCCCGGAGAGGTCGACGCCGCCGACGAAGACGCCGGGCAGCGCGGAGCCGGAATAGAACAGACGCACGCCGACGAGCAGGGCGGTCGTCCCGCCGATGAAGGCGCCAAATGCAAGAAAGCCCGCCGTCAGCAGGCGGGCCGTCCATCCCAGCAGATCCGGCCGGGTTCGGGTGAGGGCCGGGGTCGCGTTCATCTGTCGATCAGGAACGCATTATATCAGCCCACACGCCGGGCATGCCGGAGGCGGGCGGGTTTTATTTCTAAGTGCAAGGCTATGAGCAGAATGGCGTTGTATGAAGCCTTACGTTTATCTGTCGGTGTACGAACGTCTGCAGCTTTACCCGTTCGGCGTCGCCGGCCGCCCGAAAGAGAATGAGGGTCTGAGGTACCCAATTGCCAAGACAAGTCGAGAGATGCGCGTTCATCGTCTATTGATAGAAATACAATACAACAGGCTTCGAGAATATCGGAGCCTGTACCCTATTAACTTTCGATTTTGTAGTTCCTCATCATGCCTGCATCCCCATGTTCGAGATTGTGACAGTGGTAAACGAAAGTCCCTGGGTCATTCCCGAAGCGGACAAGTACCTGGACGGTTTCGCCGGTCATAACCAGTACCGTATCCTTCCAGCTATCGTCTACAAACCAGCGCTCAATTCTTGATACGCCGACTGGCAGCCTCGTCAATCGGAGGCATCTGGCGCGAGCACTCCGGAGGCCTGCCGAAACTTCGGTGCAGGCAGGCGAGCCGGCGGAAGGCATCGCGCAGCTTGGGAGGCGCTGTCTCCCGAACTGCCGAAGAAAAAGGAGACTCAGCGCTGCGCGAAGTGGTGGTGGCATGAAAGAGGCCAGGGCCTGCGGCCCGAAGGGGGTGTCCTCCCGCAAGGATATCGGGACGATATGTCGGGACGACGACCTGGAGGCCATCGCCGCCGACCTCAACCAGCGCCACCGCATGCGCCTCAGCTTCCTCACCCCAGCCGAAGACCTATTCGGTTACTCCATTGCCCTTAGAGATTGAATCCGTCGGGGGCGGCAGGCGCAGGCGACTTCCCTCACGGTTCGAGGTAGACCCGCACACTCGTATAGTGACGCACCGCCGGCGGGTGAAGACCGCGCTCGGTCACGGCGATCCGCCCATATTGGGGATACGGGACGTCATACGGGACCTGCGCTTCGAATGTCCCCAGTTCTCCCAGCGCCGGCGCCTGCACCGAGACCTCCATCGTGCCAAGCACCTGGCCGGTTCGATTGAGCACCTCCACCAGGAGTGGAAGATCTTCGTCGAGGATGGCCGCCCCGCGCACGGTGGCGACGCCGCCGCTGACCCTGCGATCTTCGCGCGGCGAGAAAATCGTGATCTTCTCGGCCGTGGTCAGGTTGGTGTAGACGCGCGCGGGCCCGACCGAAAGGAAGACGACTGGGCGCGTCGAGATATGCTCGAGTCGGTTGGAAGAAGGCGTGTTGAAGCTGACTTCGATCAGACCGGCCTCGGCCACGCCAGGAATCGAGAAGGGGACCGTCACGACGAACAGGCCGGAGGCCCCCTCGATCGCCAACAAGTAGGTCGTGGTGCGGGCCAGCACCTGGCCCTGCTCGCCGAGGAGACGGACGAAGATCTTGCCCTGGAAACTCGGCCCTCCCCATCCGGCGACCCGCACCGGGCTGACCACCGAGGAGCCTGGCCCCGGCGCCTCGAGGATCAGGCGCTCCTGCGGCAGAGGCAGGGAGATGCGGGTCGGCGTGGGGGAGGAGACGAACTCGGGAGGCTCGAGCACCACCGACGGAGTCCCGTCGACGACGGGCCCCGGGGTCGAGGCCGCCGGCGGGGCGGGCGTGGCGCTGGCCGTCGCCGGGGGTGCGATCCCGGGCGCCTCCCGCAGGGACCCGGGCAGACCGCCGCAGGCGCCGAGCAGCAACATCGCGGCGGCGGTCGCGGCGAGGGAGCGGCGGCTCAGGCGAGGCTTGCCCATACTTCGAGTTTGGCCGTCACGCGCCGGATGACCTCGTCCGTGAAGTCGGTCGTGCTCGACTGCCCGCCGAGGTCGGGCGTTGCCAGGCCCTGGTACACGGCTTCGAAGGCGGCTTCGTAGATGGCGCGCGAGGCCCGCGCCGCTTTCGGCTGCGGGATGTAGGTGAGCAGCGCCGCGCCGGCCAGGATCATTGCCATCGGATTGGCGACGTTCTTGCCTTGCAGGGCGGGGGCCGTGCCGTGCGGCGCCTCGGCGACGACGGCCTTCACGGCGAGCCGATCGGCGTCGAAGGCCAGGATCATCGACTCCGAGCCGGCGATCGATCCGTACATCTGCAGGACCAGGTCCGACAGACAGTCCCCGTCGCGGTTCAGCGCCGGGATGACCATCGCCTCACCGCTGCTGCGCAGCAGGAGGGCGTAGGTGGCGTCGATCAGCTGCGGCTCGTAGCGGACCGCCGGGTGGCGGGAAGCGGCCTGGTCGAGCTCCTCCTTGAACATGCCTTCGTAGACCGGGCTGACGGTGTACTTCGGTCCGCCGAAGACCTTGGCGCCGGTCTTCTGTGCGTGTTGAAAGGCGAACTCGGCCACGGCCCGGCAGGTCGAACGCGTGATGCGCTCGGTGCGCTGCGCCACCTCATCCCCGTCGGGCGTGGTTTCGCGCCACTCGCGGGCGCCATAGGCGTCGCCGACCGCCATGCGCACGACCGAGATCGGGGCGTGCACCCCGCCAACGGGGCGGACGTTGGGCAGTCGCCGCCCGGTGCGCAGGATCACCGTGCCGTCGATCGCCTCGCGCAGCAGGGCGTTGGGGCTTCCGACGTCGTCGCTGTTGGCTCTTTCAGGAGTGATCGTCGCGGCTTTGATCCCGAGCCCCGTGTGGCGGATCGCCTGCGCCGCCTCCTGGATGACCTCGTTGCGAGTGCGGCGGCGGTTGTCCAGGCTGAGGTCGTAGCGTTCGAAGGTCAGGTGGACCCGGATGACGGACGGCTCGAGCACGCGCAACGCCTGCTCGAGGAGCTCCTGGCCGGTCTGGTCGCCGTCGAGGACGACGACGCTAGCGCCTGGCTCTTGAGGATCAGGCGCAGGCGCCGCCGTGGCGGCCGGCTGGACCCCCGCCTTCGCGGGGGTGACAGGAACCATGTCATTCCCGCGAAGGCGGGAATCCAGGGGCGGCGGTACGGATTCTTCGCGTTGGCGTGGGGACACGCCCAGCCCAACTCTTTCGGTGTCGGC
>CAYUWF010000032.1:5908-8842 GCA_964448245.1 uncultured Anaerolineaceae bacterium | reverse complement strand
GGAGAAATCGGATCGCTCGATCTGCTTCGACAGGTCGGGGAGATCGGCGTTGATCTCCTCCCAGAGCTGCGAGGCGACCAGGTTGCCCAGGGCGTACGTGGGGAAGTACCCCAGGATCCCGGCGGACCAGTGCACGTCCTGCATCACGCCCTGGGCATCGTTGGGCGGGGTGAGCCCGAGGTAATCGCGCATCTTGTCGTTCCAGGCCGCCGGCAGGTCGGCGACCGACAGGCTGTCTTCGGCCAGGGCGATCTCGAGGTCGAAGCGCAGCATGATGTGCAGGTTGTAGGTCGCCTCGTCGGCCTCGACCCGGATCAGCGACGGTTCGACCTTGTTGATGGCGCGGTGGAAGGTGGTCAGATCGACGTCGGCCAGTTGTTCGGGATAGAGGCTCTTCAGGCGGGGGTAGAAGCCCTTCCAGAACGGCAGGCTGCGGCCGACGAGGTTCTCCCAGAGTCGCGACTGCGATTCGTGAATGGCGAGCGACGAGCCACCCAGGAGCGGCGTGCGGTCCAGCTCGGGGGGCGAGCCCTGCTCGTATAGCGCGTGCCCGGTTTCGTGCATCGTACTGAAGATCGACGACGAGAGCAGGTTGGGATACAGGCGGGTGGTGATGCGCACGTCGCCCAGGCCGAAGGTGGTGGTGAAGGGATGCGCCGACTTGTCTTGCCGGCCGCGCTCGAAGTCATAGCCGTAGGCGCGCGCAACCTGCAGGCCGAAGTCCCACTGTTTCTGGACGTCGTAGTCCCGGTGCAGCAGGCTGTTGTCGACGGGCCGGCCGCGCTCGGTGATGGCGCGCACCAGGGCCACCTGGCGCGGGCGCAGCTCGTCGAAGACCGCCCTGACCTGCGGCATCTTCAAGCCGCGCTCGAAGTCGTCCAGCATCGGATCATAGGGGTGATCGTAGGGCGCGAAGAAGTCGGCGTACGCCCGGCGCAGGCGAAAGACCTCCTGCAAGTGCGGGCGAAAGGCGGCGAAGTCGTTCGCCGGGCGAGCCTTCGACCAGGCGTCGTGGGCCAGCGCCGTGACGCGGCTGTTCTCGGCGACGTAGGCGGCCGGCACGCGGCGCGCCTTGTCGAAGTCGTGCGCCACCTTGCGGACCAGGCGGGCGTCGTCCGAATCCGGGTCGAGGCTCTGGACGGCGGCCTGGGCGGCTTGTAGCGCCGCCCCCATCTCGTCCGAGGTGAACTTCTCGTGCGTGACGCGGTTGAGGGTGCTCAGCTGCGCCGCCCGGTTGGCGGCGGCGCCGGAGGGCAGGTTGACCTGCTGGTCCCATTCGAGCACGGCGGCTGCGGTGCGCAGGTCGAAGGTCTCGCCGAGCAGGCTGCGAAAGGCGTCGATGGCAGTTCCCATGTCGTCTCCTTTGTCAGCTCCCCGGAAGCTTGGAGCTTAGCTCGAGGGTCCTACAGCACGCGCCCGCGCGTGGGTTCGCCGCGCAGCGCGGCCAGGACTTCGTGAACAATGTCGATGGCGACCCGGTCTTGCGCCTCGGCCGTCTGGGCGCCGAGATGGGGGGTGGCCACGAGATGGGGATGCTGCAAGAGCGCCAGGTCTCCCGGAGGTTCCTGCGCGAAGACGTCCAGCGCCGCGCCGGCCAGGCGGCCGTCGTCCAGGGCCTCCTGAAGGGCCTGCTCGTCGATCAGACCGCCGCGCGCGGCGCATACCAGGCGCGCCCCAGGTTTCATTTGGGCGATGGCCGATCGGTCGAAGACGCCGCGCGTCTCTTCCGAGAAGGGAAGGTGCAGGCTGACGTAGTCCGAGGAGGCCAGCAGGGCTTCGAGGCGGCGCGGCTCTGCGCCGCCGAGGCGGATGGCGTCCTGCTCGAGATAGGGATCGTAGGCGAGGAGCGTCATCCCGAAGGCGGCGGCGCGCCGGCCGACGGCGCGGCCGATGCGGCCGAAGCCGACCAGCCCCAGCGTTTTGCCTTCGAGCTCGCTCCCCAGCAGCGCGCCCTTGGGCCACTCGCCGCGGCGCAGGGCGGCATCCCCGGCGGGAATGTGCCGGGCCAGCGCCAACATCAGGCCGAGCGTGTGCTCGGCGACGGCCGTCGTCGTGGCGTCGGGCGCCGTGAGGACGATGACGCCGTGCCGGCGCGCCGCCTGCAGATCGATGTTGTCGACGCCGACGCCCGCCCGGCCGACGACGCGCAAGCGCGGCGCGGCGCCGGCCAGCGCCGGCGCATCCACCTGCGATCTGCCGCGGACGATCCACGCCTCCACCTGGCCCAACGCCGCGCGGTCTTCGAGGATGACCTCCGCCTGTCGGCGAAGCTGCGCCAGACCGGCTTCGGCCAGACCGTCGGAGACGAGAACGCGCCAGGCGGGGGGGACGGGGGGCATCGCGGCACGGGTCCGGAGGGGCGGGCGCGCCCTCGGGCGATCACAGATCGGCCGACAGGCGCGCCGGCTATTCTACCTTGGCCGCACCGGCCGCCACCGGCGCGACCCCTTCGGTGTCACTCATCGAAGCGGAAGGGCAGAAAGGCGTCAGACTGAGCGGCCCGATAAAAAGCAGAGCCCAGCCCGGCCGTCAGGCCGAGCGAGGGCTGCTGGGGGAGGGCCGGCCGCGCTTCGATGTCACTCAGCGCGCTCGCCGACGAAGATGACCCAAACCGCAAGATCGGGGCTGAACGACTCGAAACGATGGTCGACGCCGGCTGGCACGAACATCAGGTCCCCCGGGCCGAAGGAGTGGCTGCGTTCCCGATTGCGGAAGATGCCGCTGCCAGAGATGACGACGTAGATCTCATCGCGGGTGTGCGGGGTTTGTGGATCCAGGCCGCGCGGGGCATAGATCTCGACCTCTAGGCCCGGGCGCTCGAGGACTCGAGCGAACCGCTCACCGTCGGGCCCTGGCAGCAGGTTGAACGCTTCCTGCGGGCGGATCCAGAAGTCGTTGCCGAAAGGCATGGTAGACCTCCAAGAACAGTGGCCA
>CAYUWF010000032.1:3822-5808 GCA_964448245.1 uncultured Anaerolineaceae bacterium | reverse complement strand
CCACTGATCACTGACCACTCCTGCGGGCGCCTACCTAGGCGTCATGCGCTTCGGGTCTCAACGGACGCCGAGATCCGCCACGACGGCGCGGTGGTCCGAGACGGTGCTCTCCACCGTCTCCGCCGTCAATGCCTGCAGGTCGGGGCTGAGCCAGATCCAGTCGATGCGCTGGAAGGGATCGTCTGCCGGCCACGTTAGGCCGGGCCCATCGCCGGCTTCCGACCACGCGTCGACCATGCCGGCCTGAAGGATCAGCTCCATCTCCGGCCAGTCGGGCTCGGCGTTCAAGTCCCCCATCAGGACGGTGTGCCCGGCGTCGCCCCAGAAGTCCAGCAGGACCGGGATCTGGGCCAGACGGGGCTCAGGCTCCTCGGCGATGTGGTGCAGGTGCGTGCCGATGATCAGCACCGGCTCGTCCAGGCCGAGGTCGACGCGGGCCCAGAGCAAGCCGCGCGGGAGCAGCGTGCCGGCGACGGGGAGCGGCGCCGACCCGTACTCCGTGAAACCGACCCGGCTGAGGATCGCATTCCCCCAGATCGGGTCCGCCGTGCCCTCGAAAACGACCTGCATCCCCAGGCGGCGGGCCAGCCAGTCGACCAGATCGACCGAGCCATCGATGAGCCAGCCCCGCGAGACCTCCTGCAGGACGACGACGTCGGGCTGGCGCGAGGCGATCACCCGGGCGATCGCCTCCGGATCGAGACGCCCGGCGCGATTGAAGGCCGAGTGGATGTTGAAGGTCATCACCCGGCCGGTGGGAGCCGACTCCTCCGGCGGAGTCGCAGCGGTCGGCAGGAGCAGGGCGAAAACGAGGCCCAACGCCGCGACGCCCCCGGCCGCCGTGACCGCCGTCAGGTCCTTCTGCGGCGCGCGTCCGGCGGCGCCTCTCACCGCGCCGATCATGCAAACGGCGTAGATCAGCGAGGCCAGAGGGACGACCCAGCCGCGCGGGAGCGGCAGGGCGATATCGAAGGAGACGTAATAGACGAAGGCCAGCAGCAGGTAGAGCAACATGCCCAGCGTCACGGAGCCCGAGGTGCGGCCCAGGCCGGTGCGCGTCGGTTCCGCGCCGCGTAGGGCCATTAGGCCCAGTCCCCAGCCGAGTGTGAACTGGATCAGCAGGACGACGATGGGCAGGTAGGCGGCCAGCTCCACGGTGCGCGGCACGGCCAGGAAAACGAGCAGCGCCGCCAGGGCTGCGACCGGCAGCCGGTGCAGTGACGGACGGGCGAAAGCCAGGGCGGCTCCGGCGGCCATAGCCAGGATCCCCAGGAGCAGCACGGCGAAGGCGGTCGTCGAGGGGA
This sequence comes from uncultured Anaerolineaceae bacterium, assembly GCA_964448245.1. Classification (GTDB taxonomy): domain Bacteria; phylum Chloroflexota; class Anaerolineae; order Anaerolineales; family E44-bin32; genus DATEVL01. The sequence continues at coordinate 4,504 of CAYUWF010000032.1, read as the reverse complement.
TGCCGGAGACCTGCGCCACCCACCCCTGGTTGAGGACGATCAGGGCCTCGATCAGCAGGAGCGAGCCGAGGCCGATGAGAGGCAGGGCGCGCGACCAGGCCACTTCCGAGGGCGCCGATCGGAGGGGCGTCGGTTCGAGGGCGATCAGCCACAGGGTCAACGCCACCAGCGCCAGCACGACTACGACCGCGCCGATAGCGGGCGTCCAGCTCAGGTCGAGGGTGCCGGCGGCGCCTTTGATCAGGGTATCGAGAGCCAGGCCGAGGATCAGGCCTCCGGCGATGCGATAGGGCCCCGCCGGTCCGTCGGCCGCCCTGGTGTGGGCGATGAAGGCACTCAAGAAGATCAAGAAGAGGGCGACCGAGGCCAGGCTCAGGTAGAGGTCGAGCGCAGGGTCGGACGAGAACTGCTCCAAGAGGCGCATGCCCGCCAGGCCGCCACCGGCGAACCACAAGGCGCCGCGTGAGCCGAAGGCCCGCCGTACGAGCGGCGCCAGGAATCCAATGAGGAAAGTGGCAAAAGCGATCCCGCCCAGGGTCATCGAACCGACCCCGACGGTGTCGCGAAGGTACCAGGCGAGGCTGGGGTAGTACACCCGCAGGCTCTGCAGGCCGAGCACGGTGACGAGGGCCGGCAAGGCCAGCCCGCGCAGAGTGGCGACTCGGAACCAGTTCATCGAAGA
>CAYUWF010000032.1:0-3722 GCA_964448245.1 uncultured Anaerolineaceae bacterium | reverse complement strand
CGAAGCGCGATGCGAAGACGCGATCCGCTCGCGGCGGGGAGATTATAGCCTCGCGGCGAGCGACATATCCTGAGGCGAGGCCGATCCTCGACCTCTGTTCCGCGTCCGCGCGCAGTCCCTCGCTTCACTCTGGATGGTTATCGAAGGGCCTGAGCGGGAGCCCCTTGCACTCGAGCCGCCGCAGCGGCCGCCTCACGGGGCAAGTTTCGATACCATCCTTAGCGGAGCAAAGGATATAGGCCGTCGGCCTCCGCTTAGCGTGGAGTATCCTCCCATCAGGGAAGTACCTCCCTGAGCGGAGCGCTGAGCCGGAGCGGCAGCGACGGGTCCGCGCGCAGTCCCTCGCTTCACTGGGGATGATATCGAAGGGTGTGTCTTTGTGCGATAATTGCGCGCCGGCGGGAGGACAAGCATGCCTTTCCACTCGCTGTGCGTGCTAGGGCTGGGGTACATCGGGCTGCCTACCGCCAGCACCTTTGCCACGAACGGCTTGCAGGTCATCGGCGTCGATGTCAATCGACGCATCGTCGATGTCCTGCGCAACGGGGAGCTCCACATCCAGGAGCCCGGTCTGCGCGGGCTGGTGCAGGCCGCCTTCGGGTCGGGAAACCTGCGCGTGGCCGAACGGCCCGAGCCGGCCGATGCCTTCCTGATCGCCGTGCCGACTCCCATTCAAGCCGATAAGGGCGCCGATCTGAGCGCCGTGCGGGCGGCGGCGCGGGCGGTCGTGCCGCACCTGCGGCGAGGGAACCTGGTCGTGCTCGAATCGACGTCGCCGCCGCGCACGACGGTGGACGTCGTGGCGCCGATCCTGGCCGAGTCCGGCCTGCGGCCGGGCGAGGACTTCTGGCTGGCCTACTCGCCCGAACGTGTGCTGCCCGGCCAGATCCTGCGCGAGCTGATCGAGAACGCCCGCGTCATCGGCGGTTTCAACCGCGCTTCGGCCGAGGCCGGGCGCGAGCTGTACTCGGTCTTCGTCAAAGGCGAGATCGTGTTGACCGATGCCACGACGGCCGAAATGGTCAAGCTCATGGAGAACACTTACCGCGATGTCAACATCGCCGTGGCCAACGAGTTCGCCCTGCTGGCGGAGCGTTTCGGCGTCGACGTCTGGGAGGCGATCGCCCTGGCCAACCGCCACCCGCGCGTCGATGTCCTTCGTCCCGGGCCGGGCGTCGGCGGACACTGCATCAGCGTCGATCCGTGGTTCCTGGTCGAATCGGCGCCGCAGGAGACCGATCTGATCCGCCAGGCCCGGTTGGTAAACGACCGGCAGCCCGCGCGCGTCGCGGCGCGAGTCGAGGCGGCGCTGGGGGGGGTGCGAGGCAAGATCGTCGCCGCCCTCGGTCTGGCGTACAAGGCCGATGTCGATGACCTGCGCCAGAGCCCGGCGCTCGAGGTGGCGCGCCGACTGGCAGCGGCCGGGGCGGTGGTGCGTACGTTCGAACCCCATGCGCCGCAGGCGGTCGCCCCCGGCGCGCAAGCCGTTCCGTCGCTCGAGGCCGCGCTCGACGGGGCCGATGCCATGATCCTGCTCGTCGATCACCGCAGTCTGGCCGGCCTCGATCCGGCCTGGGCGGCAGGCCGGATGCGCGGCCGGGTCGTGTTCGACGCGCGCGGCGTGCTGCCGCGCCGTACCTGGGAAGAGGCCGGCTTCACGCTGTACGTGCTCGGTGTGGGTTCTTCGACGGAGCTCAGGACGGGCTCCCTCCTCCCCCTGAAAGGGGGCCCCTCGGCTGCGCCTCGGGGTGCTGGCGAAGGGGAGGGTGGGGGTGGGTCGGCGAATCGGAGGGGCCCTTCGACCCTTCGCTCCGCTCAGGGCAGGCTGCCGGCCGCGGAGTTGGACGACAAGGCCGGGGGATCGGAGCCGCCTCCGCTCAGGCAGGGATCGCCGCCTGAGGGAGAAGACGAACCGTCGGCGCGCACCCATCGCCCCGCGGCCGGTACGCCTGATGTCTGAGCGGCCGAGGCGCGTCCTGTCGGTCTTCGGGACGCGACCGGAAGCGGTCAAGATGGCCCCGGTCGTCGAGCGGCTGCGCCACGCGCCCGGCGTCGAGGCCCGCGTCTGCGTCACGGCCCAACACCGCCAGATGCTCGACCAGGTGCTGGGCCTGTTCGGGATCACCCCCGACTTCGACCTAAACCTGATGGAGCAGGACCAGGCCCTGGCACCGCTGACGACGGCGATCTTCCGCGGGTTGGATCCTGTCCTCGAGCGCTTCCAACCGGACTGGGTGCTGGTGCAGGGCGACACGACGACCGTCATGGCGACGGCGCTGCTGGCGTACTACCGGCACATCCGCCTCGGCCACGTCGAGGCCGGACTGCGGACCGGGGACAAGTGGCAGCCGTTCCCCGAGGAGATCAACCGACGCGTGGCCGGCGTGTTGGCCGACCTTCACTTTGCGCCGACGGAGCGGGCTCGGGATAACCTGCTGCGCGAGGGCGTCGCCCCCCATCGCATCGTCGTCACCGGCAATCCGGTGATCGATGCGCTGCGGGCCGTCGCCGCCCGGCCCTATGATCCTGCCTCCGGCCCGCTGGCCGGCGTGCCCTTCGACCGCCGGGTCATCCTGGTGACGGCCCACCGCCGGGAGAACTTCGGCGCGCCGCTGGAGCGGATCTTCACCGCCCTGCGCCGTCTGGCGGAGCTTTATGGCGACGGCGTGTACTTCGTCTACCCGGTGCACCTCAACCCGAATGTGCGCGAGCCCGCCCAGCGGATGCTCGGTGACGTGCCGAACATCGCGCTGCTCGATCCACTGGACTACCTGCCGATGGTCTACTTGCTCAACCGCGCCACGCTGGTGTTGACGGATTCGGGCGGGCTGCAGGAAGAAGGGCCGGCGCTGGGAAAGCCGGTGCTCGTGATGCGCCAGGTCACCGAGCGGCCCGAGGCGATCGAGGCCGGGACGGCGCGCCTGGTGGGGACCGAGGCAGATCGGATCGAAGCCGAAGTCCGCCGTCTGCTGGACGACCCGCAGGCGTACGCCACGATGGCCCACGCCGTCAACCCGTTCGGCGATGGGCACGCGGCGGAGAGGATTGTGGAAGCGCTGCTGGGGAGTGGTCAGTGGCCAGGGGTCAGTGCTCAGTCCGACCAAGCCGGATCCGCTGACTGACCACTGACCACTGACCACTGACCATCGGCCACCTATGGGTTCCTCCTCGAAATGCCTCTGCCTGGTAACGCGCCTTTCCGGCCTCGCCGGACCGGCCAGTTTCCAGCGCCGCCTAGCGGCCGGGCTGGAGGCGCGTGGGCACGCCGTCACCTATCGGCTGGAGGAGGCGTCTTGCGACGCGGTCCTCGTGATCGGAGGCAGCCGAAACGTGGCCGGCCTGCGCCGAGCGAAGCGACACGGCGTCCCCATCCTGCAGCGTCTGGATGGCCTGAATTGGATCCATCGCCGGCGGCGGACCGGCCTGCGCCACTACCTGCGGGCCGAGGCCAACAACTTGTTGCTGCGTTGGACGCGGGCGCACCTGGCGGCGACGGTCGTCTATCAGAGCGACTTCGTCCGGCGCTGGTGGGAGAGGAGCCACGGGGCCGCCCGCGGACGGAGCATCGTCATTCGAAACGGCGTCCCTCTCGACACGTTCTCGCCGGAGGGGCCCGAAGGGCCGGCGGCGGAAGGGATACGCCTGCTCGTCCTCGAAGGAGCCATCGGAGGCGGGTACGAGATCGGGCTGGAGTGGGCGGCGGCGCTGGCCGCGGGCCTGGC
>CAYUWF010000031.1:16531-22917 GCA_964448245.1 uncultured Anaerolineaceae bacterium | reverse complement strand
ACCCGAGAAGGCCCCTAGGATGCTACTGAAAAAGCCCGTTCCCACCTCACCCCCCAGGAATACCCTCCCCTCCCCCTGCAGGAATCTCCGGCCATGAGCCCAAGCGGGTGCAGGGGGAGCCCCCACGCGATGCTCACCTGCACCGCACCTGCGGTGCGCCGCAGGTGCAGGTGTCGCGAGGGTCAGGGGTGGGGGTTTGACGACGGTCGCCATTTTTCAGCAACCTGCTAGGAGGAGCATCCCGGCGAATCCGCTCCCTTCGCCTCACACCATGCCGCAGAAGACGGGTAGAAGAGCGGCTGGGCGTATTTGTCGACGCCGTACCCTTGGATCAGATCCTGGGTCTCGATGGACGTCAACCAGGCGATGAATTCTTCGGCCGCCTGGGCCGCCGGCGCCTGCGGGTCGGCGGGCTTCACCTGGATCACGCTGTAAGGATTGCGCATCGCCGGATCCGGGTTCTCGGCGATCGTCTCGCCGCCGAAGAGGACCGTCAGGTCCGGCAACGTTTCTGCCATACTCAGGTACGTGCCGCGGTCCGCCAGGGTGTAGCCTTGCTCCTCGTTGGCGAACTGCAGGGTCTCCCCCATTCCCTGGCCGATCGACAGGTACCAGCCATCGGTCAGGGCCGGCGCGAGGCCGGCGGCTTCCCATAGGGCCTTCTCCTTGGCGTAGGTGCCCGAGTCATCCCCGCGCGAGACGAACGTCGACTGCGAGTCGTAGATGCGCTGCAGCACTTCCGGCCCCGTCTTCGCCCCGGCGATCCCGGCCGGATCCGCCTGCGGGCCGACCAGGACGAAATCATTGAACATCACCGGAAAACGCTCGACCCCGTAGCCGTCGGCAACAAAGGCATCTTCCAGCCTCCGACTGTGGACCAGGAGGACATCCGCGTCGCCGCTCCTGCCGATCTCAATCGCCTGGCCCGTCCCCACGGCGATGACGTCGACGTCGACGTTGTACGCCTGCTCGAACACCGGCAGGATCGCGTCCAGCAAGCCCGAGTCGTACGTGCTAGTCGTTGTTGCTAATCGCAGGGCCTGTGGAGCCGCCGGAGCCGCCGGCTCGCACGAGGCCAGCACCAGGGCAGAAAGCAACAGGGACAGCTTGACGTTCCGACTCGAAAGCATGATGCCTCCGGAGGGCGTTATGTCCGCATAGCATAACGACCCCCGAAGGGCGTGTCAACCGACCGCGCCGTCCGGCGGGCCTGCTGTGGAGAGGGAGCGCCAGCGCGGGTCCAGATGCATCTGGGACAAGGAGAGCGGCCATCGCCGAGGTTTTCTGGAGGGGTTGGGGGCCGAAGGCCCCCCACCCCTCCAAGACTCCGTCCCCCTCTCCGCACAATCCGTTTGGCGAGAAGACTTGCCCACCGCGGAGAAGGGGCGAGGGGGTGAGGCGGGAACGAAGACGTCTGGTCACGCATTGGCGAGTCGCTTCCTCCATTCCTGGTAACTATCCCAATGTGTCTCATATGTCCTGAACTCATTCAGCGCCTTGACAGCCCGGCGCGTTGAACCCAGAATGAGGTCCGCACCGTCGGCCATGACACACCGTTCCGGATACGTCGCGCTCGCCGGCCGCCCCAACGTGGGGAAGTCGACCCTGCTGAACCGCTACCTGAGCCAGCTGGTGGCGGCGGTTTCGCCGCGGCCGCAGACGACGCGGCGAGTGCAGCTCGGGATCCTGACTGTGCCCGAAGCTCAGGTGGTGTTCGTCGACACCCCGGGGCTGCACCTGCCGCAACACCGCCTGGGCGAGGCGCTCAACCTGGCCGCCCAGCAGGCGATCGATGACGCCGACGTCATCCTGGCGCTGTTCGACATGTCCGAACCTGCCCGCCGGGAGGACCGTCTCGTCGCACAGCGACTGACTTCGCTACCCGAAGGCCGTCGCCGCTTGGCGGCGGTCAACAAGGTCGACCTCGTTCAGGGGGCGGAACGGGAACGACGCTCGCTCGCCTTCCGCTCGCTGCTCCCGGCGTGGGAATTCTGGGAGATCTCCGCCACCCGCGGGGATCAGTGCGCTGAGCTTCTGGCTCGCCTGATCGAAGCCCTTCCGGAAGGCGCGCCGTACTTTCCGGAAGACCAGGTCACCGACGCGCATGAACGTGACATCGCCGCCGACCTGATCCGGGCGGCGGCGATGCGGCACTTGCGGGAGGAGGTGCCGCACAGCCTGGCCGTCCGGGTGGAGGAGTACCAGGAGCGCGGCGAGCAAGGGGCGCGCATCGCCGCCACCATCTTCGTCGAACGCGAGTCCCAGAAAGGGATCGTCATCGGACGCGGCGGCCAGATGCTCAAGGCCATCGGAACGGAGGCCCGGCGCGAAATCGAGACGATGAGCGGACGCTCGTGCTACCTCGAGCTGCGCGTCCGGGTCTTGCCCGATTGGCGCAGCGATCCAAAGGCGTTGGCCGAATTCGGCTTCCGCCTTCCTCCCGACGATCGCCGGCCGGCTCCTTCCTCATGAAGCGCGGGGCCACGCGCAGCAGCCCCTTCGGATCGCCTGGGCGCGTCAGCCACGACGCCAGCGCGTTCTACAACGCCCGCCTGTACGGCGACCTGAAACCGGAAGGCGCCCGCGCGGCTCCGGAGACGACCGTGCCGCCGGAGGCCGTCGATCGCATCGTGCCGCACACCTCTGAAGACATGGCCGAGCTGCCGGCCGGCTGCGCCCACCTGATGGTGACCTCCCCGCCCTACAACGCCGGCAAGGAGTACGACCAGGACCTGACTCTCGACGAGTACCGCGCCCTGCTTCGCCGTGTCTTCGCCGAGACGTACCGCGTCCTGGTCAGCGGCGGACGGGCATGCATCAATGTCGCCAATCTCGGGCGGAAGCCGTACCTCCCGCTGCACGCCTTCATCATCCAGGACATGCTCGACATCGGGTTCTACATGCGCGGCGAGGTCATCTGGGACAAGGGGAGCAGCGCCAGCAGCTCGACCGCCTGGGGCTCCTGGCGCTCGGCCACCAACCCCGTGCTGCGCGACGTCCACGAGTACGTGCTCGTCTTCTCCAAGGAGTCCTTTTCCCGCGCCGCCGACGGCCGACGCAGCACGATCACCCGGGACGACTTCCTGGAGTGGACGAAGTCCGTCTGGTCGTTCCCGGCGGCCTCGGCGCGCCAGGTCGGGCACCCGGCGCCCTTCCCCGAGGAGCTGCCGCGGCGGTTGATCGAGCTCTACACCTTCCGCGGCGATGTCGTGCTCGATCCGTTCTGCGGCTCGGGCACGACCTGCCTGGCGGCGTCGCGCCTCGGCCGGCACTTCGTCGGGTACGAGGTTGAACCGAAGTACGTGCGCCTGGCCGAAGCGCGCCTGGCGGCACAAGACGAGAAGCCTCCTCCCCGGCGGAAGCGCGCAGCCAGCTGATCCCGCGCCCCTCGAGCCTCCCGCCGATGACAGATCCCCAGACATCGCTCCCACACGCGTCACGCCCTGTTCGGCGGTGGGCCTTCTTCGGGCTGGCGGTCTTCGTCGCGCTGGGATGCATCCGCCTGGGATTCTGGCAGCTCGATCGGCTGGCCGAGCGGCGAGCCCTGAACGATGCCGCGCGCTCCCAGCTCGAACTGCCGGCGGTCTCGCTGCCGCAGGATCTGGAACGCGGGGACGCCTTCGCTTACCGCAAGGCGACGGCGCTGGGAGTGTTCGACCCCTCCCATGAGGTCTACCTGACCAGCCGTTCGCTCGATGGGATCGCAGGCGTGCACGTCGTCACGCCATTGCTCTTGGATGCTGGCGGGCCGGCGCTGCTCGTCGACCGGGGATGGATTCCCGACACAGACTACCGCGCGTTGACTTCCCAGAGCTGGTCGGTGGAGGGTCCGACGGAGGTAAGCGGGTTCCTCATGCCGTCACAGACCGAGCCGGCGCTCACCTTCCTCGCCGATCGTGTCCCGGCCGAGGGCGAGCCGCCGCTGCTCGAGTGGCGCGCGCTCCACATCCCCGGCATCCGCCGGCAGGTTCCGTACCCCGTCCTGGACGTGTACCTGGTGCAGGAAAGCCCCGCGCCCAGCGCGGCCGCCCCCACCCCGGCGCCCGAGCTCGATCTGAGCGAAGGAGCCCATCTGGGGTATGCGCTGCAGTGGTTCGCCTTTGCCGCCATTGCCCTGGTCGGCGGCGCGCTCTGGCTGCGCCGCGGACCGCGCGCCGGCGGCTGAGTACGCTGGATCGCTTCGATCAGGTCTCGATCGCCAGCGAAATCGGCACGGCTCGCAGCGCGCGCGAGATCGGGCAGCCTTCCTTGGCGGCCTGGGCGTGCTCGGCGAACGCCGCCGGGGCCAACCCGGGCACCTCGCCGCGCAACCGAAGGGCGATCCCGGTGACCGTCCAATCGCCGTCAACCTTGTCGATCGACACTTCGGCCGTCGCGCGCAGACTCATCGGCGGCGCGTTGTCGCGCGTCAGCCGGCTGGCCAACTGCATGGTGAAACAAGACGCCAGGGAACCGGCCAACAGTTCCTCCGGGTTCGAGCCCGGATCTTCTTCAAACCGCGTGGCGAAGGTGTAGCGAAGCTTCGCCTCACCCGATCCGAGCCAGACTTCGCCCGAGCCGTCCCGGGGTCCGGTCCAAACGGCCACTGCACTTCGTTTCGGCATCGAAACTCCCTCCTTGGGCTTTCTCTCTTATTTGCGTCCGGCTCCCGGCGACCTGGAGAAGACCTTCTTCCCCTCCCCTAGCCCCTCCCCTGAGACGTCGGGAATTGCACAGCAACTTCATTCCAGGGGAGGGGAGAGTAACTCGCAAGGTGGGGGGAAGCTCCCCCCACCTTCCAAAGATACCATCCCCCCTCCCCGGCGGAGCGCGGACCTACCCCTGTACCGCCAAACCGGGGGGGGCCCCCAGGGCTGCTTCGCGAGGGAAGGGGTGAGGGGTCGAGAGCGCCAGGCATGACCCTCATGGCAACAAGGTTAGGCAAACGAATGCACTCACGCGACGGTGAAATGCTCCCTCTCGATCTCCTTCCAGCTCGTGCCTTCCGGCAACCGCAGGTAGCCGCCGAGCAACGGCACGGCCTCGCGTAGCACCTCCGCCATGCGAAAGGCGATGAGTCGAATTGAGAAGTGGGCCTTCGGCGCGGCGCGCAGCTCGCAGAAGTGAAACGCCTCACGCAGGTTCATCGTCAGCGCCACCCTTCGGCGAAAGGCGTTGGGGACGACATAGGACGCCACGTCCGGGTTCCAGGCCGCCAGCACCTCATAGCCCCGGGCGGCCGCCTCCATCGAGGCCCGGTACCTTTCCTCCAACCCGGCCTCGGTCATCAGGCGCGGGATGGTGTATCCCAGACGGGTGGAGAGGCGCTGCGGAGTCTGGCTCATCATGCGATGTCGCTTGAGTTCTAGGTAGGCACCCTGGTCGAGAACGACCTCGAAGGTGAACGCCGTGTGTTCCAGGCTTCGTACGGGCGCCTCGTGGCGGTCGCGGCCGCCCAACACGGCCTGCGCCAGCGCTGCCTTGTCCGCCGGGGGAAGGCCTCGCATCCGCTCGACGAGCTTCTCCAGGGGCGCCTCGCCGTAAGGGAAGAGCGCCGCCGCCAGGACCATCTCCTCCGAGGAGGGGATCATCTGCAGTAGGCGCACCGCCTCGCATTCGGTCGAATTCGCCTCTTCATCGACCCACGCCGTCAACCCGTCCCGCAGCTCGGCCAGGTAGGGCTGTAGATCGGCGTACTTCAAAAGGGTGGGCACCTCGGCGGATGCCGCTGCCTTCGTCTCCTGCCCGATCTGGCGCACCTCTTCGAGAGGATGGGAGAGCATCTTGCGGATGCCGTGCTCCAGCGTGCGCGCGTTGGCCGTCATGCCGACGTTGGCCAGCGCCGCCGCCGGGAGGAGGAAGCGACACACGTCCACGTCGCGGGCCTGGATTCGTCCGTTCCAGCGTTCGTCGCTCTCGCCCTCCTGCCGCGGGGTGAGACGCTGCACCACCGCCCGCACCGGTTCGAGCGAATCACGGTAGGCGGCAAAGAGCGCCTCGCACGTGGCGCGGTAGGTTGCCTCCAGCGGATGCCCCCGCACTTCCGCCGCGAGGTGGAACGCACCGGGGTCCCACTTCTGGTATCGTGTCGACTTCTCGGTGTAAGAAGCCAGCCGGTTGGACTCGATACATTCGATCGCCAGGCGCGAGACGTTCTCGAAGGCCAGATGCAGCACGGCATGCTCGGCCACCGAGGCATGCCCGTAGCCGACGACCCATTTCTCATGGAAGGCGGCCGACTTGGCCTCGTTCAGTTCATCGGCGATCTCGCGGAAGGACAGCGGCGAGCGGGAGGTCTTGGCGAAGGTGACGGCGATGGTCTCCGGGCTGAGCCGACGCGGGCTCAGCAGGTAGACCTGGCGAAGCGGATCAGTCGACATCGCGCTTCGCATCCCGGAGGGGATCGC
>CAYUWF010000031.1:0-16431 GCA_964448245.1 uncultured Anaerolineaceae bacterium | reverse complement strand
GTCGCGGCCGATCTGCTCGACGAGCGCCTCACGGCTCGGGAAGCGCTGCTCGTCCCGCAGGCGCGCGATGAAGGCCAGGCCGATCTCCTGGTCGTACAGGTCCCCGTCCCAGTCGAGCACGTGAGCCTCCACCACCGGCGACGGCAGCGCCTCGTCGAACGTCGGCCGGATGCCGACGTTGGCCACGGCCTTCTGGCGACCCTGCGGGAGTTCGGCCCAGCAGGCGTAGACGCCCTCTCCGGGGTAGGCCTGCTCTTCGTGCAGGGCGATATTGGCCGTGGGAATCCCGAGCGCCTTGCCGCGCGCCGCCCCGCGCACCACCGGCCCGCGCAGGACGAACGGCCGCCCGAGGTACGTGGCGACCCGCGCCACGTCCCCGGCCCGCAGCGCCTCGCGCACGCGCGTCGAGCTCACAACCTCCCCGCCGACCTTCATCGGGGATACCTCGTGCAGCTCGAATCCCCGGCCTTCCGCCTCCCGCCGCAGAAAGAGCCGATTGCCCTCGCGCTCGTGGCCCAGCGCGAAGTCCTCGCCAATCCACATCTGACGGAAGTGCAGCTGCGCCTGCAGGCGGTCGAGGAACTCGGCCGCCGAAACGCGCGAAAGCTCTTCGTCGAAGCGCTGCGTGACGACATGGTCGACGCCCAAGGCCGCCAGCCGCGCCGCCTTCTCCGCCGGGCGGGTGATGTAGAAGGCGGGACGCCGGCCGCGCAACACGACCGAAGGGTGCGGGTAGAACGTGACGACCACCGCCGGCAGATGCGCCCGGCGGCCGCCCTCGACCAGCGAACGGATCAGCGCTTGATGCCCGAGGTGCAGGCCGTCGAAGGATCCCAGGGTGAGCACGCTGGCCGGGACGGTCAGCTCGGAGAGCTCGTTGTAGACGGGCATCTCGACGGCGCGTCTACCCGAGAAACACCTTGCGCGGATGCCACTGCGAGCCGTCTTCGACGGCTTCGAGGATCGCCACGAGCTCCCCGCCTTCGTCGACGGCCTTCGCCATCCCGGCCGAGGACGGCGCCGCCGGGATACGGTGCCCGAATCGCAGCGCCTGGATGCCCTCCGGCGGAACAACGACCGCCGCCAGCTCCGGCAGGGCATCCGTCGCCGGCCGCAAATAGCGCTCCCACTTCCCGGTCATCATCCCCACCTCGAGCATCGGCCAGGCCGTGGCCTGCTCGAGGGTGAAAGGACCGGCGCGTGTCCGGCGCAACCCGGCCAGGTGCGCGCCGGTGCCGAGCCGTTCTCCCATATCGTGCGCCAACGAGCGGATGTAGGTGCCGGCCGAGCATTCGACCCGCAGAGAGAGATCGGGCGGCTGGTAGGAGCGCAGCTCCAGCCGGGTGATGTTGACGGTGCGCGGTTGCAACTCCGGGTCGTTGCCGGCGCGGGCGAGCTCGTACGCCTTGCGACCCTGCACCTTGACGGCGCTGAACGGAGGCGGCCGCTGCTCGACCTCGCCCCGGAACTCCGGCAGCCGCTGCTCGATCTCGCTGCGCGTCGGCGTCCGCCCGGAGCTGTGGGTGATCTCTCCGTCGCCGTCGAACGTGCGCGTCGAGACACCGAAACGCACGACGGCTTCGTACTCCTTGGACGTGCCGGAGAGATACTCGCTCAGGCGCGTGGCCGCCCCCAGACATAGGACCAGAACGCCGGAGGCGCGCGGGTCGAGCGTGCCGGAGTGGCCGACCTTCCGGATGCCCGTCCCCCGGCGCACCAGGTCCACGACCTGGTGCGAGGTCGGACCGACCGGCTTGTCGACGATGATCAGACCGAAATCCTTCACGCCGCGCCCGGCCCCTGGGCCTCAGCGGCGTCGAGGGTCGCCTGCACGACGCGTTCGACGACCTGCTCCATTTCGCCGGCCACGCTGGCGCCGGCCGCCGGCTCGTGGCCCCCGCCTCCGAACTGTTGCGCCAGGCGCGCCACGTCCAGGCCGTTCTTCGAACGCCAGCTGACCTTGACCTGCCCCCCTCCCTGCTCGATGAAGACCAAGGAGATCTCGGCCCCCTCGATCGTCCCCAGCAAGTTGATCAGGTCGGCATCGTCCGTGCCGCTGTAGCCGGACGCCAGCCGGTCTTCCAACGTCAGGCCGACCCACACGACGGGACCGCGCCTCTCGAGCCGGCTCAGGCCGGCGCCCCAATAGCGGGCGGAGGCAAACGACCTGCGGCTGAGCAGAAGCTCGTAGAGCGTCGCCAGGCTTTCGGCGTGTCCCTCCAGCTCGGCGGCCAGACGCAACACGGCCGGGGTGACGTTGGGTGTGCGAAACCCGATCGTGTCGCTGACCAGGCCGGCCAGGTAATTCGTGGCGACATCGCGGTCGACGGGCAGGCCCAGGGCCGGCGACAGCGAGTACAGGATTTGCGAGGTCGAGGCGGCCGAGGGGTCGACCAGGTTGACGTGGGCGAAACCGGTGTTGGTCGGATGGTGGTCGACGTTGATCCCGGCCGGGCGCCGCAACCTATCGGCGGGGATGCCCGTCCGGCTCAGCTCGGCGCAGTCCACCGTGACCAGAAGATCGGCCTCGGCCGGGATGGCCGTGGTCACCTCCGCCGCGCCGGGCAGGAAACCGAAGCGCTGCGGCAGACCGCCGGCGAGGACCGGGACGACGCGCTGGCCGCGGCGACGCAGCGCTAGGACCAGTCCGAGCATCGACCCGACGGCGTCGCCGTCGGGTCGATCGTGGGAGACGACAACGACCTGGCGCGCCCGCTCCAGCAGGGCACGGGCCTGCTCGATCTCAAGTTCCACGGTGCTCTTCCCGTTTGATCTCGTTCAGCAGGTCTTCGATGCGTGCGCCTTCGTCCACCGAAGTGTCATAACGGAAGCGGAGCTGGGGGAACGAGCGCAGCGGAATGCGCGCCGCCAGGGCGCTGCGCAGGAATCCGCGCGCCCGCCCGAACCCGGCCAGGACCTCCGTCCGCCGCTGCGGGTCGCTGGTGGTGACGAAGATCGTGGCGTAGCCGAATTCCCGGTCGACGTCGACGCCGGTGACGGTGACCAGCGTCAGGCCCGGGTCGTGGACCGCCCGCTGGAGAATCTCCGCCAGTTCCTCGCGGATCCGGTCGCCCACCCGGCGGGCGCGCGCGTCGCTGGGCATGCCGCGCTACTCCGCCGGGACTTCCTCTTCGGTGTAGATCTCGAGCATGTCGCCCACCTTGAGCTCGTCGAAACCGCGCAGGCCGATGCCGCACTCGAATCCCTCGCGCATCTCGCGCACGTCGTCCTTGACGTGTCGCAGCGAGCTGATCGGACCTTCGTGAACGACCTCGCCGCCGCGCACGACGCGGGCCGAGGCGTTGCGGCGTGCCTCGCCCTTAACCACATAGCAGCCGGCGATGTTGCCGAGCTTGGGGATGCGGAAGACCGCCCGCACCTCGGCTCGACCGAGTTCGACCTTGCGCTTCTCCGGCTCGAGCATGCCCTTGAGCGCCTTTTCGATGTCCTCCGTCAGGCGATAGATGATGTCGTAGGTGCGAATGTCGACGCCTTCGGCCTCGGCCGTCCGCCGCACCGCCGGGTCGACGGCGACGCTGAAGCCGATAATGATCGCCTCCGAAGCCGAGGCCAGCATGACGTCGTCGCCGCTGATGTTCCCGGTGGCGGCGTGCAGGATGTTGACGTGGATGTCGCCGGCGCTCAGATCCTTGAGGGACGACACGATCGGTTCGAGCGAGCCCTGGACATCGGCCTTGACCACCAGGCGCAGCTCCTGCGCCTCGCCGGCGTGGAAGGCCTCGAAGACCTGCTCTAGGCTGCGCGCCCCGCGCGGCCGGACCTGGGCCGCCTGCGCCTCGGAACGGTGCGCCGCCGCCAGGCTGCGCGCCTGGCGCGAGCTTTCGACGACGCGGAAGACCTCGCCCGCCGCCGGAAGATCCGAGAGACCGAGCACCGACACCGGCGTGGAAGGCGGCGCCTCGGCCAGCGGCTTGCCCTGGAAATCGAACATCGCCCGCAGGCTGCCCTCCGAGCCGCCGGCCACGATGGCGTCCCCCACCCGAAGGGTCCCGCTCTGGACCAGCAGCGTGGCTACGACCCCCTTGGTCCGGTCGATTTCGGCCTCGATGACGCTGCCGAAGACCTTGCCCTTCGGATTGGCCTTGATGCTGACGGCGTCGGCCGTCAGGAGAATCGCTTCCAACAGATCTTGAATCCCCTGGCGCTGCTTGGCCGAGACCGGGACAATGAGCGTGTCGCCGCCCCAATCGTCGGGCTTCAGGCCTTCGTTGGCCAGCTGCTGCTTCACCCGGTCCGGGTTGGCGTTCGGCCGGTCGACCTTGTTGAGCGCCACCAGCACCGGAACGCGGGCGGCCCGGGCATGCGCCAGGGCTTCCTTCGTCTGCGGCATCACCCCGTCGTCGGCGGCGACGACCAGCACGGCGATGTCGGCCCCTTGGGCCCCGCGGGCACGCATCGCGGTGAACGCGGCGTGGCCGGGAGTGTCCAGAAACGTGATCAGGCGGTCGCGGTGCCGCACTTGGTAGGCCGCGATGTGCTGCGTGATCCCGCCGGCTTCGCCGCCGGCGACGTTGGTCTCGCGGATGACGTCGAGCAGGGTCGTCTTGCCGTGGTCGACGTGACCCAGGATGGTGACCACCGGCGGGCGATCGACCAGGTCCGCCGGGTTCTCGTCGCTGATCCACTGGCGCCAGGAGGGCCCGGCCGGCTGCAGTTCCTCCGCCGTCGGCTCGGGTGCCGCCACCGGGCGGGCCTCGAAGCCGAACTCGCCGATGACGATGGCGGCGGTGTCGTAATCGATCTGCTGGTTGATGCTCGCCATGACCCCGTTGGCCATCAACTGCTTGATGATGTCAATCGGGCTGGCATGGATGCGTTCGGCCAGATCGCGAACGCTGATGTTGGACGGGATCTCGATCACTTTCTCGACGTTGTCGCTCATCTCGCACCTCCGGTTGCAGCCCCTCGAACGGCGCAGAGCGAGCGCGCGGCGCGCTCAACGCCGAGGCCGGCCCCTCGGCTGCCCCCTCGCTGCCCCCTCGCTCCGCTCGGGGCTGCGGCTCGGGGCTGCGACTCGAGGCGCCGGCTCAGGGCGAGCCTGGCCTTGCCAAGGGGGACACTGGTGCGGGCCGCCTAGGCCTCATTCGGGCAGCCCGTCGAGGACGCCCTGCAGTTCCTGGCGCGCCTCCGGGGTCAATTCGATTTTCAAGGCCCGTGCCAGCGAGCCGTGCAGGGCGGGTTCCCAACACGAACGTTGGTCATGCACGTACGCGCCCCGGCCGGGGGCCTTTCCGGTCGGGTCCGCATGCACGCCATCGGGGCCGCGCACGATCCGGAGCAGCGTGCGCTTCGGCAGCACCTGCCGGCAGCCCACACAGGTCCGCTGGGGGACGTGTCGGGTTCGCTTGGGTTTGCGCGACACCGCCGATCGATCCCCGCGGTCTATCCTTCTTCGTATGTGCCGTCGCCCCGCTTATGGCGGTGGCTGACGACCATCTGTCCGGTGAGCGGGTCGTATTCCACCAGCCGCGCCGGCTTTTTCCCCTTCTTCTTCTTGCGATGCGTCACGGGCAGATCCGAATCGTCCTTCTCTTCGTCTTCCTCTTCGACGGCCTCCACCACCAGCTCCTGGGCGATGGCCTCGAAGGTCTTCTCCAGACCGGCGGCACCCTCGGCCGGTGCCTCGGCCGTCGCCTCGAGCGCCACGGGTTCCGCCGTTCCCTCCGCCCCGGCCGGGACGGGCTCCGGCGTGAGCTCAGGCGTGGCCACCGCTTCCGCCGGCCCGGTTCCCGGTTCGGCTTGGGCCTCAACTTCGACCGGCGGCTCTTCGACCGGGATCACGATTTCCGGATAAGCAAATCCGCCCAGAGTCGCGCGGATCTCCTCGATCGACTTCGGGCCGATGCCCTCCAGCCCGAGAATCGCGCTTTCGTCCAGGCCCAAGGCCTCGAGCACCGGACCGGCGTAGGTGAACCCGGCCGCCGTCAGGATTGTCAGGATTCGCTCCGGCAGTCCGGTGGCCGCCAGCTCGGTCTGGTACGCGCCGTCCGCAATGCCCGCCCGCACCTCGGCCACGCGCCGCGCCTGCTCCAGCCGGATCGCCTGGCGCTTCTCCATCGCCGCGCGCTGCACCCGATCGTTGAAAGCCGTCAGGACCTGGTACTCTTCCGGCATCAACGGCCGGGCCTCCGCCTTCTTGGCCAGGATGGCCTCGATCACCGGGACGGTCTCCGCCTCGCGCTGCGCCATCTCGGCGAAGTCGGCACCGGTCGAGAGACGGTTTAGCGATTCGGTGGCCGCCTCGGGCAGACTCTTGATGTCGATCCGCCAGCCGGTCAGGCGCGCCGCCAGCCGGGCGTTGACACCCGCCCGGCCGATCGCCAGGCTGAGTTGGTCGTCGGGAACAACGACGAGCGCCGTCTTGCCGCGCTCGGGATCCTCGTCGAGGTACACCCCCGAGACCCGCGCCGGCGAAAGCGCCTTGAGGATGAACGTCGCCAGGTCCGGGTTCCATTCAATGATGTCGATCTTCTCGTCGTTCAGATCACGCACGATCGACTGGATGCGCACGCCGCGCAGCCCGACGCAGGCGCCGACCGGGTCGACCCCGTCGCGCATCGCCGCCACCGCCACCTTGGCGCGCCGCCCGGCTTCGCGGGCGATGCCCTTGATCTCGACCAGCCCCTGGGCGATCTCGGGGACTTCCATCTCCAGCAGTCGGCGCAGCATGTGCGGATGCGTGCGCGAGACGACAATGACCGGCCCGCGCGACGACTTGCGCACCTCGAGCACGTAGACCCGGATCCGGTCGCGCACGCGGAACTGCTCGCCGGGGATCTGCTGGTTGCGCGGCAAGAGCGCCTCGGCCCGGCCCAGCCCCACCGTCACCGCCTGCGGGGTGATCGAATGGACCGTCCCGTGGACCATGTCGCCTTCGCGCTCGATGAACTCCTCGTACTGAGCGTCGCGCTCGGCCTCGCGCAGCCGCTGCAGGATGACCTGCTTGGCCGTCTGCGCCGCCACACGGCCGAAGTCGGCCGGGGTCGAATCGATCATTACCATCCCGCCCAACTCGGCCTGCGGGTCGACCTGGCGGGCGTCTTCCAGCGCCGTCTCGGTGTCGGGATTCTCGACGCCCTCGACAATCTCCTTCTCGGCGAAGACGTGCACCTCGCCGGTTTCGGCGTCGATGCGCGCCTCGACCTGCTGCGCCGCCGAGGCGTTGACCGCCCGCCGATAGGCCGAGGCCATGGCTGAAGTGACCGCCTCCATGACGACCTCGCGCGGCAGGCCGAAACGCTCGCTGATCTCGTTGAACGCCAGGGCAAACTCGCTCTTCATCCGTCCTGTACTCCAACCCTTCCCGTTCGGGGGTCTTGCCCGTTCCCAGGCCCTATTATGAAGAAAAGTGGGGGACGCCCACTTTTCCGCAGAACGAACCATCGGACAAGCGAAAATAAGTCTAACACAGCCGGAAGGAGCCCGCAAGGCCGGGCCGGCAGCCCCCGGACATCCGTTCCGGTGTATATTCAGCCCACTCTGGTTGTCTTTCGCTGGACCAAGGAGGAGACGTGAACCGCCCGCTTCACCCCCGCCTTGCCCCACTCTCGGCGGCGCTTCTGGTGATGGTCGCCGCGATCCTCGCCTGTAGCCCGGCGGCGCCCGCCGCGCCCACCCCGACCGCCTCTCCCCCTCCGCCTCCGACCGAGACCGCTCCACCGCCCACCGCGACCGCCCTGCCTCAGCCGGCCGATAAGCCGACCCAGGCCGAGCTGCCTCCGGCGACGCTGCTCGCGTCCGGCGGCAACCTGAACATGCGGCGCGGGCCAGGCGTCGGCTACAACATCCTGGCCGTGCTTCGCAACAGTGAGCAGGGGACGATTGCCGCCCGCAGCGAGGATGGCAAGTGGTTCTACCTGGAGATCCCCGGCCAGCCCGGGAGCTCCGCCTGGGTGAGCGGCGAGTCCCAGTACTCCTCGATTCAGGGCGACCCCTCCGGCGCGCCGGTGATGATCGTCGAGCCGGCCGTCCCGGCCTACCTGCGCAACTGCATCTTCCATCCGGTCATGATCCAACCCGGGAACGTCCTGCTACCCGAGCAGTTCAACGCTCCAGACAACAAGAAGCAGTTCAACCCCGGCATCTATGAGGGGTACGACCAGAACGTCGAAGGCTATCCCAAGATCTTCAACACCGAGCTGCGCGAAGGCAGGACCATCGACATCACCCACGACGGGCTCGACAACACCTACGCCTGCCCGTAGCCTGGCGACGGCACGCGCGATTGAGCCTCGGACAGGTAGGGGCGGGCTTGAAACCCGCCCCTACGTCGTTCCCATGCCCGAATGTCATTGCGAGGCGCCTTCCCCCCGTTGTCATTGCGAGGCGCCCTTGGCTGCGCTCAGGACAGGCGTAGCGTGGGGTGGCAATCGCCGCAAGGAGAAGACGGCCTCGCCTCCCCCGAATTGACGGTCTCCGCCGCACCCCGTATCATTCGCCCGCACTCCACAGCGAGGGACCCCCATGGAAGTCGGACTCGTGCGCCGCGTCGACATCGACCACGAGATGCAGCAGTCCTACCTGGACTATGCCATGAGCGTCATCGTGGCGCGCGCCCTGCCGGACGCCCGCGACGGGCTGAAGCCGGTCCACCGCCGCATCTTGCACGCCATGTACACGATGGGCGTGCGGCCGGATTCCGAATTCCGCAAGTCGGCGCGCATCGTCGGCGAGGTGCTGGGCAAGTATCACCCCCACGGTGACATGGCGGTCTACGAGGCGATGGCCCGCCTGGCCCAGGATTTCTCGATGCGCTACGCCCTCATCGAGGGTCAGGGGAACTTCGGCTCGATCGACGGCGACTCGCCGGCGGCCATGCGCTACACCGAGGCCCGTCTGGCGGCGCTGGCGATGCTCGCCCTGACCGACATCGACAAGGACACGGTCGACTTCGTCCCCAACTTCGACGGCTCGCTGGCGGAACCGACGGTCCTGCCGGCCGGCTTCCCCAATCTGTTGATCAACGGCGCCACCGGCATCGCCGTCGGAATGGCGACCAATGTCCCGCCCCACAACCTGGGCGAGGTGTGCGAGGCGCTCATCTACCTGCTCGAGAACTGGGCCCGCCTGGACAAGATCACGGTCGACGACCTGATGCAGTTCATCCACGGCCCGGACTTCCCCACCGGGGGCCTGCTGCTCCCTTCGCGCGACAAGTCCGAAGGCTTGAGCGCGGCCTACGGCACCGGGCGCGGGCGGGTGACGGTGCAGGCTCGCGCCCACATCGAAGAGATGGGTCGCGGCCGCTCGCGCATCATCGTGACCGAGCTGCCGTACCAGACCAACAAGTCGGCCCTCATCGAGCGCATCGCCGAGCTCTCGCGCACGGGCCAGCTCGACGGCCTGTCCGACCTGCGCGACGAGTCCGACCGGCAGGGGATGCGCATCGTCATCGAACTGGCCCGCACGGCGGACCCGGCCAAGGTGCTGGCGGCGCTCTACCAGCGCACCCCGATGCAGTCGACCTTTGGCATCAGCATGCTGGCGCTGGTCGACGACGAACCGCGCACGCTGAGCCTGAAACAAGCGCTGCGTGTCTACCTCGATCACCGGATCGAGGTCACCCGGCGCCGCAGCCAATACGACCTGGAGCGGGCGCAAGAGCGGGCGCACATCCTGGCCGGGCTGCGCTTGGCGCTGCAGCACCTGGACGAGGTCATCCAACTGATCCGCGCCGCACACGACGCCGACCAGGCCCGGCAGCGCCTGATGAAGCGCTTCAAGCTGAGTGATCTCCAGGCGCGGGCCATCCTCGACATGCCGCTGCGGCGCCTCGCCGCGCTCGAGCGCAAGAAGATCGAACAGGAGCACAAGGAGACGCTGGCGCGCATCGACGAGCTGGAAAGGCTGCTCGCCTCCGAGAAGAAGATGCGCGCCTACATCGCCGACGAGCTCCGCCACCTGAAAGCCGCCTTTGGCGACCGGCGCCGCACGCAGATCGTCGACGCCGGCAGGACCCGGCGGAGGGCGGGGGCGCTCACCGCCGGGGACGTTTTGGAGGACAAGGAGACCTGGGTTGTGCTGACGCCGGGCGGGTTGATCTCGCGCACCCCCACCGCCCGGCTGCCGCGCCTGAGCGGGAAGGAGGCACCTTCGATCCTGGTCTCGGCCCACACTTCCGATGCGCTTTATCTCTTCACCGCCGACGGGCGATGCGCGGCCGTTCCGGTCCACCGCCTGCCGGAGAGCGAGGATCCCTCGCACGGGAGCTCGGCGGGCGGCGCCACCCCCCTGCCGCCCGGCGTCCGTCCCGTCGCAGCCCTGGTTCTCCCCGCCGATCTCGCCAAGGCCGGCGGTGGAACCCTGCTTCTCGGCACACAACAGGGCGTGGTCAAGAGGATTCCCCTCGAGGCCCTCCCGGCCCCCTCCGCGCGGACCTTCAGCGTGATCAGCCTCGGCACGGGCGACCTGCTGGGTTGGGCGCGCCTGACCCGCGGATCGGATGAGATCGTGCTCGCCACTTCGGCGGGGATGGTGATCCGATTCCCCGAAGAGGAAGTCCGGGCCGTCGGCCTGGCCGCGGCCGGCGTTATGGGCATGCGCCTCGAGAAGAAGGAACGCCTGGTCGCCGTCGACCTCGCCCGCCGCGACGGCGAGCTGCTCGTCGTGGCCGAGAACGGGTTCGGAAAGCGCGTCCCGATGTCCCAGTTCCCCGTCCAGGGAAGGAACGGGAAGGGCCTGCGCGTCACCAAGTCGGGTGTCGGCCTGGCGGGCGCCAGCGTCGGCACCGAGGACGATCACGTCTTTGCCCACCTGGCGCGCGGCGGGGCTCGCTCCCTGCGTTTCTCGGGAGCTCCGCGGCGCTCACGCGCCGCCAACGGCGCACGCCTCGTCGAGACCGGGGCTAACGATCGAGTGGTCCTGGTCGGCGCGGCCATTGCCCGGCCAACCCCGCCCGCCGCTCCGCCGTCGCGGCGCGAGCGGAAGCGACGCGAGCCGCAGCGAAAGGGGAAGGAAGCGCCCAGGAAGAGCAAGCCCCCCTCGGGGGGTCCAAAGAAGTCGGGGCAGACCCGTACGGGACGCACCAGCCCGAAACGGAAAGGCCCACCAACGAAGAAGACGGGAGCGGGCAAACCGGCCGGACGAAAGGAACGGGCGAAGAAGAAGGGAAAGCGCTAGGCGCGTCCCGCACGCGCCGCGCACGGTCAGGGAAGCTTGTACTCGATGCGATTCTCGGCCATCGAACACTCGCAGGCCGGGACGACCTTGGAACCCTTGGTCATCGTTCCCTGGTAGGGCGCGTCGCCGTACGCGGCCGTCCAGCCGCCCATCTCGAAGGGGATCGGGCCGCCGGCCGGGATCCATTCCCCGTTGTAACGGCGTGCCAGGTGGACGTGCGTCCCAGTTGCGCGTCCCCCCTCGCACGAGGGGTGGCCCAGCGGGTCGCCCTGCTTCACGGCCAGGCCGAGCGGCGCCTTACCATCCAGTCCCACGTGATAGAAGAAGATGACCCATCCGGTGCGCTGGTCGCCGTCGCTGTCGAGGTCGAGCATCAGCATGGCATAGTCGCTGGTCGTGACGACCCCGTCGGCCGGCGCGGTGAAGTATTCGAGTGACTCGGCGCAACCGGCGATCGCCGACGGCGGCGCCAGATCGAGGGCGCCCCACGGCTGGCTCTCACCCCAGGCGGGATGCGGGCCGCCGGTAAAGTCCCATACCCGGTTCGGCGGAAACGGCAGGCCGAGCTCGGGTTGCTGAAGGCTCGGCGGGATCACCACTTGCTCCTTGGCAAACGGATCACCCCAGAGATCGGTCAGCGTGCGCGCCAGCCCTTCCGGTCCGATCGCTTCCTCGAACTCCTCTTCGCCGTACAGCGCCGCCAGCGCCCCGTGCGCTCCCACCGTGGCGGCGTTCTGCCATGGATCGGGACGGGTGATGCGGCCGTCGGCCAGTTCCAACTCGACCGAGCCGTTGCGCCATCCGTAGTAGGCGTCGTTGATGTGCTCGGCCGCCCAAACCAATTGCCGATAGAGGCCCCGATGGCGATTGTCCTCGTACCCGAGAGGGTAAGCCGCCTGCTGGCCGATCGGCTCGGGCTGTGTCAGCGCGTGGGTCTGGTATTCGAGCAGGGCCAGGAGGAGCTTCGGGTGAATCGAGTAGTTGCGCGCCACGACCTCGACCACTTCCCAGGCCGGGCGCTGCTTGCGCTGCGCGTAGTCGGACAGCCCCTTGAGGAAACCGCCGCGCGACTCGACTTCGGTCTGAAGGTCAAACCCGATGGCGCCCGGCCCGTTGACGGCCAGGCTGTCGGGAAGGATGTGGAACAGGGGCGAGGTCAGCGGGACGTAGTAGGCCGGCACCCGCAATAGATAGCCGGCCGGGAACGTCGTGATCACCTCCGGCAGATCGGCATTGGCCTCCTCGATCGCCTCGACCGTGGTGTTGAAATGCGCCGCCACCGCCGGCAGCGTGTCGCCCTGCTGGGCGAGGTAATCGAAGATCGTCCCCGGCGGGAAGGCGGTACGCTGCGCGGCCGCCGTCGGCGCGGTCGACGCCGGTCTCCCCATCGCTTCCGCCGTCGCCAGAGGGCCGGGAGCGATGGTGCACGCCCCCGCAGCCAACCCCACCAGGCCGAGGGCGGCTAGCGCGAGATCAGCGTTTCGCTTGTGGCGCATGGGCAAGCCAGGACGGTTTCGTCGCCGCGTACCAGAGCCCCTTGATAGGGCCGGGTCCCCGCTCGCGCTTGCCAGCCGCTGAGGGTGAAAGGCAGCGGGCTGTCCGCCAGGATCCACTCCCCGCTGTATTTGCGGGCGATGTGAACATGTGTGCCCGTGGCGATGCCGCCCTCGCACGAGGGATGGCCGAGCTTAGCGGCGCGTTCGACGAGGACCCCCGCCGGCATCCGATCCTCCGCCGCGAGATGGAGGTAGATCATCACCCAGCCGGTCTCCTCGCGGCCGTCCCCGTCGAGGTCGAGCACGACGAGGCCATTCTCGCTGCGAGTAACGAGCCCCGGCGCGGCGGCGACCACCCACTCCGTCGAAGGCGCGCAGCCCGGCTCCACCGAAGGCGGCGCGAAATCGAGCGCGCCCCACGCCGCCTGGCGCTCCCAGGCCCCGTGCGGCCCCCCAGTGAAGGACCACACGACGCGCGGCGCGAAGGGCAGAATCATGTCGGGCTGTTCCAGGCCGGGTTCGTAGAGCGGATGGTAGTAGAACCACGGGTCGCCGAAGAGCTCGGTGTAGGTCCTCAGGAATCCGTTCGGCCCGACAGTCTCCTCCCAGTCCGGTTTCACCCGGCGCGAAGCGAAGTACGTCTGCAACGCAACCGTCCCGGCGTTCAGCTCCGGGGCCAGATGGACGCGGGCGCCATCTGCCAGGCGCACCTCCGTGACGGTGCCCGAGCGCCAGCCGTAGTAGCCGAGCCCCATCTCATTAGCGAGCCACGTCAGTTGGCGGTACAGCCCTGGCTCTCCCGGATCTCGATGACCGAGGGGATAGATGAAGGCGTCACCCTCGGGCCGCTCCGGGCGGGTCACCCATCCCGAGAGGTACTCCAGCATCGCCATCAGGAGGCGCGGGTTGACCGAGTTGTCCCTCGCCGCCAGCGCCAGGACCTCTGGTCCGGAATGCCATTCGCCGTAGATCTCTTCGGTGTAGCGCGCCAGGAATCCTCCGTAGCGAAGCGCCACTTGCTCGGGGTCGAAGTCCGCGGCATGCGGCGAGAAGACGAACTCGCTGTCGGGAATCAGGCGCAGCGACGGCCCGGTATCCTCCAGGCGGCGAGGGATCAACAGCAGCTGGTCCACGTCGAGCAGCGCGTTCTCACTTTCGATGAGGGCCCCGGGAGAGCTGATCTCAGAAGGCAACACGCCAAAACGGATGGCCAGGGTTCGCAGGGTCTCGCCGGGTTGAGCCTGATACAGAATCGTCTCGGACAGGCCGAGGGCGGACGTCGGCGTCAAAGGAAACGTAGGAGAGACGACCGGCTCGGGGGCGGCCGGCGTCACGCTGGCGGTCGGCTCGGCGGACGGCGGCGGCGTTGTGGCGACCGCCGGCCCCGGTTCGGTGGGCGGATCGGTCGGCGCGCTCGAGGCGGTGGCGGTCATCTCCGGCAGCGGCGCCGAGACGTCAGCGCGGGCGCAGGCGAGGCCGGCGGCAAGAAGCAGACAACCAACCAGAATCACTGGCAACGTCGAAGGCGTTGAGTGGTGAACGGGACGAGCCGAAACGCTGTTCGAAGCGTGGCCGTTGGACGACGCGCCGTGCCCTACAGGAGCCAGGCATCCTGAGCCCCTCGGCTCCGCTCGGGGCAGGCTCCGTCGAAGGACGCCGAAGTCCATGACGCATTTCGCGGCGCGGGCCAGGCGCGCTTCGATAGCATCCCGAGCTGGGCGAGGGACTACGCTCAGCGCGCCTGTGCAAGCGGAAGTGCGGGGAAGCCTCTCAGCGCGCAATCTGATTCTCCTCATTCCGGCACCCGCAGGCTTCCAACCGCACATCGCCGCGTGTCATCGTGCCGTCATACTCCAGACCGAGCCCGCCCGAGATCCAGCCGTCGAGGTCGAAAGGCAGCGATCCGTCGGCCGGGATCCACTCCCCGTTGTAGCGCCGCGCCAGGTGGACGTGCGTCCCATTGGACACCCCGCCCTCGCACGACGGGTGGCCGATCCGGTCGCCGGCGCGCAGGTGGTCACCGACCTGAACGCGGTCGGTCGAATGGATGTGCATGTACAACACGACCCATCCGGTCTGCTCGTTCCCATCGCCGTCGAGATCTTGAACCACCTCGCCGTTCCGGGCCCGCAGAATCGGGCCGTCTGCCACGGCCGTCACCCACTCGTCCGACCAGACGCATCCGAGGGCATACCCCGGCGGGGCGAAATCGAGCGCGGCCCAGGCCGCCCCCGTCCCCCAGGCCGAATGCGGCCCGCCGGTGAAGGACCACGTCGTGCCGGACTCAAGAGGAAGGTGCATCGTCGGCGTCTCAGGAGACGGCGGCACGACCGGCTCGATCGCCGTCAGGAATGGATCTCCGAAGAGGTCGCGGTAGGTGGCGTCGAAACCGCCCTCCGCCATCAGCGTGCGCCAGGCTTCGACACCCACCAACTGACTGAAGAGCTGGCCCACCCCGGCCGTCCCGGCGTTGATGCCGAACCCGGCCGGGACCACTCGCCCATCGCTGAACACGAACAGACCCGCCCAGCCGGACCGCCAGCGATAGAAGCCGAGGTTGAGTTGGTCCGCCGCCCAGGAAAGCTGGGAGAACAGACCTTCGTGGCCCGGCGCGCGGTAGCCGATGGGGTAGGTGCGGGCCTCCCCCACGACATTCGACGAGCGCACCCATCCCCCTTGGGCCTCCAACACGGCCAGTAGAAGCCGCGGGTCGATCGAGTACTGCTCCGCCACGCGCTGGACGATCCCCGGTCCCGACAGTTCGACCCCGTCGACGGTTTCGCTGTAGGCGTTGAGGTGACTCGACCAGCTTCCGGTAAGGGCGCTTAAGTCGAAGAGGATCGAGGCCGGGCCGTAGACCAGGGCCGAGTCGGGAAGGACTTTGTGAGATGGTCCCTGCGGCTGAACGATCGGCGGCGGGATCTCGAGGACCTGGCCCACCGGGAGGAAATCCGGATAAAGGATCGCGTTGGCGCTGATGATTTGCGCCGGGCCGACGCCGTACCGGCCGGCGATCGTCCCGAGGGAATCGCCGGGCGCCACGACATGCCGCTCGGTTTCGGCCCGGACCGGCGGCTGAGCGCGTGGCGCATCCGGTGTGGGGGTAACCGGCGGCGAGCCCGGGAGGGGAGTCGGCGGCAGAAGGCGGGTTAGGAGATCAAGCGTCGGCGAGGGAAGAGGGCCTGCCGTCGGCTCTGGCAGCCGGCCGACCCACGGCTCGATGATCTCCCAGGGCGGTTCGGTGCTCTCGGGCGTGGTGCAGCCGGCGAAGAGGAGTCCGAGCGACAGCGCGCCGCCCACGCCTTTCCAGCGGGATGATCTCACCGGCATGCCAGCGCCGCGTCGATGTCGCGGCAGCAGGGCTCAGCCTGAGCCTTCGTGGCCGCGCTCGAGGGTGAAATCGTATGACGATGAAATGAACGCACGTTGCTGATCACGGCTCCTGCTCCTAAACCGCCCAATCTTACCGCGCCAACCCCGGGGCCTTCCTCTTGTCTGCGAGA
Organism: uncultured Anaerolineaceae bacterium; assembly: GCA_964448245.1. GTDB lineage: Bacteria > Chloroflexota > Anaerolineae > Anaerolineales > E44-bin32 > DATEVL01. The sequence continues at coordinate 293 of CAYUWF010000031.1, read as the reverse complement.
GGGACAAGATTCGTGCCAGACGTCGGTCGCTTGGCCCGTCCTGCAGAAAGCGAAGGGGACAGGTTCGCTGTCCCCTGCACTATCCGGGCTTGCTGGCATCCGGAGATGTCCCCCGTGACTAAAAGGTCGCTGAAAGAGCCTCTTCCCACCTCACCGCCCGGCCCCTCGCGGAGCAGCCTGTAAGGCCTCTCCGCGGACAGGGCCCGCGTGCGCAGGCAATCGTGGCGGAGAGGCCCTCCGCTTCGCTACGGGCGGCTCCGCACGGGGCGGAGGTCTGGGTGGTGGGGGGAGCC
>CAYUWF010000030.1:5641-23306 GCA_964448245.1 uncultured Anaerolineaceae bacterium | reverse complement strand
GCCGGGGGGTGAGGTGGGAAGGGAGTTTCTCAGCAAGCTGCTAAGATGCGCGGGTCGGGAGGTCTTTCTTCGATGGCGCAGAGAGTCGTCTTTGGGGGTTCGGGATAGGATCTCTGAGAGGTGAAGTCATGACGCGACGCCAGATCGTCTCGACACTCATCCTGCTTGCCGCGGCGCTGCTGCTCGGCGCCTGTACTCCCACCAGCACTCCGGCAAGCGAACTGCCCACCGCAACGGTGGCGGATGCTGCTCCGGCAGCGGTCCCGACCCCGGCGGGCTCCACGGAGGAGGCCGCCACGGGAGTCCCCGCCCCGGCCGAAACGAAGGCGGTCCGGGCCGACCAGTACGCCACCGACCCGACGACAGTCAACCTGGCCGCCGGCCGGCCGACGCTGGTCAAGTTCTTCGCCTTTTGGTGAAGTACCTGCCAGCGACTGGCGCCCGTCGTGCACGGGCTCGAGAACACCTGGGGCGACCAAATCAATTTCGTCTACCTCGACATCGATGACCCGCGCACCGAGCCCTTTAAGCGGCAGCTCGGGTATCGGGTGCAGCCACACATGTTCTTGCTTGATGGAGACGGCCAGCTGCTGGATCAGTGGCTGGGCTTCGTCGACGCGGCGACGCTCGAGACGGCGTTCCAGGGCGCCACTGGCTGACTCTCCCGGCTGCGCTCGGGGCCCGGTGGTAGACTATCGGCGCCTGGGCGGAGCCGCATATTCTTCGCACTTTCTCTGAAATCGTGTTCGGAGCGCCGCTGCCGACGGCTCGCCTCGAGTCGGAGCGGCTGAACAAGACGCGCGCCCTGGCGGCCCTCTCGCCGGACGCGCTTTCTTCCGTCGCCTACGCCAACCAGGAGATCTTCCTCGGGCTGGCGGTGGCCGGGGTGGCCGGGCTGCTCTACTCCTGGCCGATCGCCGTCGCCATCGGAAGCCTGCTGGTGATCGTGGCGATCTCCTACTCGCAGACACTGTACGCCTATCCGTCCGGCGGCGGCTCGTACACCGTCGCCAAGGAAAACCTGGGCCCAACCCCGGGACTGATCGCCGCCGGCGCCCTGTTGATTGATTACGTTCTGACAGCGGCCGTCAGCTTGTCGGCCGGCGTGGCGGCGATCGCCTCGGCCTTTCCGGCCCTTTGGGCGTATCGCGTGCCCCTGGCCTTGGCGATCCTGATCGTGATTACCCTGGCGAATCTGAGGGGGATCCGGGAAGCCGGCACGCTGATGACGGTCCCGGTCTACCTCTTCGTAGCTTCCTTCGGGGCGATGCTCGTGGCCGGCGTCGTGACGGCGGTGCGTGATGGTCCGGGGACATGGTCGGGAATCCCGGCGACCGGCGTGCCGGTCACGACCTTTCTCCTCCTACACACCTTTGCTGCCGGCTGTACGGCGCTGACCGGGATCGAAGCCATAAGCAACGGCGTGACAGTCTTCCGCCCGCCGGTCTCCCGCAATGCCAGCCGCACGTTGTGGGTCATGGCAGCCTTGATGGTCGTCCTATTTCTTGGCTCGATCGGCCTGACGTATTACCTGGCCGTCGTCCCCCAGGGTGCCGAGACGATCCTCTCGGCCCTGACGCGACAAGTGCTCGGCGACGGACCGGCGTATCTCCTCGTCCAGGCTTCGACGCTGCTCATCCTGGCCGTGGCGGCCAACACGAGCTTCGCCGGCTTCCCGCGGGTGGCCTCCGTCCTCGCCCGCGATCGGTACCTGCCGCACCAGTTCGCCCATCTCGGCGACCGGCTGGTGTACTCGAACGGGATGGTGGTCCTGGCGGCGCTGACGGCGGTCATGATCGTCGTCTTCGGCGGAGATTCCCACGCCCTGATCCCGCTGTTCGCCGTGGGAGTGTTTCTGGCCTTCACCCTTTCGCAGGCCGGGATGGTCGTCCACTGGTACAAGGCCCGCGGAGCGGGGTGGCGGATCAAATCGCTGGTCAACGGCCTCGGGGCGACGGTGACGGCGGCCACATTCTTGATCGTGGCCTACAGCAAATTCCGGGAAGGAGCCTGGATCGTCCTGATCCTCATACCCGGGATGGCGCTCGTCTTCCGGACGGTGCACCGACACTACCGCGAGGTGGGCCGGGAATTGACGATGCGCGGTCTACCGCCGAGCCTGCGGGCGTTGCCGTCGCCGAGAGTCATCATTCCGATCTCGGGAGTTCACCGCGGGGTGATCGAGGCGCTGCGCTATTCCGAGTCGATCAGCCAGGAGATCAAGGCGGTCTACGTCGAGACCGACGGCGGCGCCGCCGAGCTGGTTCGCCAGGAATGGCAGCACTGGGGGCTCGGGGCGCCGCTGGTGGTGGTGCCCTCACCCTATCGGTCGATCATCGGCCCACTGTTGGAGTTCATCGATGCCGAGGATGCCCAGCACAACGACGGGCAACTGGCGACGATCGTCCTGCCGGAGTTCGTCCCCGCCCGCTGGTGGCAGGTCCTGCTGCACAACCAGACGGCCTTCCTGTTAAAGCTGGCCTTGCTTTACCGCAGGCGACGCTTCGGCCACATCCGGGCGATCATCGATATTCCCTATTACCTGAAGGAGTGACTGGGGCTGGGGAATTACGATTAGTGACCAATTGTTTCTTCAGGCCCCTTCTCCCAACCGCCGCGCGATCACCATCCGCAAGATCTCGCTCGTGCCTTCACCGATCGTCATCAAGCGCACGTCCCGGTAGAAGCGTTCAACCGGGTACTCGCTGCTGTAGCCGTAGCTCCCCAGGATCTGGATGGCGCTGCGGCAGACGCGCTCGGCCGCCTCGCTGGCGAAGAGTTTGGCCTGCGCCGCCTGGCGGGTGAACGGAAGTCCCCTGGCCTTCAGCCAAGCCGCATGCAGCACCAACCAGCGCGCCGCCTCGATCTCGGTGGCAGCGTCGGCCAGCATGAACTGGATGCCCTGGTGCTCGGCGATGGGCACGCCGAAGGAGGGCCGTTGGCGCGCGTAGCGCAGCGCCTCTTCGAGCGCGGCGCGCGCCAATCCCACCGAAAGGGCGCCGATCGACACCCGCCCGCCGTCGAGAACGTGAAAGGCCTGGAGCAGTCCTGCTCCCGGTTTCCCCAGCAGATAGTCGTCCGATAGGCGCACGCCCTCGTAGGTGAGGGCGTGAGTCGGCGAGGCGCGCACGCCCATCTTGTGCTCCGGCGGATGGACCGTCAGCCCAGGCGCTTGGCGCGGCACCACAAACAGGGAGAACCCGTGATGGCCGGCCTTCGGGTCGGTGCGGGCCAGTGTCACGACGACCTCGGCGACACTCGCATTGGTGATCCAGGCTTTGGCGCCGTCGAGCACCCACTCATCACCCTGCCGCTCGGCGCGCGTCTGCACCGATCCCGCCAGATCGGATCCGCCCGCTGGTTCGGTGAGCGCCAGCGCCGCTAGACCGCGCTCACCGGTCGCCAGGCCCGGCAGCCAGCGGGCCTGCTGCTCCGGCGTCCCGAAGAAGGCGATCGGCGCGCAGCCGAGCCCGTTGTGCGCCGAGACGGAGAGCGCCGTCCCGCCATCGGCCCAGCCGAGCTCCTCGATCGCCAGCGCCGCGCCGACGGCGTCCACACCGGCCCCACCCAGCGCCTCGGGGATGTTCAACCCGAGCAGGCCGACGGCGGCCATCTTGCGAAACGCCTCGGCGTTGAAGCGCGCCTCCCGATCGGCCTGCGCCGCCGAGGGGCGGATCTCGTTGGCGGCGAAGTCGTGAACGGTCGCGCGCCACCGCTCGTTTTCTTCGGTGAGATGGAAGTCCATGATCGGGCCCCTCCGGAGACGGTGAAGGCGGCGCTGGCGAGAGGGTCGGGCCGGGAACGATTCTACTCGTTGCACCAGCTCCCCGGAAGCTTCAAGCTTCCGGGGAACCCGCACGCGCTTGGGAAATGGCCTGGAGCGACTCGGGGTTGACCAGCGACGACGTGTCGCCCAGGTCCTCGCCCAGGTAGGCGGCGCGGATTACGCGGCGCATGACTTTGGCGTTGCGCGTCTTGGGCAGATCGGGGACGAAGAAGAACGCCTTCGGCGCCAGTGGCTTGCCGAGTTCGTCTACGACGCGCGCCCGCAACGCCTGCTCCAGCGAGGCCGACGGCCGGGCGTCCTTGCTCAGGACGCAGAAACACACGACGACGCTTCCCTTCATCGGGTCCGGCACCCCGACGGCTGCCGCTTCGACGACCTCCGGCTGCTCGACCAGGATCGACTCGACCTCCGCCGGGCCGAGGCGCTTGCCGCCGACCTTGATCGTGTCGTCGGAGCGACCCAGGATGTACCACATGCCATCGCCGTCCACCGCCGCCCAATCGCCATGGACCCAAACGCCCGGCCAGCGCCCCCAGTAGGTCGACTCGTAGCGCGCCGGGTCCTTCCAGAAGCCGCGCGTCATGCCGATCCAGGGCGCCTTGATCACCAGCTCGCCGACCTGCTGGCGCACCGGCCGGCCCGCCTCGTCGAAGACGTCGGCGGCGATGCCGGGGCAGGGGGCCGAAAAGGCGCACGGCTTGAGCGGGAGCAGCAGGTTTCCCATCAGGATCCCGCCGGAGATCTCCGTCCCGCCGGAGTAGTTGATGATCGGCCGCTTCGACTCCCCCGGCACCTCGAACAGCCAACGCCACGGGTCCGGATTCCAGGGCTCGCCGGTCGAGCCGAAGAGGCGCAGCGAGGACAGGTCGTGGGCCCGCACGGGCGCCTCGCCCAGCGGCGCCAGCGCCCGGACGAGCGTCGGCGAGAGCCCGACCGCGGCCAGGCGGTGGCGTTCGACCATCGCCCAGACGCGGTCGGGGCCGGGGAAATCCGGCGCGCCGTCGTAGAGCAGCATCGAGGCCCCCAACACAAGGGCCCCGAATACGAGCCACGGCCCCATCATCCAGCCCATATCGGTGATCCAGAAGACGCGCTGGCCGGGCTGAACGTCGGTGCCGAAGGCCATGTCCTGGGCGGCCTTCACCGGGAAACCGCAGTGGGTGTGGACGGCGCCCTTCGGTCGGCCGGTCGTCCCGGAGGTGTAGATGATCATCAAGGTGTCTTCGGCAGCGGTCGGTTCGGTCGAGGCGAGCGGAGGTTGCCCGTCGATCCAATCCTGCCACCATCGGTCGCGGCCGTCCTGCATCGCCACCGGATCTCCCGTCCGGCGGACGACGATCATGTGCCGCAAGGAGGGGAGGCGCCGGGCGGCCTCGTCCGCCACCGGTTTCAGCGGGACGGTCTTGCCTCTTCGCGGCATCCCATCGGCGGTGAAGAGCAGGCGCGCGTCGCCGTCGGCCAGGCGAGTGGCGACGGCCCCCGCTCCGAACCCCGAGAAGAGGGGCAGGATGACTCCGCCGATCTTGGCGACGGCCAGCATCGCCACGACGATCTCGGGTGTCATCGGCATGAACAGGCCGATCACGTCGCCGCGGCCGAGGCCGAGCGCCCGCAGCCCATTGGCGGCGCGGCCGACCTGGGCCGCCAGCTCGGCGTAGCTCAGGGATCGCGTCGGGCCTTCTTCGCTTTCGTACAGTACCGCCGCCCGCACCGCCGCCGGTCCGTCGAGGTGCTTGTCGAGGCAGGAAGTGACGATGTTGAGCATCCCTCCGACGCACCAGCGCGGCCAGGCCGGCCCGCGCGACAGGTCCAGGACCTCGCTGTAGGGCGTGGCGAAGCGGATGTCGAGGTAGCGCAGCAGGGCGTCGGTGAACCAGGCCGGGTCGCGCGCCGAACGTTCGAGCAGCTCGGCGAAACTACCGAGGCGCTGCGCCGCCAGGAAACGGCCGAGGTGCGTGGAGGGGGCGGAAGCGGGGTCGGGGGTCCAGACGATCGGCCCCCCGAAGTCGAATTCAGCCACGCGGTCCTCCCAGCGGCGCAGGTCTCATTGCGCGTTGATCTTCGAATACCAGTAGTCGAGCATCTGGCCGGCGGGTTTGCCGTGGACCGAGGCCGACTTGTCGTGCAGCGCTACGGGCGGGTAGTAGCGCCGCGCGTAGAACCCCTGGATCTCGTCGCGGGCGTAGGCCGCCAGGATGACTGCGTTGAGCGCCTCGGACTGCTCCGCCAGATCGAGAGCCAGGTCGGGCTCCGGATCGGCCCCGGCATCGAAGGCCGACGGCGGGCGACAGCTGCCGTCGGCCATGGCGGCGCAGCCGGTGGCGCCTCCGTCGACCGAGAGATACTCTGCGCTGAGGATAATCGGCTTGCCCTCGAGCGCTGGATCGGCCAGCAGCGAGCCGTCGAGGGCGGCGAAGGCGGCCGCCTGCATGTCGGCCGACGCCAGGCCGCGCCCTTCGCCGAGCGGAACGTGCCAGTACACGTGGACTTCGTCGACGGCGTCGAGGAAGGGCGGCGCCGGCTGCAAGGTCCGCCCGAAGTCGATCTCGAAAGCCAACGGACCATGGTAGAGGGCGCGCACCTCGTCCAGCAGGGACCGCCAACGCGCCTCGGCGTCGACCGGCGCGCCCGACGGGGATCCGTCGGCCAGGATCCCGCCGGGGAGGGCCGGCGCCACTTCCGGCCCGCCGACGACCAGCTTGGCTGCGCCGGCGCGCTCCGCCAGCGCCGCGTAATTGAGAAGGAAGGACCGGTAACGCTCGAACCAGACCGTCCACCACGCGCCGTCGCGCGGTGCCTGGCTCCACCAGTCGTCGACAGTGCCGTCGGGCACGATCAGCGTGGGATGGAGGCCGGCCTCCAGGCCGAGCGCAGCGGCCTGGCCGATCTGCCGGGCGAGCTCATCGCCCAGAGGCGCATGCTGCGTGTCGAAGACGATCTGCGGCACCGGTGTGTTCTCACGCAGCACCCAGGCCGGCGAGAAAAGGACAGCGTTGGCGCCCCCATCGGCGAGCGTATTCAGCGATGGGGCCGCGCTCGACAGCCAGGTCGGAGTGTAGGCCGGTGCGTATTCGTAGCCCACCTCGTATCCCTGGCGCGGCGTGATTTCCGGGGCGACCACGACCGCGCCGCCCAGGTCCGGCTGCCACCAGGACCACTCGTTCACCGTGTCGCTCAGCGTTTGTGGGTCGGCGGAGGGGGCAGCCTGGCGACCGGTCGGGTCGGCGCCCGGCGTCTCGGTGTCGTCGGCGATGGCGCACAGCTGGTTGCGGCAGTAGCGGTAGCCGAAGGTCGTACCGGCTTGCAGCGGGCCGAATAGGCTGTAGGTCCATTCGGCCGGTCCCGCCCGCCACATCGGGACGGCTTCGGTCCATGTCGAAGCCTTGAGCTGCAGGCTGACCTGGTCGGCGGGCGGCAGGCCGGGCGCCGACGCGACATGAAATGTGACGGCCTCGCCGGAGGGGCCGTGCCATGTGGCGACGACATCCGCCAACGTGAGATCACCTTGTGGCAGGACCACCTGGCGGGTGAGGCCGGCGCCGGAGGCGTCGCGCTCGGCGTTCCAGGCCCCGTCGCCGAGAGAATACCGGTAGCGCAGGTCGGTGCCGGAGAAGAGTTGAACGACGCTGAGGTAGTGCGTCGGATCGAGCATCACCAGCTGGGGCATCTGGCCGACGCTGCCGGTGTGGCCCCCGGCCAGACCGGCGAAGGTGTTGCCCAGTGCGAGCACGTTGCCGGCGATGCGAAGCGGCACGCCACTTGGGGTGTCGGGTGGGACGGTGACCTGGAAGGTCACCACCATCGGCTCGGCCGCCTCCAGGGTGAGGGCGGCGGGGGTCTCACTCTCGGCGCCGATGATGGCGCCTTGTTGCACAGGGAGGTAGGCGCCGCTCGGGCTGAGCGCCACGAGCGTATGCAAGCCCGGGGGAAGGTCGTCGATGCGGAAGGAGCCCTGCCCGTCGGTGAAGGCCGACTGCCCGCCGATGCTCACCAGGATGTCCGGCAGAGGCGTCCCCTGGGCGGCGTCGGACAGTGTGCCCACGATGCGACCCGTCGGCGACGCCTGCGGGGCATCGGTCCAGGCGGCGATCACGTCGTGAATCTGGGTGGCCCCGTCGACTAGGCCGAGCCGCGTGACGATCGTCTCGCCGTGCGCGTCGGCCTCGTCGGCCTGAGCGGGCGAACTGCGCGAGTAGCGATAGTAGAGCACGCTCCCGGCTGGCGGAGTCAGGTGAACCGACCAGGTCCCGGCGCCGTCGCCCTGCATCTTCACGACCGAGGCCGGCAAGGAGAAGCCGGCGATCTGGTCGAACAGCTCGACTTGCAGCGTGGCGTCGGCGGGCGTGGAAGAAGGTGCCACCGCCCACAAGGTCAGCTCGGCCGCCGGAAGGGGCGTGGGAAAGGGCGCTTCCAGCGGAGGAGGGCCCGAGGGGCCGCCGATCAGGGTGCACGACGACAAAGCCAGCGCTCCGAGGAGCACCGCGGTCAAGGCGAGGATGCGTTTCATGCTGTCTGACCAATCTCCTGAATGAGCTGGGCGCAAAGTTCGACGTTGGGAATGCGATGGGCGGGAAGGTTGATGGCGGATTGTCTCCCCGGCCGCGTCGTTTGGATCATCAGTCGTCCCTGCGTAAGCTGGGCGCCGCGCACTTCCTTCCATTCGAAAGGCGACCGCGGGCTGTCTTCGATCCCGTCGGCGCTCAACCGAATCGGCCCAAAGGCCAAGGGCCGCTTCTCATTGAAGGCCTGCGTGTACCCGGCCAGGAGCAGGGGATAGACGCGACCCTTGATCGCCGAGGTGAGGCCCTCGAAATCTTCCAGCCCGTCATCGAGAAGAAGCCTGCGGCCGTCCCTGGCCTCAAGCTCCATACGCAGGCGGCGCGCGCCTGACAGCCCCGGCAGGCCCGTCCGCTCGGCCCGGCTCCACAGCGCGCTCACGTCCGGCCAGGCCAGCGCCCGGCCGCGCCGCCCGCGGACGACCGCCAAGCCGTTGGCATGGAGGCGGATGCGCAGGCGCCACGTGCGCCAGGCCCGTATGCCGAGCCAGAGCCCGGCGCCGGCCATCCCCAGCCCCACAACCAGAGGCAGAGTGACCCAGCGACCGACCAACAGCGGCCCATACTCGGTGTACGCCACGAAGGCGCGGTAAGCCGCGATCGACCACGCCAGCACCGCTAGCGAGGACAGGACGGCCGCCGCAGTGAGCTGACTGCGGCGCCGACTGCGCCGCACGCGGTGAACCCGTTCGATCGGCCCCAGTCGTGCCTCAACCGGTGGGGTCAATCGCCTCTCCTACCCCGGCCCCAGGGCTCTGCCCACGAGCAGCGACGCCAGGAGCGCGGCACAACCCAGGCCGACACCGGTCAGGGCCATCCCGCGCCGGCGCGTGGGCACGAAAGCCGATCCCAGTCCGAGACCAACGGCCAGCACCGCCCCGGCGTAGGCGGCGCCCAGCAGGTTGGCGCGCAGCGTCGAACTTGACAAGGGGATGCTCACGACCGCCGCCATCAGCCCGAGGAATCCCAGCAGCCGCGCCCCAACCGCCACGCGGTCGCTCGGGTTTGGAATGACGGGCGGGATCGGCGCCAGAGATGGATTGAGGCCCGCTGCCCCCTCCGTCCCGTAGAGGATACGATAGAAGAGGAACTGATTCCACGCGCTGACGAGCAGCAGCAGGCGGACGAGGGTCAGGGCCACGATCTCGATCGCGCCCCCGGAGAACAGGCGGGTGACGGGATCGGTGCCGAGAGTCTGCGCCACTCCCGGGACGAGGAAGATCATCGAGAAGCCCCAGGCAACGGCGACGAGCGACAGGTAGATCGGCTGTGGTTTGGTCGCCAACAGCGCGGCGATGGTGATCCACGTCAGGGGCAGAAACGGCTGCCTCGGCCCGGTGGAAGCCAGCGCCAAACCTCCCAGACCGGCGAACAGTACAGCCCACAGCCATTGCATGCGGCGCAGCCGGCCGACGGCCAGCAAGAGGTTGGGATGATCGACAGCGGCCGGGGAAGGATCCATGACGGCAGGCACCTCGGCACTTAGGCGCCAAGGCACCTAGGATCACGGTGCCTAGGTGCCTAAGTGCCTAGGTGCCTTGACCTTCCGGCACGAAGTAGACGTCCGTCGGTTTGAGTTTGCTGTTTCGCAGGAAGCGCGGGCGGACGTTCATCCCGATCCAGTCGAGCGACGCCTGATCCGGATCGACTCCCAGCAGGCGGCTGAGGAAGAGCGTGTCGACCCCTTCGAATCCGATGAGGGCCAGCACGAACGGGGTCTCGGGCAGGAACTCCTCCGACCCGAAGTGACAAACGGTGAAGGCGTGAATGTGCGCCGGACGGTCGGTGATGTCGATCCAATCCGTCGGTTCGCCGCTGTACATGTCGTGACCGCGCGGCGTGGCGTAGGTGTAGCCGCTGGTCGGGGCGCGACTGGCCAGCAGGTGGCGATTGGAGGCACCGGCGAACCACGGGCTGTCCTGCCCGTAGGAATGCAGGTAGGTGATGCGGTAACCCTGCTCGATTTGGATCGGCGCCATCTGCTTGAGGAAGGCCAACGAATCGGGGTCGGTCTCCACCGGGAAGGGCACCCCGTGGACAATGTAACCGCCGAGGCTCTCGGGGGCCTGGTCGGGCAGCTTCGTCATCTTCAGTTCTCCCGCTCGAGGATGGAGACGGTAACGTAGGTGCCGGTGCCGGCGTGGGAGTGGATCGCGCCGCGGCGGGCGTCGCGCACCTGCAAGGTCGGCTCGCCGAAGTGCTCGGCAATCGTCCCCTGCAGCTGCCACAGGGCGAAGACCGCCTGCATCAGGCCGGTGGCGCCGACCGGGTGGCCGCAGGCGATCAGTCCGCCCGAGGGATTGACCGGGCAGACCGGCTTCTCGGGCAACTTCAAGCCGTAGTCGATGCCAGGCAAAAAGGCCCTGCCGGAGGCGGCAAAGGGGCCGCCCTCACCATAGCGGCACAGGCCGAGGTCCTCGTAGGTCTGGACTTCGCTCGAGGTGTAGGCGTCGTGCAGCTCGATGAAGTCGAGCTCGTGCAGCGGGTCGTGGAGGCCGGCGTGGCGATAGGCCATGTTGCCGGCCGTGCGGCCGGCGCGGAAAGAATGGACGCCGGGATAGCGGGTGCCGCGGTCCCACAGTTTCTTGTAGTAGGCGCGGGTCTCGTCCGAGGATCGCTCGCCCTCGGTGGCGTAGTCGGCCATGAAGCCGTCGTAGTCGACGTGCGGGCGGTCGGACATGCGCATGGCGTCCGTGCCGCGGCCGATGCCGCTGACGCGCACCAGCGGTCGGCGCACGCGGCCCCCGGCCTGTTCCAGCCGCCGCAGCCCTTCCTCCGAGGCGAGCACCGTGACGGCGGCGCCGTCCGACATGACGCAGATGTCGAGGCGGGTGAGCGGCCAGGCCACCATCGGCGAGCGGCGCACATCCTCGATCGTGTAACGGTTGCGCTTCTGGGCATAGGGGTTGGCGTAGGCGTTGATGTGGTTCTTGACCGAGACGTGCGCCATCTGTTCGACGGTCGTCCCAAACTCCTTCATGTGCCGCGTCACCATCATGGCGTAGTAGCCCGAGTAGAATCCCCCGACCGGGTAGTCCCACGAGACATCGGAGGCTAGGGCGATGAACTCGTTGCCCTTCCAGGTTTCGACGTGGCTCATCGTCTCGAAGCCGTAAGCGACACACACGTCCATGTGGCCGGAGGCGACCGATTTCCACGCCTCCTGGAAGCACAGGCCGCCGGTGGCGCCGCCGCCCTCGACGCGGTGGCCCGGTTTGGGGCACAGCCCGAGATAGTCCTGGACCATGATCCCGGCCATCAGTTGACGGGTGAAGTGGTCCGAGAAGTAGGAGGCCACCGATCCGTCGACAAGGCGGGTGAAGGCCGGCATCTCCAGGCCGAGGTCGGCGATGGCGTAGTCGTAGGCCTCCTTGACGATGGCCTGGAAGGTCCGGTCGGGCCGGGCCTTGGCGAATTTTGAAACCCCGCCTGAGATGGCATACACGGGGCGCATGAGGGGCCTCCTGGATGTGGGCGGCGTAGGCCCGCCGGAAGATTCTACCAATAGAGACGCTGCAGGGCAAAAGCGAAGCGGCGCCGGCTGCGAAAGACGACTGGCGGAGCGGTTGCGTTGAGGAGGATGTTGACTAGAATTCCCCCAACCACGTTCGATCGCGGCCACCAGTCCTCGGACCGCGAACCCAGCGCCGGGAGGGGAAGGCGAATGAAGAAAAGCCCACGGCCCCCGGGGGCGAAACGCCCCGGAGCGGTCATCGTCGCCGGATGGATCGCTATTCTGGGGATACCGTTCATTCTCATCCGAACAGCATGGCTTTTCTTGAATGGTCAACTCGGAACGATCGAGGCAAGCCAGGCGTTCGACCCCGTCGTCTGGGGTTCGACCGAGGGGTTGAATACCTTGCTGCTCGCTACCTCCGCCCTGATCGCCCTGCTCAGCCTGATCGCGGGGATCGCCATCCTCCGCCTCAAGCGATGGGCCTGGGTGATGTTGATCGTCGTCCTCGGGGTGGGCCTGGCAGTGAACATCCTGCGCTACTTCTATCGGGTTCCGGAATTCGGCCTGATGCTGGTCTACGCGGCGATGGCCCTCATCCTCAATCAAGGAGAAGTCCGGCGAGCGTTCCGCATTGGGAGGCCGATCGATGAAGCCGTCGAGTGACCTCCCGTCCGTGCCCCTGACCGCCAGCGATGCAACGCTGTTGAGACGCTTTGAGCCCGTTGTCCGCTACACCGCCGGGGAACATTGCTTCCCGATGCACGTCGAGCCTTATGTGCGGCAGTGCAGTTTATGGATTCACCATACGGATGGCCGCCAAGAGCTGGTCGTGCCGGCGGGTGAGCTCGACTTGAAGAAATTGGTTCAACCGCATTCCGCGCCCTTCGGGAGCGTTCTCTTCCTGCGTTTCGTCCAGACCGTTGGTCTGGGCGCCGGTGCCCGGGCGCTGGCGGAGCAGGCGCAGCTCAACCGCCGGACCCACAATACCTTTCACCCCGGGCCGGGGCGGCTCTCAAGGGGCGGTCTCCTGCCGCGGCTTTTCGATGCCTTGTTCTCGGCGACACTTCTCCTCCGGGGTCGGGTGCCCGGCGCAACCTCCGCTGCGGCGCAGGTTACCTACCACAAGCTGCTCCAGGAATCTGAGAAGTACGTTTACCACGGCCGGGTCGTGCGCCAACGTGGCTGGACCATCCTGCAATACTGGTTCTTCTTCGACTACAACCCCTGGCGATCAGGCTTCCATGGGGTCAACGACCATGAGTCCGACTGGGAAATGATCATCGTCTACCTGTACCAGCAAGGGAAGTCGCTGCTGCCGGCCTGGGTGGCCTACGCCTCGCACGACTTCCATGGCGACGACCTGCGCCGGCGCTGGGACGATCGAAAGGAGCTGGAGCTGGTCGACGGCCATCCCGTGGTCTACGCCGGGGCCGGCTCGCACGCCTCCTACTTCCGCCGAGGCGAATACCAGGCGGAAGTGAACCTGCCCCTTCCAAGATGGTTGCGATCCTTGACGGGTTCCCTCCACCGGTTGTGGGGGCGGTTGCTCGGGCAGGAGGCTTCCGCCGGGAGCCCGTTTCGAATCCCCTTCGTCGACTACGCCCGCGGCGACGGGCTTTCCATCGGACCTGGAGGCGACAAAGCCTGGACCCCGGTCATCATTGATGAAGCGACGCCGTGGGTTTCGCAGTATCGCGGCCTGTGGGGCCTTTTTGCGCGCGACCCGCTTTCGGGTGAGAACGCGCCAGGCGGGCCGATGTACAACCGCGACGGGACACCCCGCGGGTCGTGGTATGACACCCTGGGGTTCGCCGGCCTCGACAAGACTCCGCCGCCCCCGCGCGAGGGACCCATTCTGCGCGGCCGCCTGGCCGAACTGAAGAAGACTCAGAAGGCGCTCGAGACCGTCATTGACGCCAAGACCGACGAGCTCCAACGGCTGGGCACACTGTGGCAGGGCATGGAGGGCAAGCCGCACTTGGCGAAGCGGCATGCCGCGCTGGGCACCGAAATCCGCGCCAAGTCTGGCGAGTTGAGCTCGCTGCGCCGGGACTACACCCAGAACAGCGTCGTGCTCGACAGCCTGAGCCACCGCTTGGAGGAAATCAACCGGGGAGTTGTCACGGACCCGCAGGCGCACATCCAGCACCGGGCGACGCCGGTGCCCGCCTCCGCCGTCAGCCGGGCCGTCGAGACGTGGGCGGCGATCAGCATGTCCCTCCTTTTCTTCGGGGTGGCCTTGCTCCTTGTCTTTGAGCCGCAGGCGGTCTTGGCCGGGGTTGTCATCCTGGCCATCGCCTTCGGGCTGGTCGAGTCGGTCCTGCGCAAGACCTTCGCCGCCTCAATGGGTACGGTGACCGCGTTTCTCGCCCTGGTCTCGGTCCTGCTTCTCATCGTCACCTTCTGGCAGATCGCCCTGGCGGCGTTATTTGCCGCCGTCGGCTCGATCCTGATCTGGCAGAAGATTCAGGAGCTGCGCGGCTGAGAGCGCTCACCTCCCCTTTTTTGGGGGGAGGGCCGGGGTGGGGGTGGACCCTCAGCCGCTCGTCGCCTGGATCGCCCTCGTCCGGCGAGCGCGGCGAAGATGACTCCCAGGAAGTACAGCCCGGTCAGCGGCGCCATCAGCAATGCCATGTTCACTGGATCGGGCGTGGGCGTAATGACCGCGGCGGCGACGGCGATCACCACGACGGCCACCTTCCAGCCGCGCAGCATCATTCGGGCGTCGACCAGACCAAGGGTGGCCAGGGCGAACATCACCAAAGGGAACTCGAAAGCTACGCCGATCCAGAACATGACCGTCGTTGCGAACTGAATGTAGTTGGCCGGGCGAGGGATGGTGGTGATGCCCATGAACGACATCAGAAACGGAACCGCCACCGGCAGCATCACGTAGCGGGCAAACAACAGGCCGGCGGCGAACATCACCGCTCCTAGAGGAATCAAGACCAGCAGCATGACCCGTTCGCGCCGGCGCAGCCCGGGGTTGACGAAGGCGAAAACCTCGATGATGAGGTAGGGCAACGCCAGCGTCAGGCCCGTCAGCAGCGAGACGCGCATGAAGGCACCGATCGACTCGGTGACCTCGATGGCTTGCAGAGCCCCGATCCCTCCGACCGGGGCCGCCATCCAATCCAGGATCTGTGTGGCGAAGGCGAAGCTGATGGCGGTGGCTACGGCCAGGACCAACAGTCCCCGCACCAGATGGCCGCGCAAGGCCTGCAGGTGCTCGAGCAGCGCGCCGGGGTTCTCCAGCGTGCGCCTCAGGCTGTCGGCCGTCGCCACATCTTCGGGCTCGTGATTGAGGAAGCGGCCGATGGCCCGGAAAGGCCGGGCCGCAAAACGGAAGGGGGCCGAGATCACCCGTCGGATGAACCGCAGCAGTCGCCGCATCAGTCAGGATCAGACGAGGCCGGTGGGCTGGAGGGCGGGGAAGCATCGGCTGCCCCCGGGGCCCACGCCGTCATCCCGGGCGCCGGCGGCGTGGGCTGCTCGGCGGCGGGGCGGTTCGGCTCGGTCAGCTCGCGTCGGACCTCGTCGAGCTCCGCCTCGCGCGCCAGGCGATTGGGAAGGTTGCGCAGAGTCGTGGAGGCATGGACCATCGTGCGCCACCCCTCCGATTTGTACAGGCGACTCAGGAATCGACCGGCGGAGCGGGCGTTATCGGCGATGTCCTTCGGGCCGAGGAGGATAAGGGCCAGGAGGACGACCAGCAGAACTTCGAGCGGCCCGATGCCGAACAGGTCCATGCCCTAGATCCCCTCGGCCAGGGTGCCGAGGACGCCGTTGACGAAGCGCGGCGCGTTGTCGGAGCTGTAGCGCTTCGCCAGCTCGACGGCCTCGTTGATGGCGACCTTGACCGGGGTTTCCTGGCTCACGCGGAATTCCCACAACGCCAGGCGCAGGATATTCCGGTCGAGCACGGCCAACTCGTCCACCGGCCATTGCGGCGCGCAGCCGGCGATCCAGGCGTCGAGGGTCGGTACGGCCTGCAGCGTGCCGGCAACCGAGCGGCGCACGAATTCGGCGCCGTCTTCGCCCAGGCCGGGATTTTCCTCGAGGTAACGCCCGATGACCTGCCCGGGGATGTGGCCCACGCAGTCGACCTCATACAGGGCCAGGAGCGCCAGGGCGCGGGCCCGGCGGCGTTGGTGCTTCATCGTCGACGGCCCAGAGCGCAGCCGATGGGCTCAGCCGGCCGGCATGCCGTAATCGACGTCCTCGATCTGCACGTCAATCCGGCTCACCGGCATGCCGACGGTCTCTTCCACGGCGCGGGCGACTTCAGCCTGCACCCGGTGCGCCACGTCGCGGGCGATCGAGTCGGGCGTCAGGATCAGGTGCAGCTCGAGCTCGACCGAGGAATCGCTGACCTCGACCCGGATGCCTTCGTTGACGCCGCGCCGGAAGAGCCGGTTGACGCCGCCCGGCACCGGCGCCAGGCGGGCCACGCCGGGGACGCCGAGCACGGTCAGCCGGGTGATGGTGACGAGGACCGCCGGCGCGATCGTCGTGCGGCCGGGTGCGGAAGTGGTAGAGGAGTCGTTGGTGCTCATCGATCGCCTCGGCCGTCAAGCCATGGCCATCCCGCCGTCCACGGAGAGCACGTGGCCGGTGATATAGGCGGCGTCGTCCGACGCCAGGAAGGCCACCGCCCGGGCGACGTCTTCGACGGTGCCTTTGCGGCCGAGCGGGATCATGCCCAGCAGGGCCTGCTGAGCCTTGGCCGGAACACCGCTCCAGATCTCCGTCTCGATGAACCCGGCGGCGACGGCGTTGACGGTGATGTTGCGCGAGGCCACCTCGCGGGCCAAGGACCGGGTGAAGCCGATCTGGCCGGCCTTGGAGGCCGAGTAGTTCGTCTGCCCGGGATTGCCGATCTGGCCGGCGACCGAAGTGATGTTGACGATCCGCCCGTAGCGGCGGCGCAGCATATGGCGGACGGCCGCCTTCGAGCAGGCGAAGGTGGACTTGAGATTCGTGCGCAGGACGTCGTCCCAATCGGCTTCGGACATCGTCAGGATGAGTCCATCGCGCGTGATCCCTGCGTTGTTGACCAGGATATGCAGGTCGCCGTGGCTCTGAATGGTGGACTTGACCAGCGCCTCGGCCTGGGCGAAGTCGCCGACGTCGGCCTGGCGGGCGGTCGCTTGCCCGCCGGCGGCGACGATCTCGGCGACGACTTGCTCGGCGGCATCGGCGCGGGCGTTGAAGTTGACCACGACCCGCGCGCCCTCGGCCGCCAGCGCCAGTGCCGTGGCACGTCCGATACCCCGTGAGGCCCCGGTGACGATGGCGACTTTGTCGCGAAGACGCATGCGCACCTCGGAACGGCGTCGGGATTATACCCTCACGCCCTTCGACCCCTCGCTTCCCCCGCGGCAGGCGTCGGCCGCAGGCTGAGTCTCCGCGCCAGGGCGTCCAAGGCGGCCTCCGCTCAGGGAGGAGATCCACTTTGAAGAGGTCTTCCGCGCTGAGCGGAGGGCCGCACGAAGTGCGGCCCGAGGTCCCTCGCCTCGCTCGGGATGTTATCGAAGCGTGAGCGGGGGCCGATCTGGTGAGCGCAGCAAGGCAATCGGCTGGGGTCCCTCGCTTCAGTCGGGACGATATCGAAGCGCGCCTGGTAGCCGCGCCCCCCGAGGGCCGCTCGGCACGCAGGCATCCGGAGCGAAGCAAGGATTCCCAGGGATGTCGGGCCCGATGCCTTTGGAGATGAGCCAGGCGCGCTGAGCGCAGTCGAAGCGCGCCGGGCCGGAGAGGCGTGTCATTTCACGGCTCTGAGTCATTACGAATGATGTCGAAGGCATCCTTCGACTTCGCTCAGGATGCCTTACCGTTCGCTCAGGATGCCTTACCGTTCGCTCA
>CAYUWF010000030.1:4043-5541 GCA_964448245.1 uncultured Anaerolineaceae bacterium | reverse complement strand
TCGACTTCGCTCAGGATGCCTTACCGTTCGCTCAGGATGCCTTACCGTTCGCTCAGGATGCCTTCGAGCGCACTCAGGATGGCTTCGACCTGGCCACTAGATCCCGGGCACTCCCGCCTCGCGTCCCCGCTCCAGCAGTCGGTCCGGCCGATCACGCCACCCCGCCGGGTCACTCCCGCCTTCAACGCGTTCGAGCAACGTGGTCAGGAGCACGCGGTTCGCCGGAGTCGGCAGCCCCAGCCGATCGCCGCTCTCGACGACGGCGCCGTTCAGCCAGCGGACCTCCGATCGTCCTTGCCCGAGGTCGCGGTGGAACGAGGGTCGCTTGTCGCCTCGGCCGCGCGCCACCGCCCGGCCCAGCCAGAAGTGCGAGGCCCAGGGCGGCAGGAAGACGCCTCGCGCCAGCCAGCGCACCGGAACGCCCGGCAGGTCGACCGGCGGATGGCCGGCGCGGCGCATGACGCGGAACGCTTCGCGCAGCGCTTCGAGTTCCAGTCGGTAGAGGCCGGCGTTGTCCATGACGGCGCTTGCCGTCCATTCCAGGATGGCTGAAGAGGCGTTGGCGACGATGTTCGTGGAGAGCTTCGACCATTTCATCGCCGCCGCGTCGTCATAGAGTCGTGTGGGGATGCCCGCCCGAGCGATGACCCCTGCCAGGGCCTCACTCGAAGGACGGCGCGCCAGGCCCAGGCCGCGCTGGCGCTCAACGCGGACGACGCCGGGGGCGCGCACCTCGACGGCGGTGGTCAGGGTGGCGGCGACGACGCGCTCGGCCCCGATCGACTCGGCCAGCGTCTCCTCGTTGCCGATCCCGTTGAGCAGGCATACCACCGGTGTTGCGCCGCGCAGGCGTTCCCGCAGCGCGACGGCAGCCGCGGCGCAATCGAAGGCGCGAACGGCGAGGAGCACGGCCGCCTCCGTCCCCAGGTCGAGGCCGGAGGGGAGATCCGTCAGGACTTCGAAGTCCCTGATCCTCCGGGTCTCTTTGCCGCGTTCGATGCGCAAGCCGTCGCGCCGGAGAGCCTCGGCCGTCGCCGGACGGGCAAGGAACAGGACGGCGTGCCCAGCCTCGGCCAGCCGACCGCCGAGATAGCCGCCCACGGCGCCTGTCCCGTAGATCAGGAAGCGCATTGCCGAAGAATCCCTTTCAGGCAGGTCGGTATCAACCTCACTCCCTGCCCCTGGCGACGGCCCGAACGGGGTGAGCAGCCGTGGGCCTCTCCGCCGACATCGAGGAATAGACACGGGGCCCGAGGCGGAGAGGGGGTGAAGAAATGGAGAGCGGGGGGAGCTTTGCTCCCCCCGCTCTCCAGAAATCCCTCCCCTCCCCCTGCGAGGGCGATGTGATCCATGGGCCGGGTCTCGCAGGGGGAGGAAAAAGGGGTGGGGGTTCGAGGGGTCAGGACCATGGCTAGGCCTCGGTCTCAACCGGCAATCAGCCTATCGATCAAGGCTTCCAACTCCTCTTGCGAGTAGAAGTGAATAACGACGGTCCCGC
>CAYUWF010000030.1:0-3943 GCA_964448245.1 uncultured Anaerolineaceae bacterium | reverse complement strand
TCGATCAAGGCTTCCAACTCCTCTTGCGAGTAGAAGTGAATAACGACGGTCCCGCCCTTGCGCCCGCGCCGCAGATTCACTTTCGTGCCGAGGGCGCGCCGCAGCTGCTCTTCAATGTCGGCTTCTTCGGGAGAGCGGCGGCGGGCAGTCGCCGTACTCCGACGCTGGCCCATCAGTCGCTGCACCAGCTCTTCCGTCTGGCGCACCGACAGGCCGCGCTTGAGCACCGTCTGGGCCGCGGCGGACTGTGCCTGCGCCGTCGGCAGTGCCAGCAATGCCCGGGCGTGCCCTTCGCTCAGATTCCCGCCAGCCAGCGCTTGACGCACCGTGGCCGGAAGCTTGAGCAGTCGCAGCGTGTTGCTGACGCTGGGCCGGCTCTTGCCGACGTGCCGGGCCACCTCGTCGTGCGTCAGGCCGAAGTCCTCGACGAGCTGCCGATAACCCTCGGCCGCCTCGAGCGGATCGAGGTCCTGGCGCTGGAGGTTCTCGACCAGCGCCAGCTCGAGACCCTGACGCTCGTCCGCCAGACGGACGACCACCGGGACCGTCGGCAGGCCGGCCAGGCGCGCCGCCTGCAAGCGGCGCTCGCCGGCGATGAGAAGGTATCCGCCGCCGTCGGGCGCCGGCGTGACGAGCAGCGGCTGCAGCACGCCGTGCTCGCGAATCGAGGCGGTCAGTTCGTCCAACTCCCCGCGCGGGATTTCACGCCGCGGCTGCCGTGGGTTGGAGCGGATCTCGTTCACGGGTATCGGCTGCGCCGAGCCCTCGCCGCCGGCCGACTCCGGCCCGCCGGGAATCAGCGCGTCTAGCCCGCGGCCAAGTCCGGTCTTGCGACTCATCCTCGCACCTCTGCCGCCTGCAGCGCCTTGGGTTTGGCGCGCACGCCGTCGCCGCCGAGCAGCTCCCGGGTGAGGGCCTGATACGCCAGCCCGCCGGTCGAGCGCGGGTCGTAGGCCGAAATGGGAAGCCCGTGGGACGGTGCCTCGGCCAGCCGCACGCTGCGCGGGATGACCGTCCGAAAGACCTGCCCGGGGAAGTGGCGCCGCACTTCCTGGACCACATCCTGCGATAGGTGCGTGCGCGAGTCGAACATGGTCAGCGCGATGCCGCGCAGCTTGAGCCGCGGCGCGAGCCCGGCGCGCGCCCGCTGCAAGGTCGCCGCCAGGGACGACAGACCTTCCAGCGCCAGGTACTCGCACTGGACGGGGACCAACACGCCGTCGGCCGCCACCAGCGCGTTCACGGTCAGCAGTCCCAACGAAGGAGGGCAGTCGATCAGTACGTAATCGTAGCCATCGCGCACCGGCGCCAAGGCCTTGGCCAGGACGCTCTCGCGCTCCGGCAGGCTGACCAGCTCCACCTGCGCCCCGGCAAGCGCCGGCGACGAGGGGAGCAGCGAAAGGTGAAGGCGGGTGTTGTGGAGTATCTTCTCGAGCGCCGGGCGGCCGCCGATCAAGACGTCGTAGACGCCTCCCTCGACCTGGCTTTGGGCGATCCCCAGACAGGCCGTGGCATTCGCCTGCGGATCCAGATCGACGAGCAGGACGCGCTGGCCGCCCTCGGCCATATAGGCGGCCAGGCTGATGGCGGTGGTGGTCTTGCCGACCCCGCCTTTCTGGTTGACCAGCGCGTAGACGCGCGTCATCGGGTCCACACCATGCCGGCCTGGCGCGCCTCCTCCGGTGTGGGCACCCCCGCCAGGCCGCGTCGCGTCACCGAGACGGCCGCCAGCAAGTTGGCGAAGCGCGCCGCTTCCCACGGATCGCGCGTCTGATGATAGCGAATGAAGAAGGCAGCGGCGAAGACGTCCCCGGCGCCGGTCGGGTCGACCTGGTCGATGGCCGGGGCCGGGAACCGCCGCACATCGTGGTTCCAGTAGACGCGTGCGCCGCGCGCGCCTTCGGTGGCCACCAGCAGCCGGCAGGCGGCGGCCAGGCCCTCCAGCTCGGCCTCGTCCCCGCCCACATCTTCCACGCCGACGATGACGACGTCGACGCGTTGGATCGCCTGGACCGCCGACTTCCAGGTGGTGTAGGAGACGTGCCCCTCGCCGTCCCAGGCGCGCATCCAGCCCTGCGGAGTAAGGCCGACCAGCTCGTTCCCCGAGAAGAGAGCGGCCAGCGGCGGCGGGATCTCGCCGGCGATCGGCGCCAGGTGCACGATCGGGGCCGAGCGCCATTCGGAGGGGACGTCCGCCGCTTCGAGGCCGGCGGCGCGCGCCAGCAGATGCTGTTGGCGCCCGCTGGTGCTGTATTGGTTGCGAAAGGTCGTGCTCTGCGCGGATGGAACGCGGCGGATCGGGACTCCCTCCAGTGGGGAGAGGTCGAGATCGTCGCCGGCCGAGGTGACGATGGCCGGCCGGCGGCCCAAGGCGCGTGCCGTGAGGCCGGCGTAGGCTGCCGTTCCTCCGAGTTCGATCGCGGCCGCCGCGGCTGCCGCTGCAAGTGGGGGTTCGGGGCGGCCTCCGCTCACACCGTCCCGGTGTCCTTCCGCCAGAGGCGCGGAAGAGGTCTGATCGAGGGAGAGATGACCGAGGATGAGGTAATCCGGGGCCGGCGCGGCGGAGGGCATCGCCGCGATTATAGCCGCCCGGAATCCTCGCTCGGCCTGGGCACGATCGTCACTTTGCGGTTTTCACCTTCGCCGATGCTCTCGGTGAAGACGCGTTGATGATCGCGCAGCTCGAGATGGATGAGGCGCCGCTCGGCGGGCGGCATCGGCTCGAGCGTCATCGTCCGCCCGCTTTCGACGGCCTGCTCGGCCATGCGCTGCGCCAATTGGCGCAGCTGCCGCTCGCGCCGGGCGCGGTAGCCTTCCACGTCGACGACGATCGGGGCGTAGCTGCCGAGCTCTTTGCCGACGATCAGGCGGGTGATGTACTGCAGGGCGGCCAGCGACTCGCCGCGGCGGCCGATCAGCAGGCTCAAATCATCGCCGCGGATATCGACCAGGATCGGGCGCGGCGCTTCAGGCTCGTCGGCCTCGCCCCAGCGGCCGGCCACCCGGGCGCTGAGGCCCATCAGGGAGACCAGCTGGCGCACCGTGTCGCGTGCCACCTGGACCTCGCGGTCGACCGGAGCGGAAGCCGAGTCGGCCTGGCCCTCGTCCTGCGCCTCTTCTTCGAACTCCTCGTCGTTGATCTCGGCCGGGGTCGGCGGGGAGGAGGGGGAGCCGCCCAGCAGAGTCAGACGGACGCGCGCCTGGCGGCTGCCCAGCCCCAACACGCCTTGTGCGCCCTCGTCGAGGACCTCGACCAGCAGGCGATCCGGGGTGACCCCGAGCTCGGCGGCGCCGCGGGCGACAGCCTCGTCGACCGTCGGGGCGATCATCTCCAGGCTCGGTCTCGACTCGGGCATGCGCCGTGCTCCCTCCGGTGGGCGTCTAGCTGGTGCCGCGCAGCGACAGCACCGAGCGCCAGTTGACCTTGCCCAGAGCGGCGTATTGAGCGATGGTCATGACGTTCGTCGTCACGAAGTACAGGGCCAGCCCGGCGGCGTAGGAGTAGGCGAAGAAGCCGAAGAGGAACGGCATGTACAGGCTCATCATCTTCGACATCTGCGCACCCTGGGAATCGCCCGAGGGCGGCGTGGTCATCTTGGTCTGCAGGTAGCTGGTGGCGACGACCAGGATCGTCAGGACCGGGATGCCGATCCCCATGATCTCTGGGGAGACCGTCCGCTCCGGCTGGCTCAGGTCCCACCACAGGAACTGGCTGTTCAACGGGATCAGCGCGGCGGGGATGAACGGATAAATGTGCTTGGACAACTGGAGCAGCTGCAGCGGGACGGTGGCCAGGGAGCTGGTGATCGACTGGTACAGGCCGATGATGATCGGGAACTGCAGCAGCAGCGGCAGGCAGCCCCCGAACGGGCTGACCCCCATCTCACGGTAGAGCTTCATCTGTTCCTGCTGTATCTTCTGCTTGTCGCCTTTGTACTTCTTC
>CAYUWF010000029.1:0-23444 GCA_964448245.1 uncultured Anaerolineaceae bacterium | reverse complement strand
GGCGCATCAGGCGGTTGATGAACCCCTGGACCAGCTCGCTGTTGTAGCGGGCGTCGCCGGGGGTGCGATGCTTCTCGGGGCGTGTCCGACGCATGCCTCTACTCCGTCACACCGGCGTGGTCTACGCCGACTCCTTGGGGCGCTTCCCGCCATACTTCGAGCGCGACTGGCGCCGGCTTTCGACGCCGGTCGTGTCCAACGTGCCGCGCACGATGTGGTAGCGCACACCCGGCAGGTCCTTCACGCGGCCGCCGCGGACCAGCACGACCGAGTGCTCCTGCAGCGAATGCCCTTCGCCCGGGATGTAGGCCGAGACCTCGATCCCGTTCGTCAGCCGCACGCGGGCCACCTTGCGCAGCGCCGAGTTCGGTTTCTTCGGCGTTTGCGTGCGGACCTGGGTGCACACGCCGCGTTTCTGCGGGGCGCCCTTCGGGACGGACGTGCGGCGCTGCGTCTTCGAGTTCAGGATGAACTGCAGCGCCGGCGCCTTCGTCTTGGCCCGCTTCTCCTTGCGGCCCTTGCGGACCAGCTGATTAGTCGTGGGCACGCCATTCCTCCACACAAGCCCGAGGCTCTTCGCCCCGGGTCTGTCGCGAGAGGAAGGCCATCGGACTTGAACGATGGCCTAGCCTCGATGCAATCGCTATTCCATTCGGGTCGGCGCTTCCGTCACGCCAGCCCGTCTTGGGTACTAGACGGACAATTATTCTACCTGCCGCCCGCAACCCCGTCAAGGTGTTTGTGCGAGGCAGAACAGGGGCTTTTCCCTCGTCATTGCGAGGAACCCGGAGGGCACAGCCTGCCGGGGATCCCCGTTCTGAACGGTAGGGGCGGGTCTCAGACCGGCCCCTACACTCTAGGCTACCGGAGAGATCCTACTTGCCTACGATCCTCGGGTCCATGTCGAGCAGCCCCAGTCCTAGCCGGGGTGGCCGGGCTCGCTCATCATCCTTGCCGAACTTTAGGACCTCCCCCTCTTCGCTGATGGCCTCGACCGAGAGCCCCAGGCTCTGCAGCTCCTTGACCAGCACCCGGAAGGAGGCCGGGATCCCCGGCTCCTCCACCGGTTCTCCCTTGACAATGGCTTCGTAGGTCTTGACGCGTCCCTGGACATCGTCCGACTTGACGGTCAGCATCTCCTGCAGCGTGTGGGCGGCGCCGTAAGCCTCCAGGGCCCAAACTTCCATTTCGCCGAACCGCTGACCGCCGAACTGCGCCTTGCCGCCCAGCGGTTGCTGGGTCACAAGGGAATATGGGCCGGTGGAGCGGGCGTGGACCTTGTCCTCCACCAAGTGGTGAAGCTTCATCATCAGGACCAGGCCGACGGTCACCGGCTGGTCGTAGGGCTCGCCCGACTTGCCGTCGAACAGGCGCTGCTTTCCAAGGATCGGCGGCGGGCTGCCGGTGCTGATCAATGCCCGCTCGGCCTCCTTGCGCAGCTCCTCGAGCGTCTTGCCCTTGGGCGTCTCGCCCTGCTCTTCGAGCCACAGCCGCAGGCAAACCTCGATGGCCGCCGCGTCGTACGGCCGGCGGGCCGTGACCTCGACCGGGCTATCGTCGAACAGCAGGATCTTGTCGGGATCGTAGCCCTTGTCGCGCAACCACTCACGCAGGGCCGAACGCCGGGCGTAGTTGAGGTCCGTCTCCATCAAATGGGGGGTATAGCCGCGCTCCCCCAGCCAGCTCTCCAAATACAACCGGCGGACCTCGCTGTCGTCCTCAAACGCTTCCTCTTGATAGAAGCCGCGTTCACGCGCCCAGGGCCACGCCCGGTCGGCGGCATCCTTCCACGCCCGGTCGATGAGCCAGGCGCGCGCCAGCTCGGCTTCGATCTCGTCCTCGTCGGCGCCGTCAAAGACCGGGGTCACCGCCTGGAAACCAAGCCGGTCGGCGGCCCAACCGAGGTGCGCCTCCAGGAGCTGGCCGATGTTCATGCGCCCCGGGACGCCCAGCGGATTGAGGATCAGGTCGATCGGGGTGCCGTCCTCGAGGAATGGCATGTCTTCCACCGGCACCACCATGGAAATGACGCCCTTGTTACCGTGGCGGCCGGCCATCTTGTCGCCCTCGGTCGCCTTGCGTTTCTGCGCCACCGAGACGCGCACCATCTTCTCGACCCCCGGCGGCAGGTCGCGGTGCTCCTCGCGTGTGAAAACCTTGACGTCGACGACCTTGCCCCGCTCGCCGTGCGGCATGCGCAACGAGGTGTCCTTCACCTCGCGCGCCTTCTCGCCAAAGATCGCCCGCAGCAGCTTCTCCTCCGGCGTCAGCTCCTTCTCGCCCTTGGGCGTGATCTTGCCGACCAGGATGTCGTTGGGGCCGACCTCGGCGCCGACGCGGATGATCCCGTCCTCGTTGAGGTCGCGCAGCGCCTCATCCCCGACGTTGGGGATGTCGTAGGTGATCTCCTCCGGGCCAAGCTTGGTGTCGCGGGCTTCGACCTCGTGCTTCTCAATGTGGATCGAAGTGAAGCGGTCTTCTTGCACCAGGCGCTCGGAGACCAGGATGGCGTCTTCGAAATTGCCTCCCTCCCAGGAGAGGAAGGCGCACAACACGTTCTGGCCGAGGGCCAGCTCTCCCTGAGCCGTGCTGGAGGAGTCGGCGATGACATCGCCGCGCCGAACGCGCTGGCCTTTGACCACCGCCGGCCGCTGGTCGATGCACGTGCTCTGGTTGGAGCGGTTGTACTTGCGCAGCCGGTAGACGCGCCGATCGCTCCCGTGGCGCACGGTGACTTCGCTGCCGGTGACCGAAACGACCTCGCCCTCGACATCGGACAGGATCACCTGCCCCGAGTCGATCGCCGCCTGGCGCTCCATGCCGGTCGAAACGAGCGGGACTTCCTGGCGGATCAGCGGGACGGCCTGGGTCTGCATGTTCGAGCCCATCAGGGCCCGGTTGGCGTCGTCGTGTTCCAGGAACGGGATGAGCGAGGCGCTGACGCCCACAATCTGCCGCGGGGCGACGTCCATGTAATCGATCTCTTCCGGCGCGGCGAACAGGAAATCGCCGTGGTGGCGGCACGAGGCGCGCGCGCGGACGAACTCCTGGCGCTCGCTAAGCGGCGCGTTGGCCTGGGCGATTAGCCACTTGTCTTCCTCGTCGGCCGTCAGGTAGTGCGCCTCCTCCGAGACGAAGGGGACGATCGGGATCGGCCGGCCGGCCTTGGACAGCGCCTTGGCCAGCTGCGGCGTGACCTCCTGCCCGTCCTCGGCCAGGACCTTGGCACCCTTGGCGTCGAGCGCCTGCCCACGCAGCTTGCGGCCGAGCAAGCGGGGATCGCCGCCGTCCAGCTCGCGCACGACCTTGCGGTAGGGAGTCTCAATGAAACCGAAACGGTTGACCTTGGCGTAGGATGCCAGCCGGCCGATGAGACCGATGTTCGGACCTTCCGGCGTCTCGATCGGGCAGATGCGCCCGTAGTGCGAGTGGTGGACGTCGCGCACGTCGAAGCCGGCGCGTTCCCTGCGCAGACCACCCGGACCGAGGGCGGAGAGCGTCCGCTTGTGCCGCAGTTCGGCCAGCGGGTTGGTCTGGTCCATGAACTGCGAGAGCTGGCTGGAGCCGAAGAACTCGCGGATGGCGGCCACCACCGGGCGGATATTGACCAGGGTGATCGGCGTGAGCTGCTCCTGGTCGCGGATCGACATGCGCTCGACGATAACGCGCTCGGCCCGGCGCAGCCCGACGCGCAGTTTGGCCTGGATCAGCTCGCCGACCGTTTTCACCCGACGGTTGCCGAGGTGATCGATATCGTCCGGTTCTTCGAGGTGGTTGTTGATACGGATCAGGCGCTCAACCAGGCGCACGATGTCCCAGCCAGTGACCTGGCGGTGCTCCAGCGGGATGAATTCGTGCAGGCTCAACTTCTGGTTCAACTTGTAGCGCCCGACGCGCTCGAGGTCGTAGCGCCGCGGGTCAAAGAGCTGATCGATGAGGTACTCGCGGGCGTTGTCGAGTGTCGGCGGATCGCCGGGGCGCATGCGCCGATAGAACTCGATCAGCGCCTCATCCGGCAGGGTGTGCTTGTGCTTGATCTCCCACGTCGGCTCCTGTCGGATCGTCGTGGCGATGAAAGGATGGTCGGGGTTGGTGTCTGAGTCGGCAAAGAGCGCCAGCAGCTCTTCGTCGGACCCGGTCTTGATCGGCGACTGCTTGGTCCCGTCGCTCACTGCCGCCAGCGCCCGCAGCAGGATCGTCACCGGGACGGTCCGCTTGCGGTTGAACTTGAGCGTCAGGTAGTCGCTCTTGCGGGTCTCGAACTCCATCCAGGCGCCGCGGTCCGGGATGAGCTTGGCGGCCGCCAGGCGCCGCCCGCTCAGGCGATCTTCACCGGCTTCGAAGTAGACGCCCGGGCTGCGAATGAGCTGGGAGACGACGACGCGCTCGGTCCCGTTGACGATGAAGGTGCCCTTCTCGGTCATCATCGGGAAGTCGCCGAGAAAGATCTCGTTCTTCACGGGATGGGGCACTTCCGCGCCGGCCAACAGCACCGAGACGTAAAGCGGCCGGGCGAAGGTCAGGTCGCGCTCGACGCATTCATCGATGTCGTGCTTGGGGTCTTCGAACCAGAATTTCAAGCCGAACTCGCGCGATTCCCGGCTCTTGCTCGGGAAGTAGAGCTTCATCCCGCCGTTGTAGGACTCGATCGGCGAGACTTCATCGAAGAGTTCCCCCAGGCCCTCGCGCAGGAGCCACTCGAACGAGTCGACTTGCACTTCAATCAAGCTGGGAAGTGAGTAAATGTCGGGGATACGGGAATACAGCTTACGCGCGCTGGTTGCCGCCATCTGCGACTGCTCCTGGAACAACGCCCACCGGTCGGGGTCAGCAAGAAGGCGGGGATGTACCCCGCGCTTCTTGGCCCGCTCAACAGTCGAATTCGACTTCTGCAAAAGAGCATTTTACCACTGAATTCAGCGGGGTCAAGACCCGTCCCATAAGAAGTTGCGTTCGGCCGAAGGGCCTTGCGGCGCCTTGCCCCCAGATGCCCCAGGGGTATTACTCGGTGGGACCGAGGGGGCCGCCCCTGGCCGGGAGGAGGAAAACCATGTTCGGATGGCGCTATTTCAAGAGCGAGCCGACCGACTACCTGCTGGTCTACCGAGGCAAGAAACTGGCACGGCAGGGCGCCGGGCTGGCGTTCTACTATTGGCGGGCGAGCACCCGCATCATCTTGATACCCATCAGCACCGCCGACACACCTTTTATCTTCAAGGAGACGAGCGGGAACTTCCAGGCGGTAACCGTCCAGGGCCGTTTCACCTAGCGAGTCGTCCGGCCGGAAGCCACGGCCTCGATCCTGAACTTCAGCATTGACCCCAAGACGCGCACCTACAAGTCGACCGACCCAGACAAACTCGCGCAGCGCATCGTCGATATCGTCCAGGTCAATACTCGGAGCGAGTTGCAGAAGCTGACTCTGGAGGAGGCGCTGCGGCAGTCGGGTGGGGGTCGCCGAGAGCGTCTTGACCAGGACGCGGACCGACCGGGCGATGGCGGCGATGGGCGTCGACTGCGTAGGCTTGTATCTCACCTCCATCCAACCGACCCCGCCTGCGGCCAGCTGAGCGGGATGTCCGCCCTGCGGGTGCAGGCGTTAGCCCTCCGGCAAGTACAAGTCAGCGTAGATGTTGAAGACCTCGTAGATCGTGCGCAGGTAGGTGCGGGTCTCTTCGTAGCCGACCACCTCATAGAAGAGATCGGGGTCCCCGCCGGCGCGCGCCAGCCAGATGGCGGCGTTTCCCGGGCCGCCGTTGTAGGCCGCCAGGGCCGCTAACAGATCCCCGTCGAACGAGTCGCGTTGCTGCTCCAGATAGTGCGTCCCGAACCGGACGGAGACGATCGGCCGGTGGAGGTCGGCCTCGCTGTAGCCGGCGGGCCATCCCAGCTCGGCGGCGATCGCCTCCCCGGTCGTCGGGATAACCTGCATCAGACCCCGGGCGCTGGCGCTGGAAGTGGCGGCGCCCTGGAAGAGGCTCTCCTGGCGAACGACGGACAGGAGGAAGAGCGGGTCGAGCCCGGCGGCCATCGCCTCGGGGAGGATGAGGTCCCCGAAGTACGGGCCGAAGCGGACCAAGTTGAAGTAGCGCGGCGCGGAGAGGGTGCCGGCGTCATCCAGGCCGGCCAGATCGAGGATCTGCCGGGCGGATCGGATAGCCAGATCGTAGAGACCGAGCTCCAGGAAGCGGTGCATCAGACGGTAGGTTGCCTCGGCATCGCCGCTGTAGTCGGTGCGCAGGTCGTCGAATTCGGCGCGCGCCTCCTCGTAGAGACCCAGGGAAAGGAGCTCCGTGCCGCGCACGATGCGGGGGTCGGCCGCCAGGCTTTCATTCAGCGCGCTCAGGCTCCCTGTGGCGCTAATCGGGAACGTCGACCGAAGCCAGATTTCGGCTTGTGCTCGAGCGGATCCGAGGTCGGTTGGGAAAGAGAAGACTCCGGTCGGCTCGAAGGGACGGCGTCCGGCAAGGACGTCGGCGGCGCGCTCGGAGTAAAACCCGGTCGGGTCGCTGGCCTCGGCGCTGGCCCAGGCCTGCTGGCTCTCGGAGGTCAGGCCCTGTTCGGCCAGCACCTTGCCGGACCAGAAGGCGGCGGCTGCGCGGTCCTCGCCGACGTGTGCCAACTCCCCGGCTCGCTGGAAGGAGGCGACGGCACTTGCCGCGTCCTGCAGTCGGTATTGGGTGATGCCCGCTCGCAGCGCAGCGCGGCTGGCTAGATCACTCGCCGGGTAAGAGGTGGCGGCCTGGAAATAGAGATCGACCGCGCCGGGCAGGTCGCCGCTGATCTCGGCAGCCCGGCCGGCGGACAGCAACGCCTGCGGCGCCCGAGTGCTGGCTGGGAGGGTCTCCACAAACTGGAGATAGAGGTCGATGGCCTGGCGGGGATCGCCCAGGTCGAACCACGCGATGTCGGCCGCTTCCAGCCAGGCCTGCTCGCCTTCCGGCGCGTCGGTGTACCCGGCGTAGACCTGGAACAGGTCATCCAGCGCCCCGAGGGAGTCCCCAGCCGCGCGACGGGCCAGCGCCCGCTGATAGTAGACAGCGCTGCTGGGCTGGGAGTCGATCACCCGCGTGAAAGCGGCCACGGCCGGTTCGTAGGCTCCGGCGTAGACATCGATCCGGCCACGCAACGTGTCGTCGACCGGCACATCGGCGTTGACCAGCTCAACCAGGGCCAGGTAGGACTCGTTCGCCTCCGGGTAATTCGTCACCGAGTCGAGATAGCGGGCATAGGCCCCGGCGTCGTCCCCCATCGCCTGAAGGGCCTGACCCGCATACCAGTTCGCCGCCGCGCGGACGGCAGGGTCGAGCGTGCCTTGGTAGAGCTCGTCGTAGATCCCCAGGGCGGCGGCCGGATCGTCGGCGTCGACCAGCGCCCTCGCCTGCTTGAACCGCAAGCCGACCCCGTCGTCGAGGCGCGCCATCCCGGCCGCGGCCAGGTAGCGGTCGGCCGCCTGGAGGGGCTGGCCGGCGTTCCATAGCGTATCCCCGGCCCATTCGTGGACGTAGCTGTCGATTAGCCCCGGGCGCATCGTCAGGTAGGCGTCGAAATCTTCGATGGCGCCGGCGGGGTCTCCCGTATCGCGTCGCAGGAAACCTCGGAGCAAATGCGCCTGCGCCGTACGATCGCCTTCCAGATGCGAGATGAGAAAAAAGTCGAGCGACGAGAGCGCCTCGCCCGCGCGACCTGCCTCCAGGAGCAGGCGCGCCATCCCAAGCTCGGCGGCTTCGGCCACGTCGCCGTCCCCGGAGGCGGAGGCCACCTCGTACGCGGCGAGGGCCGTGTCCCAGTCTCCATTGAACAAGGCGGCTTCGGCACGCGCCAGGTGATCGGCCGGCGAAGGCGTGGGCGTCGTCGTCGGCAGAGGCGTGGCCGTCGGCTGCGGTATGTCGCTCGGCGACGGCGGCGCGGTGGCCGTGGCGTTGGTGCAGGCGGCGAGGGCCAGGAAGATGGCCAGAGCCGCCGCCTGCCGCAGAGATCGTCGTTCCATCGTGCGCCGATGATAGTTACCCCGCGACCATCCGTCAATCTTCAATAGAAGCCCGCGGGGCGACCCCGCGACCATCCGTCAATCTTCAATAGAAGCCCGCGGGGCGACCCCGCGACCATCCGTCAATCTTCAATAGAAAGCCGCGGGGTTGCCCTGTGACTATCCATCAATCTTCAATATGAGGCCGCGGGGTTACGCCCAAGACGATGTCATTGCGCCTGCCCAGAGCCCTTCGGCTTCCCACGGGGACGCTTCGCGGTCGCTCAGGACTGGCGCAGCGTGGGGTGGCAATCTCACCCATGAGGCGATTGCCACGCCCCCTTCCCACTCCGCTGCGCTTCGGGGACTGTAGTTCGGGGGCTCGCAATGACGAACCCAGGGGTCGCGCCGGCCCTAGCGCCGGCGCTCCTCGCAATGACATAGGCTCCGGGCGTCTCGCTTGCTGGCCTCCCCTCTCCGTGCTACACTCTCGATGTTCCGGACGCGCGCTCAGCCGAGCGCGCGTTTTGCCGCAGACAGGCCCCGCGATGAACATCGTCCTGACCGGCTCGATCGCCTTCGACTACCTGATGTCCTTCCCCGGGCGTTTCCGCGACCACATCCTGGCCGATCGCCTCGATCGATTGAGCCTGTCGTTCCTGGTCGACTCGCTCATCCGCCGCCGGGGCGGCATCGCCGCCAACATCGCCTTCACGATGGCGCTGCTCGGCGAGCGGCCGCTGGTGATGGCCACCGCCGGGGAGGACTTCGACGACTACCGGGCCTGGCTCGAAGACCACGGGGTCGACACGAGCGCCATCCGGGTGATCCCGGGCCTGCTGACGGCGTCGTTCTTCGTCAACACCGATCAGGTGAACGCGCAGATCGCCTCCTTCTACACCGGGGCGATGGCGCGGGCGGTGGAGCTTCGCTTCGAGGACCTTCCGGTCCGGCCCGACCTGGTGGTGATCTCCCCGAACGATCCCGCGGCGATGGAGGCCTACGTCGAGGAGAGCGGCCGGCTGGCAATCCCCTACTTCTACGATCCGAGCCAGCAGATCGTCCGACTGGAACCGGACGTCTTGCGAAGGGGGATTGCCCACGGCCGGGCGCTCTTCTGCAACGATTACGAGTTCGGCCTGATCTCGGAGAAGACCGGCCTTGGGCTGGACGCCATCGTCGAACAGGTGGAGTTCCTCGTCATCACCCGCGGCGAGCACGGCGCCGATGTCTACCAGGCCGGGGCGACGTTCCACATCCCGGCCGTCACCCCGCTTCGTCCGGCCGATCCGACGGGCGTGGGCGACGCGTTCCGCGGCGGATTCCTCAAGGGCTACGCACACGGCCTGTCGTTGAAGCGCTGCGGAGAGATGGGCGCCCTGGCGGCCGCCTACTGTCTGGAAGAAGAAGGTACGCAGGGTCACAGCTTCACCCTCGACGAATTCCTGGC
The DNA here is from genome assembly GCA_964448245.1 of uncultured Anaerolineaceae bacterium. Lineage (GTDB taxonomy): Bacteria > Chloroflexota > Anaerolineae > Anaerolineales > E44-bin32 > DATEVL01. Next base: position 14,025 of record CAYUWF010000029.1, on the reverse strand, counting down.
TCGCTTCCGCCGGACCTTCGACGGCGGATCCGAGCTGGATCGGCTATGAACCGCAAATACAAGGCCCTTGCGAGGCCCCAATAGGGGCCGCCTGCCCAGAGTGGAGCGAGGGGTGGCGATCTCCCCGTTGGCACGTCATCGTTATGAGAAGATTGCCACCCCTCGGCAACCCTCGCACCGTCCCGGCGGGCCGGGGCTCTCGGCCCGAACAGGGTGTCCTGCCGGGAGGGAAGGCGTCGCGCCTCGCCCTGAGCGTAGCCGAAGGGCTCGGGCTCCTCGCAATGACTACCTGAGGCGTGCACGGTGACCCCGCCCTCCGGTCAGCTTCTCCGCGCCCGGTCCCTTCTCGGGCTCGACCGCGTATGGTGCGCCTACGCGTTGGCGGACATGGAGCCGCCCTTCGCCGAGCAGGCGACCTGGCTCGTCGGAGAGGGGGCGGTGGTGATGGTCTTCCGGGGGTTAAGCCCGCCATGGCTCTTCGCCCACGGCGATCCGAATGAAGTCGACGAGCTGCTGCTCGAGGTCCCATCGGATACCTATCAGTATGGGCTCCTGGCCACTCACCGCGTCCGTCTCGGCCGCCGTCTTCGACCCGAACGCGAGACACACATGTGGCGGATGGCGCTTCGGGCGGAGGATTTCCCTGCCGGGCGATCGGCCGGGGCCGAGCCGTTGGCCCCCCAGGACCTCCCGGCGCTCCTCTCGCTCTTCAGCAACCACCCCGACCGGCCCGACTCCTTCGACTCGCGTCAACTCGAGAGAGGCATCTTCTTCGGTGTCCGTCAGGAGGGCGACCTCGTCTCGGCGGCGGGGACGCACGTCCTGGCGCAGGGCTCACGTGTGGCGGCGGTCGGCAATGTCTTCACCAGCCCCAATCATCGCCGGCGTAGGTTCGCCGAACGCGCCACTGCCGGCGTGGTCGAGGCGCTGCTGGGCCGAGGCCTCGAGACGATCGTGTTGAACGTGGCCATGGCCAACGATGCCGCCCTCGGTCTCTACCGCGGTCTGGGCTTCTGGCCTTTCTGCGGGTACTATGAGGGCGTCGGAGAGCTGACGGCGGGATGAGCCGCCGGCTGGCGCGCTGAGCCCTTCGGCAGGCTCAGGGCAAGCTCCATGCCTCGCTTGGCCCTTATCTCAGGCGCGCTGAGCGAAGTCGAAGCGCGCCCGCCGTCTCCAAAGGGATCGCCGGCATCCTTCGACGGAGCCTGCCCTCCCGGCCGGGACGGTGCGAGCGGCTGCGAAGCGTCCCCAAGGGAAGCCGGGGGGCTCAGGATGCCTTCGCCGTCCACGGAGAGAATGATGTCCGATCGCTACGATGTCCGAGATGCGAACCTGGCCGAGCCCGGCCGAAGACGAATCGACTGGGCCGACCAGGAGATGCCGGTACTGCAGCAAATCCGCCAGCGGTTCGCCAAAGAACGGCCGCTGGCCGGAACTCGCGTCGCCGCCTGCCTGCACGTGACGAGCGAGACGGCCAACCTGATGCGGACGCTGCAGCACGGCGGGGCCGACGTGGTCCTGTGTGCCTCCAATCCTCTCTCGACGCAGGACGACGTGGCGGCCTCCCTGGTGACGCACTTCGAGATCCCGGTCTTCGCCATCAAGGGCGAGGACAGCGCCACCTACTACAAGCATATCCACGCCGCGCTCGACCACAAGCCGCACGTGACGATGGACGACGGCGCCGACCTGGTGAGCACGCTCCACAAGGATCGGCGCGAGCGGCTGGACGACGTGCGCGGCGGCACGGAAGAGACGACGACCGGCGTCACCCGCCTGCGGGCGATGGCAGCCGCCGGGGCGCTGGGCTATCCGGTGATCGCCGTCAACGATGCCATGACCAAGCACCTCTTCGACAATCGCTACGGTACCGGTCAGTCGACCCTCGACGGCATCGTGCGCGCCACCAATATCCTGCTGGCGGGCAGGACCTTCATCATCTCGGGCTACGGCTGGTGCGGGCGCGGCCTGGCCTCGCGGGCGCGCGGCCTCGGCGCCAATGTCATCATCACCGAGATCGACCCGCTGCCGGCGCTGGAGGCGTTGATGGACGGCTACCGGGTGATGCCGATGGCCGAGGCCGCCCCGCTGGGCGACATCTTCTGCACCGTGACCGGCGACGTCAACGTCATCGATAAGGACCACTTCGCGGCGATGAAGGACGGGGCGATCGTCTCCAACTCCGGTCACTTCAACGTCGAAGTCAACATCCCGGCGCTGGAGGCGCTATCCACCGACAAGCGGCGCGTCCGCGAGTTCGTCGAGCAGTACACGCTGAAGGACGGGCGGCACATCAACCTGCTCGGCGAGGGCCGGCTGATTAACCTGGCGGCTGCCGAAGGGCATCCGGCGAGTGTGATGGATATGTCCTTCGCCAATCAGGCGCTCTCGCTCGAGTACCTTTTGAAAAACGTCGACCGGCTCGAGAACAAGGTCTACACCATCCCCGAGGAGATCGATCGCGAGATCGCCCGGCTCAAGCTGGAAGCGATGGGCATACGCATCGACAGCCTGACGGCCGAGCAGCAGAAGTACCTGACGTCATGGGAGGAGGGAACGTAGGCGTGCCCTTCAGCGACGTGTCGCGTTCCAAGGAGGCCAGCCTGCTTACCTCCACGGACCCAAACCGGACAATTCGGGGCTAGTATCTTCCGGTATGGGTAGTCGGTCTGCGCTCCTCCTCTTGCCTGCCCTGGCGCTTGGCATGGGCTGCAGCCTGGCCGGGCGCGTGGCTCAATCGCTGAGCCTTGTTTCGCCGACGCCATCGGCAACGGCCATCCCCTCTCCGACGCCGACCGCTACGCCGGTCCCAGCTGCCTATGTCCCTCCCCAGTGCGATGCCGTTGCGCTCGCCACGATTCCCGCCGCCACGACCGTCGCTCTACCGACGCCCGCCCTGGTGGCGGACCCGCCCCTCACCACCGAAGACCAGCTCGCCGTGCTTGACGCGATGGCCCCCACCATCGCTGATGTCTATCTTTATCCCGAGGTCGTGGATGGCGAATGGCAGTCTGTCGTCGCCGCTGCCCGCGCCCGGATCGAGTCCGGGTTGGAGACGGAAGCCTTCTATCAAGAGATGAACGACCTCGTCAATGCCCTGGGCGACGAGCACTCTCAGTTCGAGTCTCCGGCGGTAGCGGCCGCCTCCCAGGCCGAACTGGCCGGGTCCAACGACTTCGTTGGAATCGGGGTCCTCGTCCAGCCTCTTCCGGAAAAGGGGCGCGTTACGATCCTCACCGTCTTTCCCGAGTCTCCCGCCGCTTTCGGCGGCCTTCAACCGCACGACAGCATCCTGGCCGTCGACAGCGTGCCTCTGGTGGAGAGCGGTGTGGCTTACCCGCAGCGTATGCGCGGCCCGGAGTGTTCCGCCACGGTCCTGACCATCCAATCGCCCGGCCAGGCGCCGCGGGACGTCACTTTCGTCCGGGAGCGCGTGACGGCGGCGCTGCCGATCGACGCCCGTCTGGTGCCGACGACCGATGGGAAGGGCATCGGCTACATTTTCATCCCAACCTTCTTCGACCAGACGATCACCGACCAGGTGCGCCAGGCTCTGCAGGATTTCGGTCCTCTGGATGGCCTGATCCTCGACAACCGGATGAACGGCGGAGGCAGTAGCACGGTGGTCGAGCGGATGTTGGGCTTCTTCACCTCGGGGATCGTTGGGCACTTCGTCAGCCTGCAAGGGGAACGCCCTCTCGAAGTGCTGGCGGAGCCGATCTACAACTCGCAGGACGTCCCCCTGGTGGTGCTCGTGGCCAAAGACACCGTCAGTTTCGGCGAAATCTTCTCCGGCGCGCTTCACGACCTGGGGCGTTCGTTGACCGTGGGCCAGACCACTCTGGGGAATGTCGAGACCTTGCACGGGTATAACTTGCCGGACGGGTCCACGGTGTGGATCGCCGAAGAGCGATTCGACCCGCTCTACTCCGACGACAATTGGGAGGCCCTCGGGATTATGCCCGACCTCGAAATCATCGCCGATTGGGACACCTTCACCTTCGAGTCGGACCCGGCCATTGCCGCCGCCCTCGTCCTGCTCGGCCACTAGGGGGCGGTTCGTTTCTCTACGGGGTCGGTGTGACGCTTGGCGTCTCCGTGGGCTCGGGTTCCGCAACGACGATCAAGACGAATACTTCATCGCCGAAAAGCGTTCCGTCCGGCGCGCGGGCCTGCCAGCGACCAAGGTACTCCCCGGGCCCGGCCGGCGCCACCAGGGCGACCTGCCAGACGGCGGTCGATCCGGCCCGGGCGGGAAATAGCGCCACCTCCGCCGGGCTCTGGATTTCACTCGGACCTACCTGCACCAGTCTGTAGTCCGGCCCCCAATCACATGACCCCGAGTTCCGGATGGACCAGCGCTTGTCCAGCGCTCCGCCCGGCAGCACCTGACTTCCATCGGGGATGGTCAGGTCCTCGATGAAGGAGGCGTTGTCGTCGCAGAACGTCGTAGCGGTCGGACGGGGCAGCGGAGTCGGTGTCGTCGCAACCGGCTGCGGGGGTGAGGCGGTCGTCGAGGGCGACACCGACAACTGTGGCGCGAAGACCGCCGAGCGGGTCGACGTCGCGGCGGGGGTTGGCGCGCCGCAGGCCCCGCCAAACAGAAGCACGCTGCCGCTGAGAAGACGCCACCCGCCGACTCTCACGCGGGGGATTATAGCGGCGCGGCCGCGTTCGATGGTCCGCGGGGGAAAAGAAACCGGCCAGGCTTTCGCCTGGCCGCTAGGGACGGCCGCTAGGCTTCGATCTCGGAAGGCGAGGCCAACGCCTCGACAGGGATTGGGGAATTCAGTTCACCCCCCCCTTGGCGCACCTGGGCTTCGAGGGCCCCCAGCAGATCGGCGTTCTGGCGCAGGAACTCCTTGGCGTTCTCCCGCCCCTGCCCGATGCGCTCCTCGTGGTAGTTGTAGAACGAACCGCGCTTCTCGATCAGCCCCAACTCCACCCCCAGGTCCAGCACGTCTCCCGCCTTGGAGATCCCTTCGTCGTACAGGATGTCGAACTCCGCCACCCGAAACGGCGGCGCCACTTTGTTCTTCACCACCCGCACCCGCGTCCGGCTCCCCACCACTTCCTGCCCCACCTTGATGCTCTCCACCCGCCGCACGTCCAGCCGCACCGACGCATAAAACTTCAGCGCCATCCCCCCCGTCGTTGTCTCCGGGTTCCCGAACATCACCCCGATCTTCTGCCGCAGCTGATTGGTAAAGACCATCGCTGTGTTGGTCTGCTTGATCGCCCCCGATAGCTTGCGCAGCGCCTGGCTCATCAGCCGCGCCTGCATCCCCATCGTGGCGTCCCCCATGTCCCCCTCGATCTCCGCCCGCGGCACCAGCGCCGCCACGCTGTCCACTACCACCACTTCCACCGCCCCGCTCCGCACCAGCGTCTCGGCGATCTCCAGCGCCTGCTCCCCCGTGTCCGGCTGCGAGATGTACAGGTTGTCCACGTCCACCCCGCACTTGGCCGCATACCCCGGGTCCAGCGCATGTTCCATGTCGATGTAGGCGCACACCCCGCCCAGCTTCTGCGACTCGGCCACGATGTGCTGGCACAGCGTCGTCTTGCCCGACGACTCCGGCCCGAAGATCTCCGTCACCCGACCCCGCGGGATGCCTCCCACCCCCAGCGCCAGGTCCAGCGCCAGCGACCCCGTCGGGATCGTCTCCACCGCCATGTGCGTCGCCTCCCCCAGCCTCATCACCGCCCCGTCACCGTATTGCTTCAGGATTTCGTTGATTGCCTTCTCAAGGACCTCTTTTTTTCCCTGAGAAGACAGTGCTTCCCTTCCATCTTCCCTGGTTGCCCTGGCCATCGTGCCCTCCCTCAGATCATTTGTTCTTGATATCATAGCACATGCGTTCTATATGTCAATGGGGCCTCCAGGGCTTCCCCAGCCCAGGGAAACGGGATCGTGAACGATTTCATCGGCCTGGCACCGGCTCGAAGGTGGCGTTGAGCAGGGTCAGGTTGTAGAATTCAGGTAGATTCGTTCGGATTGCCGTCTCGCAGGCCTTGTTGCGAATCCGACACACCGTCCCGGCAGATCACCGTCCCCCCGAGGTTCCTCCCGGGGGCACACAGAAAGAGGAGATGGCATGAATTCGTGGACACGCCCTCTGGCGCTAGGAACTCTTGGCTTGGCCGGTATGCTGATCGCTGCCTGCACCGCCGCCCCGCCCACGGAGGCGGTCGAGGGCCCAACGCCGGCCCCCGAGGAAGTCACCGGCGATCTGACTGTCCTGGACTGGGCCGGATACGACGACCCTGCCTTCTGGACCGATTTCCAACAGGCCTACCCCAATGTCGACGTCGGATTCGAGTTCGGCGCTTCGGACGCCGATATTTACTCCAAGATGGCCGCCGGCGATCAGGCGGACCTCTTCCACCCGTATACCGGTTGGATTCAGTTTTATGTCGATGAGGGTCTGGTGGAGGAGATCGACACCTCCCAGCTGGCGAATTGGGACAAGGTCTCGGATGAGATGAAGGCCATCGGCCAGTTCAACGGCAAGCAATACTGCATCCCATGGGATTGGGGTTTCACTTCGGTCCTGTATCGCACCGACATGGTCCCCGAGACGATCGACTCCTGGTCGGCCTTGATGGATCCGGCCTACAGTGGCCACATCTCAACCTGGGACGACGGACCAGGGATGGTAGCGGTGTCCTCCTACATCCACGGCTGGGACGAGACACAAGTTACCGCCGAGCAGCTGGCGCAGATCCAGCAGGAATGGATCGAACAGCGCGATCACAACCTCTTCTACTGGGCCGGTGAGCCGGAGCTGATCGAGGCCATGGCCAGCGGCGACGTGTGGGTAGCCTACGCATGGCAGGGGGCCTATGCGACCCTGCTCGGCCAGGATGTGCCGGTGGCTTACGCCAACCCGAAAGAAGGGCGCAACTCGTGGGTCGGCGTCTATTGCATCCGCAAGGGCACCGAGAACTATGACCTGGCACTGAAGTTCCTCGACGCCAAGCTGGGCGAGGCGACGGGGAACAACGTGGTCAACCTGTTCTACTATGGCCATGCCAACCAGGACGTGATGAACGGCATCACCGACGAGACCCTCAAGCAGGCGTTCTCCATTGACGATCCCAACGTCCTGGAGACCACGAATTTCACGCCGAACCTGACGGCCGAACAACGCGACGCATGGACGGCGATGTGGTCGGAGGTGAAGGCGGCGCCCTAAGCCCCGTTCCCGGGCCGGCGAGGGGAAGGTCCCCTCGCCGGCCCGGTTTCACACCCGCCAGCCCCTCCCCACATGGATCGCCGCAGCACCTTCTGGTTGTTGCTGCTCCCCCCAGCCGCGTGGCTGGCGGCCTTCTTCGTTCTTCCGCTGATCATGATGGCCCTCTTCAGCGTCCGGCCAGACATGAAAGGGGGACTGCTCAGCTTCCCCGCTCCCAGCCTGGAGCAGTACGCTGTCCTGGCCAGGACGCCGAGCTACCTGAGGCTGCTCGGAATCTCAACGGGGATCGCCGTGCTGGTGGCCGCCGCCGCTACGGCCCTCGCTTATCCCATCGCCTACTTCATTTCGTTTCGCGCCGGGGCAAAGGCCCCGCTCTACCTGCTGCTGCTCCTGGTCCCTTTCTGGACCAGCTACCTCCTGCGCGTGATGGCCTGGAAGCTCGTGCTGGGCTCCAATGGAGTCGTCAACACGCTTCTCCTGACGGCCGGGTTGCGGGAGGAGCCGCTCAGTCTCTTTCTTTACAGCCGCTCGGCCGTCGGCCTGACTCTGACCTACGTCTGGATACCGTTCGCGGCGCTGCCGATCCTGGCTGCATTGCAGCGGATCGAGTCTCCGGTGATGGAAGCCGCCTTCGATTTGGGCGCCACGCCGCTGCGGCGTTTCTGGCGGGTCGTCTTTCCGCTCAGCCTGCCGGGCGTGGTCGCCTCGTTCTTTCTGGTCTTCATCCCGACCGTCGGCGAGTATGTCACACCCCTTCTGGTCGGCGGCAGCCGCGGCAGCCTGTACGGAAATATCGTCCAGGACTTCTTCACCAAGGCCGCCAATTGGCCTCTGGGTTCGGCCCTGTCGATGGTGATGCTGGTAACGACGATCGCCTGGATCCTGCTGGCGGCGCGCTGGGGGAATATCCGGCAGTGGCTGGCGTGAGGGCCTCTGGGCTGCGGCTTCGAGGGCTGGGCCCGCCCTCGGGACTGGGGGCGTACACCCTCTTGCTGATCGTCCTGCTCTACCTTCCGATCCTGCTGCTCCTGTTGTTCTCCTTCAACAGCAACACGGCGCTGGCTTTTCCTTTGCGCGGCCTGACCACCAAGTGGTACGAAGCTGTTTTGGACACCCCCAGCTTGTTGCGCGCGGCGCGCAACAGCTTACTCGTCGCCGCCGCCAGCAGCCTGGTCGCCACGCTCCTGGGGACGATGATCTCGCTTCTGGCCATGCGCTATTCGTTCCGGGGCAAACTGGCGCTGATCGGGCTGGCGGTGCTGCCGCTGATCGTTCCTTTCGTCGTGCTGGGAGTCTCTCTGCTGTTGCTCTTCTCGGCGCTGGGACTCGACCGGTCGCTTTGGACAGTGGGCGTGGCCCACACGGTGGTGGCGATTCCCTACGTGCTCCTGATCGTCATGGCCCGCCTGTCCGAGTTCGATCCCGGCCTGGAAGAGGCGGCGATGGACCTGGGCGCCGATTACCCGACGACGCTGCGCCGCATCGTCCTTCCGATCATCGCCCCGGCCATGGTGGCGGCGGCGCTAGTGGCGTTCACCGTGTCCTTCGACGAATTCGCCCTGGCGCTCTTCCTGGCGGGGCCGGACCCGACCTTCCCCGTCTACCTCTTCGGACAACTGCGCTTCGCCAACCGGCTTCCGGTGATGATCGCGCTGGCGATGGCGATGTTGGCGGGGACCCTGCTCCTGGCGGTGCTCGCCGAACGTCTGCGGCGGTCTGGCTGACCCGCCTCCTCAGCCTCCTGGGTTTGCCCAGTCCGGGAAGAAGCCCCCCGAGGCTTTCCGCCACCGACCATCCATGACCGGCAGCCTGACGATCCTGACGTGGCCGGACTACATCGCCCCGGGGACGCTGGCGCAATTCCAGGACGAGACGGCCATCATGGTCCGGCTGGAGATCGTGCCGAGCGCCGTGGAGCTCGTCGCGCGGATGCAGGCCGACTCCCCGGGGATCGACGTCCTGTGCCCTCCGGACTACGCCGTCCGCGAGCTCTCGTTCCAGGGCCGGCTGTTGCCGCTGGACCCCACACGCCTGCCGAACCTTCAACACCTCGATCCTTCCTTTCGTATCTCCCGGGAGCACGATCCGCAGGACCGTGTCTCCGTCCCCAAAGACTGGGGCACGACCGGCTACCTGGTGCGGCAGGACCGGATAACCGTGCGCCGAGACTCATGGGCCGAATTCTGGAGGCTGGCCGAAGTTCACTCGGGAAGAACGACCGTTCTCGACTCCCCCGGGGAGGTCCTCGGGGCCGCGCTCAAGCTGCGCGGCCACTCCTACAATGCCGTCGACCGGCGTAGCCTGGCCCTGGCAGAAGCCGACCTGCGCGCGCTACGTCCCCACCTGCTCGGTTTCGAGACCGACTACAAGCCCCTCCTGACGTCGGGCGATGCGTGGATCGCGCTGGGTTGGAACGGCGACGCCGCCGTTCTGCAGCAGGCGGGAGTCCCGATTCGCTACGTGCTGCCCGAAGAGGGATCGCAGATCTGGGAAGACGACTGGGCAATCGCCGCCGGCTCGGCGCACCAGGCCGAGGCCTACACCTTCCTCGACTTTGTGCTCCGTCCACAGATCGCCGCCAACGAGGCGCTTTACACCGGCTACGCGACGCCCAACGCCGTCGCGCTGGATCTGCTCCCAACGGAGGTCCGCAGCGACCTGGCGATCTACCCGCGTGCCGAGATTCGCGCCCGCCTCGAACCCGGCCTCCCCCTTTCACCCGATGGGAACGATCTGCGCTCACAGATTTGGCACCGGATTCGAGGCGGCTGACCCCCGCGCCCTCCCGGGTGGACCCCTCAGGCTTCCGGCTATCGATGGCATCTCCGTTCCTGTGGGTCTCTGGCCACATTGCCTTGGGTCGGGCGGTGGCAACGGGCTAGTGCACTCCCCGGAGTAGGAGGGTCGAACGGGGAGCTGCCCTGGATCCTGTGGCTCTTGTGCTGGCTGCAGTCGGCCGCATCTATCGTGCTGGTTCATTTCCGGCTGGGAGACCGGAAGCAAGAGACGGCGCCTCCCTTCCGCGAACGCGCCCAGGAGGGTTGGCGGGCCCTCCTGTGCCACGGGTTCAATGGGATCCTAGGGGCCGCGTTGGCGCTGGCCGGGTGGATCCCGGCGCTGATGGCCGGCAGTTTTCTGGTGATGATGCTGGATGCCGTCGACGCCATAGCACGCCCGCCGATCGGGCTGCCGCCACCGAGGATCGGCCTGCGGCAGTTGGTCGCCAGCTCGTCGTTCATTGTGCTGAGCGTCGGCGGATTTCTTTCCTGGTAGCCGGGGGGCGCGGGAGCCTTGGCCGTCTGTAAGGAGCGGGTTTGAAACCCGCCCCTATGAAAATGGGCGACCCCTCAACGCTTCCAGATCCTCCCACGCCACAACGCGCAGCCGCCCCCAGTTGCCATCGTCGCGCACGCGATCGGCGAAGTCCTGCCACTGGCCGCGCACGGCCGGCCATCGTCTGCGGGGCAACAGCAGACACAGGTGCGGGGCCAGCCCCGATTCTCGCCCGAGGCGCTCGGCCATCAGGAGCGTGCGCGCCATCTGGTAGTGGAGCGCACACGGGGGACGCTCCTCGGCCCCCGGCAGCGGGCGAGAACCGAAGTCCAGGGAACCGCTGAAGGTCACGCCGCCTTCCCAATAGCGGCAGGCCGCGTCGCCGCCGTGGATTTCCGGGCAGCGGCCGGACTCGTACCGTCCGCAGCGGCCCGGTTCTCCTTCGATCTTCGCTTCGATCGCCACAAGGTTCCTCTCGCCCTTCAGGAAGAGATCGACCTCGAGCCGGTCTTCCCGCCCGGCGATGGCCGCCGCCGCCTGGCGTACTCCCTCGAGCAGCGCTCCGTCGACCCGCAGTCCCCAGAAGTAGGGCATCAGCCGGTCGTCGTCGTCCGGCACGACCGGCGATCCCCACAGCGGGCGAATCCTGCACCAGGCTCGAAACGAGAGTCCGTCCTGGGTGAAGGGATAGAACGAATTCCAGACAACCGCCGACTCGGAGCCCTCACGCAGCATGTTGGCGCGCACTTCTTCAGGGAGGTAGGTGAAGATCGGCTCCCGCTCCCCGGCCAGGACTCCCTTCGGGCGAGGTGCCGAAGAGCCCCTCCGGGGGCGCGGCGTAGCCGGGCCGGTCATCGGGCGTGGGGGCGTCGGTTCTCCGCCGCGAGCGTTGCGGCGGACCCAACGGACCGCGCCACGTCGGCCAAAGCGCGCGGCGAATCGAGGGCCAGGAAGAAGGCACGCCGCCCGAGAGCGCGCATCGCCTCGAAGTCTCCCAGCGCCTGCGCTTCCAGGACATCTCCCAGGGTGTGCCCGGCCCCAGGCACGGGGACGTCGGGCGTGGAAGGGGCATACAGGACGAGTGCGACGAGCCGGTCCGGCCCGCCCTTGAAGAGCTGGCCGGCCGAATGAAGATAGCGAGGGCCGAAGCCAACGAGCGTGGCATTCCTCAGGCGATCGCGCACGTGGCGGCGAAGAGTCGCCAAAGACCGCTCCGTGGCGGGCGTCTGAGGCAGGAACGCCAGGACGACGAAGGCGTCCCCCTCCCGCAGCGCACCGACTGCGGAGGCTACGGTCCCGTTCAGGTCAACGGCAGCGGCCAGGTGGGCCGGGGAAGTCGCCGGGCGGGATCGCAGGGCATCCCGGGCGGCTTCCTTCGCTCGCTGGACGTCCGGCTGGTCGAAGGCGTTGACCCCCATCCGATGACAGGCGACCGCCGTCGCCACTTCCCAGCGGAAGAACTCGGCCCCGAGCCCCCGGACCCCATCCCCGATGGAGACAACCGAAACCGGGAGTCCGGCCTTGACCCACTTTTCGACGCGCTCGTCCTGGCTTCCGTCGGAGCGGAGATACACCATCAGACGGTCCGGTCCGTAGCGGCTTGCCGGACCGACCGGCTCGCCCACGACGGGGAAAAGCCCTTTCCCGTCCTTTCCGCTGCTTTCCGCCAGGAGCTGCTCGATCCACGCCAGCAAAGGCTCGTGCGGCGGATCAGCGAGCATGGTCACCTTGTCCCGCCCTTCCTGCCACGCCGATGCCAGCACTGCCCCCAGGAATAGGCCGGGACTGCGTGCCGCCTCGACATGCGGCCCGGATTGCCGAGCCATCGCCGAAGCACCGTGGGCCAGGCTGGCCGCATCGACCCCGGCCAGGCCTGCCGGGACCAACCCGAACACCGAGAGAGCGGAGTAGCGGCCACCGACGTCAACCGGGGCGAGGAAGACCTTCCTGAAACCTCGTTCCCGAGCGAGCGCTTCGAGAGGCGTGGCCGGATCGGTGATGGCGGCGAAGGAACCGCCGCGTCCGCCAGTCTTCTCCCAGAAGTGGGCGAGAAGGGAAAGAGGTTCGAGGGTCGTCCCGCTCTTGCTAGCGACGACGAACAGCGGGCGGGTAACCTCGGCGGCGACTCGCAGCACGGCCGTCGGCTCGATGGAGTCGAGGACCGTCATCTTCAACCGGGGCTCCGTCGTACTCCATCGGCGGAGAACTTCCGCCGCGAGCGACGAGCCGCCCATCCCCAACAGAACGACGTCGGTGAAGCCGTCCTGTAGAGCCTGTCGGGCAAGGTCCTGGATGGCATCGATTTCCCGAGCCGCTTGCTGGGGCAGCTCGAGCCAGCCCAGCCAGCCGGCCGCCTGCCCGGGCCACAACGTGGCGTCCCGCCCCCAGAGCCTGCGGGCGACATCGTCACGATCCAGCCTTTCCAGCGTCTCCTGCACCCGAGGCTGGATGGCGCGCACCTCCCGGCGGGCCTTGGCGGCACGAAGCTCGATCGTCTTGAGCAAACCGACAAAGGAGTCGGCGAACTTCTTGACGCCTTGCCGTTCTAGCTGATGTGTGATTTCGTCCATGGAGATACCGACCGACTCCATCGCTTCGAGCCGGCTGCGCGCGCTCGACAGGCCGCCCCCGAGCGTCGCCTCGGCCTGGCCGTGATCGCGGAACGCCTCCAGCGTGGCAAGGGGAACGGTGTTGACGGTCTGCGGGCCGATCAGGTTGTCGAGGTAGTAAGTGTCGGGGAAGGCCGGATTCTTGGTGCTGGTGGAGGCCCACAGCGGTCGCTGGGCGCGGGCGCCGTGCGCCTGGAGTTCACGAAAGCGTTCCGAAGCGAAGGCTGCCTGGAACTGGGTGTAGGCGAGCTGGGCGTTGGCGATGGCCGCCTGGCCGCGCAGGGCTGCGGCGCGCTCCGCCTCCGGTCCCTCACGGCGCAGGATTTCCTCCAGCAGGGCATCGACCGCCGTGTCGACTCGCGAGACGAAGAACGAGGCCACCGAGGCGACGTGATCGAGCGCCGCACCGCGCGCCAGGCGCTCCTCCAGACCGGCCAGGTAGGCCTGGATGACTTCGGCGTAGCGCGTCAGCGAGAAGATCAACGTGATGTTGACATTGATCCCCTCGGCGACGGCCTGGCGGATGGCCGGTACGCCGGCCAGGGTCGCCGGGATCTTGATCATGACGTTGGGGCGGTTGAGCGCCGCCCACAGCCGCCGCGCTTCGCGCAACGTGGCCTCGGTGTCGTCCGCCAGGGCCGGGTTGACCTCCAGCGACACGTATCCGTCGCCGCCTTCGGTCGAGTCGTAGACGGATCGGAAGAGATCGGCGGCGGCGCGGATGTCGTCCTGCATCAGGCCGTCGAGGATGCGCTCGGCGGTCCAGCCGGCCTGCGCCAGCGGCCGCAGGGCGGGCGTGTAGACCTCGCTGCCGGCCATCGCCTGCTCGAAGATCGTCGGGTTGGAGGTCATGCCGCGGATCTCGCCGGCGGCGATGCGCCGGCGCAGCTCCCCCGACTCGATCATCTCGCGCCGCAGGTCGTCCAGCCACAACGACTGCCCGA
>CAYUWF010000028.1:3439-23745 GCA_964448245.1 uncultured Anaerolineaceae bacterium | reverse complement strand
CGTGCGTAACGACAATCGCATGTCGATCAGGATAATCGTCCAGGACGCGGTTCGCCCAGTCAACGACATCCGGTAGAGGGCAGAACTCCAGATTCACGACGATCAAGCGGTCCTGAGCGGTCGAGAAAGGACCAAAGTCGTAACCCCCGGCCGAGAACAGCTGGTAGCTGTTGTCGTTCATCCCCGCCGGGTAGCTTCCGCCGTACCAGGAGAAGTCCGCAAACCGTTCGGCGGAGAAGAAACGGTTGAAGCTGTCGGTGTCTCCTTCGGAGGACATGTCGTGATTCCCCGGCAGGACACCGAAGGGGACAACGCCGATCAGCCGGGAGAGCAGCGCGTCGGCCCGCTGCCATTCGGCAAGGCTGTCGAAGTGCTCGACGACATCGCCTTCGTGGGCCACGAAGACGATGTTGCGTGCCTTCTGCTGGTTCAGGATCCAGTCGACCTGGTCGGTCAGCTCGTCCGGGAATCGCTCGACATCGTATTGGGTGTCCGGCAGGGCAACGTTGGTGAACTTGTGGGGACCGCGGTAGATGACGGCGGCGGCGTAGGCGCCCGCGAGCAGGACGGCAGCCGATGCAAGCGCCAGAGCCAAGAGTTTCGATCGCGGACGCAGCCAATACATGACCTGAGGGACGAGGCGGGGCGACCGTGGATTCACAGGGATTTATTCTACCGCGCCGATCCAATGGCTTGACCCCCCGCCGCTTGGTAACATTCTCATTTGACTTGACACGGGGACCTGCGAGCCGCGCCAGGGCCGAGTTGGAGGCCGATCTTGACCGTGCCGGCCTGTCTTGCGACGGGGCCCGCCGAGGGGGGTCGTGCCTAGATTAGGGCGAGGGGAGTGACCCCCCGCAGGACTGGCTGTACCAGGAAGCCTCGGCTTCTCGATTCTCAGCCGCGAACAAGGCCGCTTCCTCACCGATCTTCACCGCCTGCTCCAGGTTGACGGTGGCCGACGGGCTCCAGGCCCGCGGCAGCGTCATCAGGGGGTCGGCCGCCGCCCGTTCCTCGTCACCGAGCGGGATCCAATCGAACAGAAGGGGCCCGCGCGAGAAAGCCGTGAAGCCCAACTGATAGCCCTCCTCGCGGGCGATCTCGACGCTGCGCGGGGTGAAGTTGCCCCCCGGCCAGACGAAGGCCGTTGGGCGATAGCCGAAGTGCTGCTCGAGGATCGGGATGGGGCCGGCGATTTCACGGCGCACCTCGGCCTCGGGCATGCCCTCGATGATGTAGCGGTGCTGAAGACCGTGGGACTGAACGTCGAGGCGGCCGCCTTCGGCCAGAGTCTCCATCCTCGACCACAAGCTGGGGCCGGTGTCGCCGATGATCCAGCCGAGGGTTACCGTCCAATCGAACTGCTCGGCCACCGGAAGAATGTACTCGGCGACGACTCCCGGAAGACGGTCGTCGACGATGAGGATCATCGAGCGGGGCGGAATGCGGGCATTGTCGGTCAGGAAGCCGAGCAGCTCCGCCGTGGTGATCGTCTCGAATCCGAGGGCGCGAGCCAAGTCCACCGTCGCCCGGAAGTAGTCCGTGCTGACGGTGACATTGTCGGCCAGCATGCGGGCCGGGTCGCGGATCGAGTGAAGCATGATCGGCAGGACGACGGTCCCCGGCGCGCTGCCCTGCGGGTCCCATCTCTTGCGCAGGGCCTCGCAGGCGTCGGCGATGGTGCGCTGCGGCTCGACGCCCGGGCGGAGGTCGGTGGTGGTAAACGTCGGTGGAGGCGAAGACGTCGCCAGCGGAGTCGGCGGGGCGGAGGGTGTGGCGGAGGCAGACACTGCCGTGGATGCGGCGGGCAGGGCGGTGGTCCCTGCCATCGGCGTCAGCTGGGGGCTGCTCGTGGGCGGCGCCGGGGGGGACCGGCGCGCACAGGCCGCGCCCGCCAGGCCGGCGACGAGGATGAGCATTCCCGGCAGGAAAGCCCAACACCGCATGCGCTGGCATGAGGCCTCGCGGCTGCGATCAACTCGTCTCACTGGAGAACCATCGGACGGGCAAACGACTCTAACATCAACACCGAAGCGGTGAGAAGCCTGGCTTTCGCCGGGTGTGGATCGAGGTCCTGCGGCGTGGATTCAGGGGGTCGCGCTGGCGGCGGTGGCGGTCGCCGCCGGGGTCTGGCTTGGCGTCGGGCTCAGGGTCGGCGTGCGCGTCGGGCCCTTACCGGTGAGCTCGAGAATGTGAGCCTGCGCCAGGGCTTTCGTCTCCGGCCGGGCGTTCTCCACCGTGAGAAGCAGGCGCCAGTTGGAAAGCGCATCTTCGATGCGGGGCGGGGTGAAGTCCTCGAAAATCATGCCTAGCAAGGCGTAGGCTTCGCCCTTCTTCTGGTCGCGGATGGCCGGGTCCTTCTCGTCCTGGAAAGCATCGCCCAAGGCGGTGTTGGCTGCCTCGAACGCCGGCGCCATCTGCTTCAGGCCGTAGTAGGCGCGCGCCGTCCCGTACTGGACGTCCCAACTCGAGCGGCCGAAGCGCAGGGCCTGACCGAAGTCCTTCAACGCCTCCTCATACTGGCCGCGCGAATTCTGGACGTAGCCGCGAACGATGTAGGCCATCGACGACCGCTCGTTGAGCGCCAGTGCCTGGTTGGCGGCGGAAAAAGCGCTGTCGTACTGGGCGACCCCCAAGTGCGCTCGAGCGAGGTAGGCCTGGCCGACCGGGTCTCCGGGTTGATAGAGAAGGTACGTCTGCAGCGGCCAGAGCGCGGCGTTGTATAGCCCGTTCTCGACGTAGGCTTCGCCCAGGACGAGGTAGCCGAGCAGGTTGGTCGGATCGTTGGCGCTCCCTTCGACCGCGTTCTGGAGGGCGTCCGAGTAGAACGTGCGATTGACCTGCGCCTCGGCCCGGCGGATGAACACTTCCGGCTCGGTCACGCCGGCGGCGATGGCCTGGCCGAGGATCTCGTCGGCCTTCTCCCACTGGCGGCGGCCGGCGTAGAAGACCGCCGCTTCGAGATAGGCCGGCACCAGCAGGGGGTCGGCCTTGACGGCGTTGGTGTAGTCGACGACGAGTCTGTCCGGCGAATTGGGCTGGAGCGTACGCGCCCGTCCGAGGTAGGCCGGTGCGAAGGCCGGGTTGATCAGAACGGCCTGATCGAACGCGTCGACCGCCTGCCCCGGACGGCCGAGGCCGCGGCTGGCTTCCCCCAGGAAGTAGTAGGCATCAACCGCCTTCGGCTCGAGATCGAGCACCTGCCGCATCAACTCCGCCGCCTGCTCGTAATCGCCGCGTTCGAGTGCTGCAATCCCGGCGGCATAAGCCTCGTACTGTGGGCGAGGGGTCAGGCCGAGCACCAGTGTGGGAGTCGGGGTGGACTCGACGAGGAAGACGAGCGGCGTCCCCACCAGCTCGGTGGGGACCGGGGTGCGCAGAATGCGCGTCTCGAGCGGGATCGGGGTGAGCGTGACCGTTGGCGTGATCGTCGGCGGCGCCAGCGTCAACGTGAGGGTCGTGGCCGGCGCCAGGATGGGGGCCAGGATGGTCCTCGCCGGGCCGGCCAGCAGCAGCAGGATCTGAAAGACGGCGGCCACGGCGAATAGGCCGAGGACGATCAGGACCACCAGTCGCCAAGGGAAATGGAAGCCCTCGCCGCGGGCCGCCGGGCGCGCCACCGCCGCCGTCGAGGCCGTCTGACGGCGGGCGATCTTGATCGCCGAGGCGAGCTCCGCCTCCTCCGGGTTGCGCGCGCCAAGGATCACCAGCCCGCGCAGGCCGGCGCGGTTCGACGGGTCGAGCTTGAGGGCCGATTCGAGGCAGTAGATCTTCTCGCGCTCGCTGTCGACGACCGAGCTCATCCAGATCCAGTACTCGGGATTGGCCGAATCGGCGCGCAGAAGCTTCGATAGGAGCTCCCGGGCGTGCGAGCGGTCCCCGGCGCGGGCGGCGGCGATCGCTTCGGTCAGAGCAGATTGCGAGGCGAGCCCCATCAGTCTCTCGGCAGGGTAGTCTAGCATAGCGGCACGCCGGCGACAACGCCAATGGCCGTTTGGTACAATGCCGCGGGATGCGCCGCCCCCTCTGGCACGTGGCGTGCCTGCTCCTGGTCTCCGTCGCCGCCGCATCCTGCGTGCGGGTTACCTCCTATCTCCCGGCCGGGCCGACTGCCTCGCTGGCTCCCTGGCCGACGCCGACCGTCACACGTCTTCGCCCGACACCGGTGCCGACCGTAGGCGCAACGATCAAGATCGGCCCGACCCCGACGCCTTTCCAGCACGTCGTCGAACAATACGAGACTCTCCTGGGCATCGCCGCGCTCTACGGCGTGACCCTGGATGGCCTGCTGGCCGTCAATCCCGGACTCGACCCGTTTGTCCTCAGCATCGGTCAGGAGCTTCTGATCCCTGGGCCGGAGGGAACGCCCATCGGGTCCCTCATCCCGACCTCGACACCCATTGCGCTGGCGCTGCAGCCTCCGACGTGCTATGCACGGCCGTCTGGAGGCGTGTGGTGCCTGGCAGGAGTCCACAACCCGACGTCGCAGGACCTGGAGAATATGGTTGTCGAGATCCGGCTGCACGGCCCGTCCGGGGAAGTCGTTCAGACGGTGCAGGTCTTCCCACCGTTGAACCGTCTGCCGGCCGGCAGGACAATGCCCGTGGCGGCGGCCTTTCCCGAAGCCGGTGCGGACACCGTCTCGGCCTCGGCGCTCATCCTGAGCGTGATCGCGGCGCGGGAGGTCGAAGGGCGCTATCGCGTGCCCGAAATCGTCCAGACGATCGACGACCGACAGGAAGGGGGACTCTCGTGGCTGATCGGTGGAACGGTGGAGGCGGCGCCCGATACCCCTGAGGCGAATCGGACGCTCGTTCTGGCGACCGCGTTCGACGACGCCGATCGTGTGGTGGGCTACGCCGTGTGGGAAGCCGAGCCGCCCCTGGAGCCGGGCGAAGTGCGCGCTTTCGAAGTGAGGGTCTTCAGCCTCGGGCCCGAGATCGCTCGAGTGGAACTGATGGCCGAGAGCTACGGCCTCAGCCCGGCGGAGGATTGAGGGAAAGGTTCCTCTTGCCGGGACTCAGGGCGACGATCGAAAACCGTACGCGTACTGCACGAGAGCACTTCCACGGGCGCCGCTTTCCGTCCCCGTCAGCAAGACGTTGACGATTTCCCCCGGCGCGGGATCAGGGTCGCGCCACGTCCACGCCGTCCGGCCGTCCTGGTCCGTGGCCGGCAACGGCACTTCTCTCTCCCGCTGGCGTCCGATGATCCGCAACATGACGGTTGTGTCGGCGACCGGAGTGCCATCCGGGCGCGTCACACGCAATGTTAGGTTCTGATCATTCCCCGGGGCAAGGACGATTTGCCCCAGGGCCGCTTCGAGCCGGAGCGCTTGCGGCGAATCTTCTACTGCAGGCACAGGCACGACGGCCGGGCTTTGCGACTCGGCTGTCGGGATCGGGCGAGAGGCAAGATAGGACCTCCCCAGAGGCGCCAATTGCACGGCGAGCTCGGGAGGCAGATCAAACCGATAGGTGAGGACGCCGTTCTCGAACCGCTGCGTCATGCGGTCGCTATCCAACACGGCCTCCTCCAGGGGGAGGCCGAGCAGGCTGCGGCCGTCATGGGCCTGATAGAAATCGGCGAACGCCCATTGGATATTGTGGCCGGTCTCCTCGAAGTAGGTGGCTCCCGGTTCGGTCGAAGGCGGGGCCGGCTCGCCGGCCGTTCCGATCCAGGATCCGAGCGGACGCAAGGCGGCCTTGCGCGCCGAACCGTCCGGCGAGTAGACCACGGCCCTCTCGTAGACCTGTTCGAGGGCCCCATCTTCGGCAAAGTAAGGGTTGGTCAGCGGCTGGCCGAAAAGACCTTCGCCGCCATACGGCTCGAGGAAGGAAGCGAACGGGCGCTGGCGGATCAGTCCGGACAACACGAACGCCTCGGTATCGAGGCCAAACGAGTCGGCGGGGGGCCGGGACGTCAGGCCAAGGGCGATCAGACGGGTGTCGGCCGGGCTGGCGTTCTCCGGGCGATACAACCCGAGGTTCTCGAAGTACTGCGCGATCTGCGCGTCTCGAAAGATGACCTCCGTGATCGGGCCGCCGACGACCTCCTTTCCGCCGAGCCTTTCGTAAAGACTGGCGAATCCAGCGTAGAGCGAGTGCCCGGTCTCGGGGTCGTAGGCGTCGACCTGGCCGTCGATCGGCGGGATCGGCGGCTCCGCCAGGCCGAGCTCCCAACCCAGGGGCGCCAGACGCACCGCCTCGCCCGACGAGCTCTCCTCCAACATCAACTCGACGGCCAGGAAAGTCTGATGGAGACGGCCGGCTTGGCGCCGAGGGGGCGAAATCGGAGGCCCGTAGGTCGCCAGCCCACCGCCGCGCGACCAGAAGGATTCGAACTGCGGCGCCACTTCCAGCCCGTCGGTGGCCGCCGAAAGTGGGCTACGGCAGGCCGCCAGAGAGAGGGGCAGCAAGACGAGCGCAGTGATCCACGATCCGCGAGAGAGGGGAAGGAGGGTCACGGCGAGCGCCGACTATATCACCTTCCCCGGCGCGCCGCCTGCGCGTGGAGCGCGTTCCGGTAGAATAAGCAGCCGGGCGCCGACATGCCAGACATTCGCCGACTTCCGCCGGAGGAACGGGGGAAGCTGACCTCTCTGCTCAACCTCCGTTCGCCGGCGGATGCCACCGCCGCCTACTACGCGCTCGACCATTCCGAGGCGCGCCTCGAATTGTTCGTCGAGGTCGCTGGCAACGGCGCCCCGCGCGGTTTCCTGGCGCTGGCGCAGACTGGGTTCGACCTGTTTCGCCGGTTGGCGGTCCCGTTCGCGGCGCACCCTCTCGGCCTGGTGCGCCTGCTTCAGGAGGCGCTGCGCCCCGGCCAACCAGTCCTGCTCCTGCTGCCGATCGAGCAGGAGAAGTGGATCGAGGGATTGTTGGACCTCTCCGAATCGCGCGTGCTGGATGTCTTCCGCCTCCACACCTCCCATTTCCAGCCAGTGCTCAACGTGATGGTCGTCGCCTCGGAAGGGCCCGACGGCGGCGCCCGCTTCGAGATCCGCTCCGTCTCGGGCGCCCACGCCTCCGCCGGCACCAACTGGCGCGGACCTCATTACGCCGAAGTCTATGTCGAGACCGACACGCAAGGCCGCGCCCGCGGTTTTTCCCGCTCCGTCCTGGCGGCGATGTCGGGGCAGCTGCTGTCCGAGCGCAGGGTCGCCCTGTATCGGATCGACGAGCTGGACGCGGCGGCCCAGGCCGAGGCCTTCGAGGTCGGGTTTCGGCGGAGCGGGGAGCGTTCGCTACTGGCCCAGGCCGTCCTGCGCAGCGCAGTCGAAGGGGCGCCGGGATGATCCGCGCCACGCACTCCTTTCCCGCCGGCTTCCTGTGGGGGACGGCGACGGCCGCCCATCAGGTCGAAGGGGACAACTACGGCAACGACTTCTGGGACTGGGAGATGGAGCCCGGCCGCATCGCCGAAGGACACCGCTCGGGCAAGGCCTGCGACTGGTGGGGCGGACGGTGGCGCGAGGATTTCGACCGCGCCGCCGAGGCCGGGCAGAACGCGCATCGCCTGTCGGTCGAGTGGAGCCGGATCGAGCCATCGCCCGGCGCGACAGACTACGAAGCCCTGGCGGCCTACCGCGAGATTCTCACCGGGGCGCGCCAGCGCGGCCTGCGTCCGATGGTGGCGCTCCATCATTTCACCAACCCGCGCTGGTTCCAGGAACGGGGCGGATGGGCCAACCCCGAGGCCCCGGCACTTTTCGAACGCTATGTGGAAGCGACGGTGGGGGCGCTGGGAGAGCTCGTCGAAGACTGGATCACGATCAATGAGCCAAATGTGTACGCCTATGCCGCGTACACCGTCGGGGCGTTCCCGCCAGGAGAGAAAAGCATGGGCCGGGCGTTTGACGTCCTCGGCCATCTGGTGCAGGCCCACGCCCGGGCCTACGCCGCGATTCACCGCCTCCGCCCGACCGCCCGGGTCGGGATCGCCCATCATTACCGCGGCATCCACCCCGACCACCGCTGGAATCCATTGGAGCAAGCCAGCGCCGCTCTGCGCAACGCCATTTTCAACCAGGCCATGCCGCGGGCCGTCGTCGATGGATGGGTGCGCCTGCCGGGACGGCGCTACCGTATCCGGGAGGCGGCCCGGACGCAGGATTTCTTCGGGCTGAACTACTACACGACCGAGGTCGTGCAGCTGGACCTGGGCCGCCCGCTCGAGCTCTTCGGGCGAAGCGCCTATCCCAAGGGGGCCGACCTGAGCCCGAGCGGTTTCATCGCCAACGCGCCCGATGGTTTCTGGCGCGCGCTGGTCTGGGCCCGTCGCTTTCGCCTGCCGATCCTGATCACCGAGAACGGCGTCGAAGATGCGGCCGACGGCTTGCGACCACGTTACCTCGCCGCCCACTTGCGGCAACTCTGGCGGGCGGCCAATTTCAATTGGGAGATCGAGGGCTACTATCACTGGACCCTGGTCGACAACTTTGAGTGGGAGCGCGGCTGGACTCAGCGTTTCGGCCTGTGGGAACTCGACCCGGCGACGCAGGAACGGCGCCCGCGACCGAGCGCGGCCTTCTTTGCCGATGTCTGCCGCAGAAACGCCCTCACCTCGGAGGCCGTCGCCCGCTACGCCCCCGAAGTCCTCGAGGATCTCTTCCCCTCGACCGGCACGGGAGGCGTTGCCTTTCTGCCATCGTCGGAAGGATAGCGGGCGGCGGTGAGAAACCTGGCGCGGGCGCTGGTGTTCGCCGCGGTCTCGTTGTTCTCGGCGGCGGGCCCCCGCCTCACTGATCCGCCGCCTGCGTTCGGCCTCCCGTTCGCCTCGCCGCCCGGCCCGACCACGTGGCTGCTGACGCAGCCCTACGGCAACACCGTTTTCTCCTACCGGCAGCGCCGGTCCATCTATGGCGCCGGGCAGGGGATGCACTTCGGAGTCGATCTGGCGGCGCCTTGCGGCACGCAGGTGGTGGCGATCGGCGACGGGGTCGTCGTCGGGATCGATCAGACCTCGCACGGCGCCGGCCCCCACAATCTGATGATCGATCACGACAACGGCTATGCCTCCTTCTACGGTCACTTGCGCGAACGGCCAGCGATCCACCTGGGCGACGCCGTACGCCGCGGGCAGCCGGTCGCCGTCACCGGCGATCCGGATCTGACCTGCACCTCCCGCCCCCACCTTCATCTTGAAATCCGCGACGCGCCGGCGCATCGCCGAGCCTTCAATCCGTTGCCCCTCGTTGACGCCGACTGGAACCGCCTGGCGCTCGCCGGCGGCTCCGCAGTGGGATTCGAGCAGGATCTCGCCAACCCGCGGCAGTGGCAGCTGTTGACCGACCAACCGGAGATCACCTTCGGCTCCCCGCTGCTCAACGACTATGCCGACCCCTGGCCGCCTTAGATCCAGCGCCGGGCCGCTGTTGGCCATCCTGGCCGCGCTCGCCGGGGGAGCCTGCGGCGAATCGCCCTCGCTCGGAGCGGCGCCGGACACCACAGCCGTCGCGGTGATTCCCAGTGCAACGCCGCTCGCTTCTCTCGATCGAACCGCTATTCCCACCGCCTCGGCCAGACGGCTGACCGTGCCGGGATGCTGCGCTCGCCATTGGTGGCCGGCCGAGGGAGACCGCGTGCTTTTCATCGATGATCCGGAGGGAGGCTTGCCCCTCGGCATCTACGCCGTTTCGCCCCAGGCTGGCGCCGTTTACCTCGCTTCGACTTCCGTCACCGGTGCCGATCTGCCTCCCGGAGACGCCCCGCCTGATCTTTCGCCTACCTTTGGACCTGACTACCGCCTGCCGGCGGACGCCCAGAACATCCGCCTTTCCCCGGACGGCGTGAAGGTCGCCTGGAGCGTCGGCAGCACCTTGCCGGTGAATGTCGATCGACGGCAGAGGTCGGTGTGGGTGGTGGGTGGCCCCTCGGATGTCCGACGACGACTGGTGGTGTTGACCGGAGGCGACCTGATCGGCTGGGCGGCGGATGGGGAGGCCCTCGTGGCCAGCGGGCGGATTCCGGAAAGTGGACCTTCCGGTATCTGGAGTGTGCCGGTGGATGGCGCTGCGCCAACTCTGCTGGCGCCGGGCGACCGGCCGCGCGGGACGCGCCTCTCGCCCTCCGCTCGCTGGCTGGCTTTCTACCTTGCCTTCGAAACCGAGCCGGCGCGCAGCGGCCTGTGGGTCCTCGGCACGGCAGGCGAGGCGGCGCGCCTGCTGCCGGCGTTCGGGTCCTATCGCTGGGGGGCGAACGACCGCCTCTACTTTATTCCCTACGACGGAGAAGCGCAGGAGCTCTCGCTCGCCACCTTCGATCCGGCGACGGGGACGACCGAGGTCGTTCGCTCCGATGAAGCATTCCCCGGAGGGATCGCCGTCAATGATTGGAGCGTGTCGCCGGACGGGGTCTGGATCGTGTATCGGTCGGCGCAGGATGGGGCGCTGTGGATCGTCCCAGCAGGCGACGGAGTGCCACATGCTATAATCCCGTCGCCGGCGCGCCGCCGGTGATGAGTCAGGAGAGGTAGCGTAGTCCGGCCTAACGCGCGCGCCCGGAGAGCGCGTGAGCCGAAAGGCTCCGTGGGTTCGAATCCCACCCTCTCCGCCTGCGACACCGCCCAAGCGGTGTCGCTTTCTTTCGGCGATCCGCCGGGGCCCGTCTGGTATACTGCGCCGCCGTGAAACGCCTTCGACCTTGGATCAACTCCAATCCAAGGCGAGCCTTTCGACTCGGAGCGTTGCTGCTGGCCTGCGCCGGGCTCGTGTTGCTGGCGGCCGCCGCCGAACGGCGCGTGACGCTCGTTGTCGATGGAGTCCCGCGCAGCCTGGCCACGACGGCGCGGACGGTCGGGGGGGCCGTGCGCGACGCCGGCCTCGTGTTAACCTCGGAAGATCTCGTCGTTCCCGCGCCGGAGACGGCGCTTCATGGCGGCGACGTCATCGACGTCCGCCGGGCGCGCCCCGTTCAGCTCGAAGTCGATGGGAAAGCAACCGAGGTCGTGACGGCCGCGGCCAAGCCCGAGAACATCCTGGCCGAGGCCGGGGTGCGCCTCTTCCCGGGGGATCGTGTCTGGATCGACGGCCTTCCTCTTGAGTCGGCCCCGATCGATGGCGGGGCCAGCCGCCTGCGCCTCGCGCGCGGCTACACCGTCAACGTCGACGGAGGAGGCGCCAAGCAGGCGATTCACTCCGCCGGCGCCACCCTCGGAGAAGCCCTGTGGGACTCCGGGATTCGAATTCGCGCCGCCGACTCTCTCTTCCCGTCGCCCGGCGCGGCGCTGGCCGGCGCCACTGGCGTTCTCTACGACCCGTCGCACCCCATCGCCGTCGAGGTGGATGGGGCGGTGGTTTCGTCGTGGGCGGCCGCAGAGTCGGTGGGGCAGGCGCTGGCGAACGCCGGCGTCTCCCTGGTGGGGATGGACTACGCCGTGCCGGGGGTGGAATCGGCGCTGCCGCCGGATGGTTCGGTGCGCGTCGTGCGCGTGACGGAAGGCGTCGAGCTGGCGCAGACCCTGCAGGCGTTCGAGACGCGCTGGGAGCCTGCGCCGGAGATCGAGATCGACCGTCAGCAGCTGCTCGATCCCGGCGAAGCCGGCGTCGCCGCCGTGCGCACGCGGGTGCGCTATGAGGACGGCCAGGAAACGGGCCGCACCCGCGAACCCGAATGGGTGGCGGTCGAGGCGCGCGATCGGATCATGGGGTACGGCACGAAGATCGTCATCCGGACGCTCAATACCCCGAGCGGTCCGATCGAGTACTGGCGCGCCGTTCCGATGTACGCCACTTCCTATTCCCCCTGCCGACTCGGCGTCCCCGGCTATTGCAGCACGACGATGGCCAACGGGGAACAGCTCAAACAGGGGAACGCGGCTTTCATCGTCCGCTGGTATCGGACGATGCGCGGCCAGTATGTGTATGTGCCCGGCTACGGCTCGGCCAAGATCTCCGACACCGGAGGCGGAATCCCCGGCCGTCGGTGGATCGACCTGGGCTACATCGATAGCGACTACGTTTCCTGGCACGACTGGGTGACGGTCTACTTCCTCACCCCCGTGCCGCCCGAGAGCCTGATCATGTGGGTGCTGGAGTAGCCGGCATCCGTCCTCCTTCCGGGGAGGCCGACGCGCCGAAGACGCGTACGAGCCCGTGGCGAGGCGCGGCCCGCCTCCTTTCGGGCGACGTCGCGCGTCAGGGCTACCTCTCCGGCCTCGATCAGGCCATCATCAGTCTGTCCAATTTCATGGCGTCGATCCTGTTGGCGCGCGCCCTGACGCCGACGCAGTTCGGCGCCTACGGTGTGGGCTTCCTGTTGCTGCACCTCGGGCGCGCCTTCCAGGAAGGGCTCATTGTCCAACCGATGAGCGCCCTCGGTCCGTCGCTGCCGCAGGAAGAGCGGCGTGTGTATCTGTCGGGGTCGGCGCTCCTGCAAATCGGGTTGGCCGTCTTGGGAGCGGCGGCCTGCGCCGGGATGGGCTGGATTCTGATCGACCTGGGGAACACCGTCGCTGGGCCGACGCTGTTCGCGCTGTGGTTCCCGGTCCTCTTCGCCCAGCTCCAGGAATTCCTGCGGCGCGTCTTCTACACCCAGGGCCAGGTGGGCCTGGCCGTGTTCAATACCGTTGTCTCGAACACGGTGCGCCTGGCCGTCACCGTGTGGTTCCTTTCAGCGGGCGCCGAGTCGGGGACGGCCGGCCTGTACGCGATCGGGTGGGGCGGGATCGCCGGGTCGATCGTCGGCTTCATAGCCACGCGACGCCTGTGGGTCCGGCGCGGCGTCGAGCTGATCGGAACATGGCGGCGCAACTGGGCCTTTGGGCGCTGGGTCCTGGGGAGCACCGCCGCCAATTGGGTGGCGGTCGAGGTCTACCCCATCCTGACGGCGGGTCTGGTCAGTTTCGCCGCGACCGGCATCTACCGCGCGCTGCAGAACGTGGTGGCGCCGGTGCATTCGCTGCTGCGGGCGATGGATACCTACTTCACCCCGCGTCTGGCTGACCGCCGGCGCATCGCCGGTACGCCGGGCGTGGCGCACATGGTCGGCCGGATGTTCCTGGTGACCGGGCCCCTGGTGGCGGCGATCCTCATCCTCTCTGTGCAGTTCGCCGAACCGCTCCTACGCCTGCTTTATGGGGAGACCTACGTGGCCTATGCCTCCGGGATGCGGTGGATGGCGCTCTTCTACGCGCTGTGGTACGCCTTCTGGCCGATTCAATCTGCGCTCAAGGCGGTCGAGCAGACCCGGCCGATTTTCCTGGCGAGCATCGCGGCGACGCTGGCGATGTTCACCGTGGGGGGATGGATGATCCTGCAATGGGGCGTCTATGGGACGATCGCCGGCCAGGCCCTGAGCGCGGCGATCCTGGCGATCGTGCTGTGGGCCACCTGGTTGCGCTGGCTGCAAGCGCATCGGGCCGAGATGGAATCGGCCGCGGTCGCCGCGCCCGGACCGTCGGAGGCAGGCTCAGTCTGAGACGATCCGCTCAGGCCGAACGGGCCTGCGCGCGCCGCCGCCCGTGCAGCCAGGCGCGCGGCAGGCGCCCCTGCCATCCGGGTCGCCAGCGCAGCCAGAAGACGACGGCGAACGCGATCAGGATCAGCTTCAAGTCGAAACCGAGGCCGGCGTGCTCGAGATACAGCCGGTCGAAGCGGAGCTTCTGGCGCGGGGTGAGGTAGTAGTGTCCTGCGACCTGCGCCAGCCCGGCCAACCCCGGCGGGAGCCGGTGGCGATCGGCATAGGCCGGCAACGGGTGCAGGTACTCGGCGACCAGGACGGTACGCTGCGGCCGCGGGCCAACCAGACTCATCTGGCCGTTGAGGATGTTCACCAACTGGGGAAGCTCATCCAATGCCGTCTTGCGTAGCACGGCGCCGACCCGCAGGACGCGCTGGTCCGCCCTTTCCGACCACACTGGCCCGCTCTCCGCCTCCGCCCCGCGCACCATCGTGCGCAGTTTCCATTGGCGGAAGTTCCGGCCGCCGGCGCCGACGGAGTTCTTGACGAAGAACAGTGGCCCCGGATCCTCGAGCCACAGCAGGAAACAGACCAGCAGCGCCAGGGGAGATGTGAGAATCAGTCCTGCGGTCGAGGCCGCCGCGTCGAGCAGACGCTTGCCCGAGGGCATGCGCAACTCGCCGGGCTGCCGCGCCCGGTGGGCTTCCAGGACGAACCGGATGGCCTCGGGGGGTGGAGGCGAGTTGTCCTCCCAAATCCCTTCATCGCGCCAGGAGGCCGCCAGGCCTCCGGCGAACGCACCCAGCGCGCTGAAGGCCACCAGGCACCCGAGCCAACGGTTCGGCCCCTGGCTGGCGAGGGACACGGCGGCTAGGACGGCGCTGAGCGCGAAGGCGAGCCGATAGAAGGACGAAGAGGTTCGCCCAATGCTGTTGGCCATCGCCCGATGGAGCGAGAAGGCGGCCAGACCAGTCAGCGCCGCGGCCGAGGCCAAGCCGACCGCGATCCAGGCCGGGGCCAGGCCGCCCTGAAGGAGCCGGGCAAGAAGGGCAAGGCCCGCGGCCGCCAGGAGGAATCCGACCGTGGCCGCCCCGGCCCGAAGGGGATGGCGGCGCTGGCGACTGTACTCGCTTCTGGTGTCGGACGTCGGAGTGGTCATACGCGTGGCGCGGGTCGCCCGCGGATGATACCAACGCCCCCGAAGGGGGTCAATCGGAGCGCCATCGGCGCTCGACGCGAGCCTGACTCGCCGCAGGCGATCTCGCCGGCGATGGGGGTGATACAATTCGCCGGCTTGGGCCCGGACCCGAGTCCTGCCGCATGGCCTCCTCGCGCCGCATCAACCCGCTCGCCGTCGCCGCCATCCTCGGCGGCGTCCTCTTGGTGCTGGCGATCCTGCTTTCGGCCGGGGCCATCTGGCGGGCGTTGACAGCGCCTCTTGGCCCCGGGCTCGATCTTCCGACGGTGACGACGCAACCTACTTCCTTGCCGATCTCGGCCGGCGTGGCCTCAGCCTCCGCACCGACGCCGATCCTGCCCACGGCCACTCCGGAGCCCGTCTGCGGAGGCCCGCCGACGATGATCGTGCTCGGCATTGGCGCCGACAGCCGCCAGAACAACTACCTGTACGGTCTGGCGGACGCCATCCGCGTGGCGCGGATCGACTTCCGCGTCCCTTCGGTCTCCGTCCTGACCTTCCCGCGCGACCTGTGGGTGGAGATCCCTGAGATCTCCGACCATTACGGGATCGACCACGGCAAGCTCAACCAGTCCTACCTGTACGGCAATCCCGGTCTGGGATACTACGACGGCCCCGGGGCCGGGCCGGGCTTGCTGGCGAGAACCCTCGATCTCAACTACGGACTGCGCCCCGATCACTACGGGGCGGTCAACATGCAGACCTTCGTCCGCCTGGTCGACGCCGTCGGCGGAATCGACATCTTCTTGGAGCAGGACGTCGACGGCCGGCCGATCGACGAGAAGACGGAGGACATGGGCTACTTCACCGCCGGCCAGCATCACATGGACGGGCAGACGGCATTGCGATTCTCGCGCATCCGCAAGACCGACAACGCCTTCCGTCGCGACGATCGGCAGACGCAGCTGCTGTGCGCGCTCAAGGACAAGCTGCTCTCGCCTGACGTGATCACGGACATCCCCGAGATCATCGCCGCCTTCCAGGGATCGGTCCTGACCGACCTGAGCCCGGCGCAACTGGCCTCGCTTGCCTGTCTCGGACCGATGATCCCGGCGCAAAACTTGCGCTTCGCCAGTCTGCCCGAGGAGCTGTTGACTCCGACACGCAACGCGGAGGGCTCGTTCGTCCTACAATCTGATGAAGGCCAGGTTCGGGAACTCGTCCAGTCCTTCCTGGCCGGGACCTGGCCGACGGAATCCGAGCAGCCGTCCTGCCCCTAGCCGCCTCCCTTGACTGAGCTCGCCCCCGGACCGGCCGTCGATCTGACCCGGCGCGATGTCGTCGAAAGCCTCCTGCGCCGGTACCGCCTCCGCCCCGAAAAACGACTCGGCCAGAACTTCCTGATCGACCGCCAGGCCCTCGACCGCGTCGTGGCGGCGGCGGAACTCGAGGACCAGGACACCGTCCTGGAAGTCGGCGCCGGCCTGGGGACCCTGACGCAACGTCTGGCGCGCCTGGCCGCACGCGTCGTGGCCGTCGAATACGACCGCAGGCTGGAGCCCGTCCTGCGCGAGACCGTCGGAGGAGAAGCCGGCGTCGAGATCGTGATGGGCGACATTCTGGGCCTGGACCTGGGAAGGTTGATGGGCGCTGCTCCCTATCAGGTCGTGGCCAACATCCCCTACCAGATCACCTCGCACCTCATCCGCCGGCTGCTCGAGTCCGAGGCACCGCCGCAACGGATGGTGCTGACCGTGCAGCGCGAAGTGGCGGAGCGCGTGCTGGCCGGGCCGGGGGAAATGAATCTGCTGGCGCTCGGGGTGCAGGCCTACGGCGAGGCCCGCGTCATGGCCCACCTCTCGGCGGCGTCCTTCTTTCCGTCGCCGCAGGTGGACTCGGCCGTGCTCCGGATCGATCTTCGACAACCGGCCCGCCTTCGTCCGGAGGAGGTGCGGTCGGTCTTCCGCCTCGCTCGCGCCGGATTCGCTCAACCGCGCAAGAAGCTGCGTAATGCGATGGCGGCCGGGCTGCGTCTTTCGCCCTCGGAGGTCGAAGCCGCGTTGCGGCGCCTGGGGGTTTCGCCGGACGCCCGGGCCGAGGATCTGTCGCTGGACGAATGGGAACGTCTGGCAGCCGGCTGGGAGGATCCGGAGGGCGTCCGTTGAGGAAGAAGGGGTCAGTGGTCGGTGGTGGTAGCCGCAGCCTTAAGGCTGCGTCCCGGGGGCGCCGGCTTGAGCCGGCGGCTACCTAGCCGGCCACCTCCGACCGGGGCCGCACGCCGCGGTGGGCGATCAACACCTGCCAGACGCGCAGCGCGGCTTCCGCCTGGATGCGGAACGACATCTTCGATCGGCCGTAGCGCCGATCCTCGAAGTAGATCGGCCGCTCGGCGATGCGGTAGCCGAGGCGCTGGGCGACGTAGGCCATCTCGACCTGGAACACGTAGCCGTTGGATCGAATGCGGTCGAGCGGCATCCCGCGCAGGGTGGCGGGACGCCAGGCGCGAAAGCCGCCAGTCACGTCGCGCAGCGGCAATCGTAGGATCTGCCGCGCGTACCAGTTGCCGAAGCGGGAGAGCGCCACGCGCCCCGCGCTCCAGCGCTCGTCGAGCCGACCTCCCGGGACGTAGCGCGATCCGAAGACGGCGTCGGCCTGCTGCAATGCCTCGAGTAACCCGGGGATCTCCTCCGGCGCGTGGGAGAAGTCGGCGTCCATCTGGACCACGGCGGACGGGTCGAGCCGCAGCGCCTCGGCGAACCCGGCCAGGTAGGCCGTCCCCAGCCCGAGCTTGCCGGCGCGATGGAGCACCGAGATGCGGCCGGCATGGCGCCGGGCCAGTTCCTCGGCTACCGCGCCGGTGCCGTCGGGCGAACCATCGTCGACCACCACCAGCCGAATCGAAGGAACGGGAAGAGACCAGAGCCGTTCCACCAGGTGGGGGATATTCTCGGCTTCGTTGTAGGTCGGGATGACGACGATCGGCGAGCCGGGCGAGTCCATGGCGTCTGATCTCCGGACCAACCGCCTATTCGGCGGGCTCCCAGCGGATGATGAATTCGCACGCCGCCTCGCCTTGCGCACGGCAGGCGCTCTCCACAATTCTGGTTTCAGCCTCGGGGGCGATCCAGGCCGCGGCGGCACTCAGCATGCCTATCGTCGCCGTGCAGGCCGGCGTTTTCGACGAGCGAGCCCAGCAGTCCGGGCAGGCGTCGAGACGAAACACTACCGCGCCGTCCTGCTCCCGGGTGGTGACCAACGTGGAAGTGATCTGGCCCAGCGACCGTGCCAGCCCATACATCCCGGCCCGCAGGCGGCGGTCAAGCGGAAAGGCCTGAAAGCCCGGATCGCGCATCGCCGCCACCGCGCCGACCGGCCGCAGCACGTGGTCGAAAGCCGCCGCGCCCATGCGCCGGGCGAGGCCCCTTCCGCCGCGGGCGCCGAGCGTCTCCTCCAGGCCGCCGAGGAGCGCGGAGGCCTGTGCGAAGTCCATCACTTCCGACCCCAGCGCGGGGTCCGCGCGGCCGATCCAGGATTCCAGCCCGGCCCGACGCAAGACGGCATCCGTCCCGTGCCGACCGAGTAGATCCACCATGACCTTGAGATAACTATCGGCGAAGCCTGTCGGGAGGATCTTGCCGCTGAGTGCGGGGGCGGCCATGCCAGCGCCCCGAGCTTTAGAGCAGCTCGGCCAGGTCCTCGGTCGACCGGCGCATGTCGAGGAAGAGCAGGCCGAGCTTGGCCTGCTGCCGCGCCAGGACCGTCAAGACCGCCTCGGTGCCGACCGACATCAGGACCACGTAGCCGTTTTCCCCCTTGATGTAAACCTGGTCCAGGCTGCCCCGCCCGAGCTCGTTGGCGATGCGTTCGCCGAGAGAGAGCATCGCCGCCGACATCGCCGCCACCCGGTCCTCTTCCACCTGGGCCGGAAGGGCGGAGGCCATCGTCAACCCATCCACGCTCACCACCGCCGAAGCCTCCACATCGGGCGAGGAGGCCCCCAGGTCGCGTAGGCGGGCGATCATCTGATCGGAACGGGTCTTCGACACGGAGGCCTCGACCGTGCGGAACACGAGGTCCGCACGAAGTTGAAAATTTAGCATAGGGGAGGGGGACTGTCAAGCGAAGACCGCCGCCGGGCGTGGCGCGACCTTCGGCGCGGTCGGGCAGGAATGTTTCGGCTCGCGTCGCTACCAGGCCTCCTCAGCATCCAGGATCGTCCGAATGCCGGAATCGCGCTGCGAGTCGATGGAGTGGGGCGGAGCCGCCGCCGCAACGCCGCTCGCATCGGCCAGCAGCCGGCGGGGGAACGGCTGGGTGCGAACGGGGCTGCCCCGCAAGGGCGGCCGTTCGAGGAGAATGAAGCCATTCTGGTAGAATGCCCGACTCAGGTCCCCCATGCGCCCACGGAGTAGGCGACCCAGGGTGAAACAGGCGCGGCGGGCGACATCACGGAAGCCGACCCCTCGTGCTCTCCGACCACGGACTGTGTGCGAGATGGCGTCGTGGCTCGGTCTGCGGCAAGCAGGGGATCCGTACCTTCGTGGGGCGTACCCGCGGCGGAGCGCCGGGGACCGCTTTCCGGATCGCCCCGACGCTCGGCTCCTCAGGACGTGCGAGAACGCAATGACGGAACGGCACGGAGTCCATTTCCAGTCAGCCTGGCCCGGAGGCGTTTCGACGGGCCGGCATCTGCGGAGAGACTTGAGATCCTCATGGACCTGATTGCGCAACTCGTCGACTTCGTCCTGCATATCGACAAACACCTGGGCGAAATCATTGCCGACTACGGCACCTGGACGTACGTCATCCTGTTCGCCATCGTCTTCATGGAAACGGGGCTTGTCGTCACGCCTTTCCTGCCCGGAGACTCACTGCTCTTCGCCGCCGGCGCCTTCTCCGCCACCGGTGCGCTGGACGTGTGGGTCCTGTTCGTCCTGCTGGCCGCGGCGGCCATCGTGGGGGACACGGTCAACTACTGGTTCGGCCAACGCCTCGGACCGCGGGTGTTCGAGGATGATGTTCGCTTCTTCAAGCGGGAGTACCTCGAACGCACGCAACGGTTCTACGACAAGCACGGCGCGAAGACGATCTTCCTCGCCCGCTTCATCCCGATCGTACGCACGTTCGCGCCGTTCGTCGCCGGGGTCGGGAGGATGCGTTACCGCAAGTTCATCGTCTACAACGTCGTCGGAGCCCTGGTCTGGACGTCCGTCTTCATCTTCGCCGGCTACTTCTTCGGCAATATCCCGATTGTGCGCAACAACTTCGGGCTGGTGGTAATCGCGATCATCCTGATTTCCGTTCTTCCAGTCGGCTACGAGTTGATCAAGCATCGGTTGCGGCCGACGCCGAAGAGCGCCCCGGAGAAAGCTCTCCCTGAAGAGGGCGCCTAGGTCCGTCCCGCCCGGCGAGCGCCACCACAAGATCGTCCGGTCTCGGGGGTCCGACACACGGAAGGTCATACCATCCGGGCGCAGCGACATCGCGCCGGGTGGCTCAAGTGATCTTCACCTTCATCAGTCTCCTCATCGGATGAGGGAACTGGATGACGGGCCGCCGACGCCAGGCGCCGCGGCCGTTCGACATCCCGATCGCCCTGATCCTGGGCACCGGCATCGTCTACCCCCTCGTGCACCACATCCGCCGCGGCCGGCGGGCCGTCCGCGCCGACGCCCCGCCGGAAGCCTAGGCCGGCGCCGGATCCCCGCGCGACAGACGCCCCCAGGCCAGCACCAGCCCCAGCGCCGCGATCCCGGCCAGGACGGTCA
>CAYUWF010000028.1:0-3339 GCA_964448245.1 uncultured Anaerolineaceae bacterium | reverse complement strand
AGACGCCCCCAGGCCAGCACCAGCCCCAGCGCCGCGATCCCGGCCAGGACGGTCAGGAGAACTGCCGCCAAACCGCCGAGGCCGGCGAGCGCCGGGAGCGCCGAGGTCTCCATCGGCAGCGATGAGATCCCGATGGTGACCGCCGCCAGGTTCCACAGCGCGTGCATCATGATGGCGACGAGGAAGGCGGCGACGCCGACGGCGTAGCGCCGCCCCCTGACGGCCTGCATCAATCCCCAGCTCGTCAGAGCCGCCGTGAAGACGTGCAGCAGCGTGGCGCCGATGCGGGCGAACGTCGTGGGAAGCCAGGCCTCTCCCGGCTGCGTCAGGAACAGAGCTTCGAAGAGGGCGTAGCCGACTCCTCCCAGCGCGCCTGCGAGAAAGGCTTCACCTGCGGGTAGACCTCGCCGGAGGAAAGGCCAGACGGCCATCGTCTTGATCGACTCTTCGATGACCGGGATCGCCAGGCCGACGTATCCGTAGAGCCCGACGAGGACGAGGGGAGATCCCAAGAAATCACTCGCGTTCTTGAGCGCGAGATCGGGGTCCGGCGGAGTCTGCTGGAAGGTAGTGGTTAGTACCTGCCCCTCCGGTGTCGTTAGCAGCCAGGCCCCCAAGATCACCACCAGGGGCAGGATTACGATGAACTCGAGGATCAACGCCGCCAGCGGCATCGCCGTCAATCCGATGGTGAAGTGGCCCCAGGCGCGCAGAGGGGTGATCGGGGGCCCCAGGCGGCGGACGATCCAGGCAACCAACCCAATGGAAAGGGATGCGGTCCCCACCAGCGCCAGCGGGCCGAGCAGCAGCGAGGCGGTCCCCTGCGTCTGCGCCAACGCCCCGACGATCAGGCAGGCCGGGTAGGCAAGGATCGGGAGCAGCCACAGGCTGCTCGGCCGCCCGCGTGGTGGAGGCGGTGCGCCGAACACCGCCCGGCCCGACCAGTACGCCGCGGGAGAGAGGGCCAGCGCCACAGCCAGCGCGCCGGCCATGGTCCAGAAACCCGTAAGCGCGCTCAGCTGGTCGCCACCGAGGGCGGCGACGAGCCCTATCAGTCCGAGGAAGAACGCGCCAAGGAGCGCCAGTCCGATCCCGGACAACGTGGCGGCGAAAAAGAGAATCTCGAGCGTCGTCGGGGATCGCTTGGATCTGGTCATTGCGTCTCCTCGACGCGCACGCGGCGGACGACAGTCGCCCCGGGGGCCAACAGGTCCAGGGCGGGGTCACGCGAGGCGAGGCCGCCCAGGAGTTCCAACCCCTCCACCACGCGTCCAAAGATTGTGCGCGAGCCGTTCAGCAGGGGCAGGGGCTGGAGCGTGATGAAGAAGCGACTTCCCCCCGAACCCGGCCCGGCGCTCGACAGGGCCACGACGCCTGCCTTGTCGAACGTCCACTGCGGGTCGATCTCATCCGGCAGATGATAGCCGGCATCGCCGAAGCCGGTTCCGCTCGGATCGCCCGTTTCGAGCAGCGCTCCTGGCTCGACGCGGAAGAGTGTCATCCCGTCGAACCAGCCTTCCGAAGCCAGGAAAACGAAACTGTTGACGGCCTGCGGCGCCGCCTCGGGCAGGAGCTGGATGACGATCTCCCCATCGTCGAGTTCCAGGTGCGCCGTGTAGCCGCGCCTCGGGTCGATGGCCATCCCCGGCGACGCGTCGTATTGCCGCAGGGCCAGCAGCTCAAGTCGCACCGCCGATTCAAGGTTGAGGGGTGTGAGCGAGAGGCGCAAAGGCACACCGTTCAGGAAGACCGTCGGGACGCCCGGGATCCCCGCTGCGGAGGCCTCCTGAAACGCTGCGACCATCAACGGCGCGAAGCGCCCTCCATCCAGATCGGCGACGAAGTCCACTAGGTCCAATCCGATGAGCGGCGCCTGCTCCTCGAGCCACTGGCGAAAACCCTCCGGCGGAAGGACGGACCACTCCGGGTAGCGGCTTGCCAGGATCCGCGTCATTTCCCAGAACAGCCCTTGCCGCCCGGCGGCTTCCACAGCCTGCCCGGCCAGGGAGTCTTTGTCGTACTCGGGGAGAACAGGGAAGTGTCGAAAGACGAGTTGAACCTCGTCGGGGTGGCGATCATACACGCCGAGCAGGTCGCCTAGCCCCAGCGCGGCATTGGGGGACTGAAAGTCCGCATAGACCAGCAATTCGACCGGGGCGTCGTCCGGGCCGAGTCTCCAGTCGTCGGGGGAGACGGAGGGGATCGGAGCCAGGGTCGGCGCCGCAAGTGGCTCTGGCGGAGCGGTGGAGGTGGGCGCCGAGGTCGAGGTCGGCCCGAGCCGGATGGGCGTCCGCGTGGCGACGGGGGCGGGCTCAACGGTCCCCGGCGCGCAGCCGGGCAATGCCAGGGCCACCATGAAAATGACCGCGGCCAGGATCGTCGGCGGCATGCCCCGCCGCCGCGCGTGTGGCCTTCGGCCACCCTCAATCATCATCCGCGGGCTCGCCGGAATCGAATGCGTCGACGCGCGGTCTTTGCGCGGCGAAGCCGAGCGCCAGGGCGCGGCCGATGCCCCGTCCTCCGCCGGTGGTGACTACCACTCGATTCTGGAGACGCATGGTGGGATTCACGTGGCCGGCATTGTAGCAGAAGGGCCGCGGCCCTCGCCGCGGGAGAGCGGCACAGTGGCTCCTTAGATGCGGGGCAGAAGTCGGAGGGCAGTTCCCCTCAACTTGATGGAGCCCGATTCCTACGTTATCCTTACTCACCGCGCGGGGGTGGTTGGGTCCCGGTGGGCTCCCCGGTCTTCAAAACCGGCGGCGGGCCGCTTAGCGGGCCGCGGTGGGTTCGACTCCCATCCACCCCCGCCACCGCGCCTGGGAGACAGATGCTGGAACCGACGGCCGATACGCGACAAGCGCAACTGTTGCCGGTGGTCGAACGGATGATGTCCGTTCGCGCCGTCGAATCCACCGCGGGCGCAGCTCCGACGCTCGTCTTCCGCGGCCGGCTCACGGCAGACGCCTCGCAGGCATGGGCGGCGCTGGCGCCCGAGTTCGAGAAGTCCTCGCTGACGCTGCTGCTGCGCCGGGAGGGCGACGACGATCTGGCCATCGGCGTGCCGGCGCTGGCCGCACCTGCCAGACCCAATCCGCTGGTCAATGCCGCGCTCTTTGGCCTGACGCTGCTCAGCGTCGCCTACGCCGGCCTGATCAACGGCGCTTCTTACCTTCAGCCGGGCGCCGAGAGCCTCTCCGATCTGCGCCTGTTCTCGCCCGGTGCCATTCTTCTCGCCGCGGCTTTCACCGCATCATTCCTCGGCATTCTCCTGGCGCACGAGTTCGGCCACTACGTCGCCGCCCGTCGCCACGGCACGGCGGTCAGCCTGCCGTACTTCAT